>CAYXMV010000034.1:0-16647 GCA_964466235.1 uncultured Muribaculaceae bacterium | reverse complement strand
ACTCGAAAATTCATCATAATATTTCAAATGATAAAATTTTAAACAGTTTCTAAATACCGACATTATGAAGAGAAACATTATTATCGCCGTGGTGGCGCTGGCTATGGCGTCATGCGTGAAAGAAAAGGATCCGTTTGCACCGACAGGAGGTGAGCCGATAACTGTCACATCCAATGTCAGCGAGGTCGTCCTGGACCGTGAGAATGACAAGGAGGTGGCTGTAAAGTTCACATGGACAAAGGGATATGAGTACGATGACAATGTAAAGGTCACCTACTGTTTCAAGATAGATATAGCGGAAAATGACTTTGCCACAGCTACTGAACTCGAGGTTCTCGGGGAGGATGTGTTCGAGAAGAGCTATACGGTGGAGGAACTCAATGACCTCTGTCTGGAACAGTGGGACATCACTCCCGGTGAGCCGGTGAATCTCGAGGCCAAGGTGATTGCCCGTCATACGGCGGACAAGTTCATCATGCCTCAGGTGGCGGTCACAGAAATCGGCGTAAAGACCTATGAACTCACATCTTCGCCTCTCTATATAATCGGTGATGCCGTCTATGTCGATGATGTGCAGTTAGGCTGGGATCCTCGCAATGCCCTGAAGATGCAGGAAGAGATCCTGTCCCGTACATACAGCTTGAAGTGTGACTTCAGGCCCGGAGAATATCTTTTCCTTAAGAACAGGGAGTCATTGTCTCCCGCATACGGCAGAGGAGAGGACAAGGCTGTCGCCTATTATGAGGAAGAAGCGGTACGCCTGAAGATGGACAGAGAGCAGACATATACTGTAAGAGTCAATGTGAAGAAAGGCACTCTGGACCTCATCTATCATCCGGCCTATGATAATATATATATGGTGGGAGACGCGGCTCCGAACGGCTGGGCCATAGAAGATGCGACTCCTTTGACCTGGGTCGAGAATACTGCCGAATTTGTCTATGAGGGGCATCTGAATGCCGGAGAACTCAAGTTCGCTGCCGGTGAGCCTTCATGGGATTCTCCGTTCTACATGGCTACGGTTTCCGGTCAGGACGACCTCACTGTGACATCCATGCAGCTTGTGCAGCCGGGAGGAGTCGATTACAAATGGAAGGTAACGGCTGCCGGCAGCTACAGGGTCACCCTTGATATAGACAGACTGACGATAAAATTTGAAAAGAAATAACAACATAAACCACAAACATTATGAAACTGATGACTCGAATTGCAATGGTATTGTCGGCAATGTCGATGGTACTGACGACATCATGTGCTCCCGATGTCGATGAAAAGAAAGATGATCTTAAGGAAATCTCTGCAAATGTCCCTGCGGAGGTAGTGGAAATTTCAGAAACCGATGCTTCCGAGGAAGTTCTTGAGGTTTCATGGACGGACAACAGCGTTTATGCGTCTCCTGTCGCATATTCGGTGAATCTTGCCCTCAAGGATGGCGATGCGTTACAGACTTATGAGGTGACGGATGCAGCAAGCCCATGGAAATATACTGGAGCATCCCTTCAGGGACTCCTGATGACGGACTGGGGCGTGGAATCCGGAGAAGAGGTCACGGTCATCATCAGGATTGACGCGGTGCGTGATGATGCTGTCGTGAACAGCAGCGATCCTGTTGAGGTGAAGGTCTTTATAAAGACTCCGGTAAAGCCTCTTGAACTTGCCGTCGAGCCTCTCACTGTCAATCTGCAGGAAGCCGGGGCTGAGGAAACGGCCGTGACATTCTCCTGGACAGACGGGAATACATGGGATGCGGAATATCGTCTTGCCCTGAAGGCAGGAGACAAGACATACGAAGTGGAGGATCTGAAAGAAAAGACGCTCAGCTATACTCATGCCGGATTCAACCTGATTCTCAGGGAGGAACTTGCCATGGAGGCTTCTGTGACAGCAACCGTCGAGGCTTCAGTGGCGGCTTATGACGCAGACGGAATCCTTGCTTCTTCTCAGTCAGTGTCATTTGATGTGAAGCCGTATGGCGCTGTCACCGAGTATAAGGCTCTTGCAGTGCTGGGTACGGCTACTGCAGCAGGAAATGATGTCTCGGCAGCTCTCGCAATGACCAAAGGCGAAGGAACGGTATTCACATGGAAGGGTGAGCTCAAGAAGGGCGGCACATTCAGGATTCTTGTGGAACCGGAAGGTGCGGCGACAGATTATCTCATACCTTCATCAGACGGAAAGGAGATGGTGTCAGGGCTTACGGATAATTTCTCTGTAGCTGCCGGGGAATCTGCATGGACCGTGCCTTCATGGGGAATATGGGAAGTTACTGTTGACCTTGCCGAAAGGACGGTCGCATTCACGGAGAGTACAAGAAAGTATTCTGCAGTCGGCATGGTGGGACCTGCGACTCCGAATGACTGGGATGCGGTTGCCCCTACTCTTCTTTCTACGGAGGACAATACCATATTCACATGGGAAGGCAACCTGAAGAACGGTACCCTGCGTTTCCTGAATGATCCGTCGTCTGCGGGCTGGGAAGTGGATCAGTATATAGCGACAGAGAAGGATCTCGAGATTGTTTCGGGTGAGACGCTGAGGCTTGTTCTTGCAGCTGTCGGTACTCCGAGAGGTGACAATATGTGGAAGGTGACGGAGGCCGGAACATACAGGATAACAATGAATATCGATGAGATGACTGTACTTTTTGAGCGTATGGGCGATATGACTCTCCCTGCATTCGACAATGTAAAGCTCGTGGGTCCTGCAAGTCCGGGCGGATGGGAGGCCTCTGCGATGTCTCCGATGGAGAAGGATGGTGACGGCTGGAAATGGACAGGACGTCTCAACTCGGGAGAACTCAAGTTTGTCTGCAACCAGGAAGGTGACAACTGGGGTACGACCCAGCTGCTTGCAAAGGTTCCCGGACAGGGCGTGTCAGAATTCGAAGGTCTTGAATATTCATGCAATGTCGGAGGTGACGACAATAAATGGGAGATACGCTACAGCGGAGAATATACTGTTGAGATCAGCAGATATGCCACGGTGAAGTTCACTATAATTTCTCTCGATCCGGTTCCGGACCAGTCTGCCGACGTGCTTGCAGAAAACTATCCGTCTCTCGGTCTGATCGGCAATGCGGCACCTGACGGATGGTCGCAGACTTATGCAGGTTCGACAATGCTTCCTGACGGAGAGGGAATCTATAAATGGACAGGTACCCTCAAGCAGGATGTCCTGCACATCATGTGTGATGTGACCAAGACTGACTGGTCGAGTCCTCGTCTCACATCTCCGTTCGATAATGTGGTGGCAGTGTCCGGAAAACCTCTTCCTATGGTATGGAAGCAGAACGACAAGAGCTGGATAATCCCTCAGGAAGGGACATACACTGTGGTCGTCGATCTCAATACGATGACTATAACCTTTACCCTTGAAACCAGATAAGGACAATGCCGGCTGTTAAGATAATGAAATATCTGTCATTGCTGACGGCGGCTGTCATGAGCTTGTCCTGCCGTGATGTGCAGATCACGGAGGAGACAAGGGTGGTGACCTCGATAGAGTCGTCTGCGACAGAATTCGTTCTGTCGCAGGATGACTCCTCCGACGAGGTTCTGACGCTCACATGGGCAGGAGTGGAAGGCAATGCCTCCGCGAAAAGCGTATTGACGGCAAGTGTGGATGATGGAGAATATGAATGGACCAGGACATTCGCCAAGGGAGAGAATACATGTTCTTTCACAGGGGCGGCTCTTAACGCATTGGTCGTGGACTGTTTCAGGATTCAGCCCGATGAGCCCGTCATGCTGAAATTCAAGGTCAGAGTGACAGCATCGAAATCATGGAAGATTTCTGAGGACGTTGACAGCATATATGTCAAGGTCAAAGGATATGTGCCGGTGTATCCGGAACACGCTCATAAGGCGCCGAGATATTGGACACCGTATGAATATAATTTCAATACAGACAAGTCCATGCCTGAGTCCGAGTGGAAGAAGAACATCGACTGGGTCGCAGATAATCTCAAGGGTTATGGCTTCACAATGGTTTCCACCGACGGATGGATGAATGAAACTGATGCTTATGATGCTGACGGCTATTTAGACAGGCATTCCCTTGACTGGGAGCATGATTACGGTTATTGGGCGGAGTATCTCAGGTCAAAGGGTATGGCCCTGGGTGTATATGCCAATCCTCTCTGGGTACCTTCGGGAGCCGCAGCTGCCGGAATAAGGATAAAAGGTACGGACATCCCTGTCGAAAGCATTGTCAATCGTGGAGAATACAGGAATAAGCACAACTATCTCTGGGTTCAGCTTGACAGGCCCGGGGCTGAGGAATGGGTGAGGGGTTATGTTGACCATTATGCGGAGATGGGAGTAGTATATCTGAGGGTTGACTTCATGTCGTGGTATGAAGACGGATACGACAAGGGATTCGGACAGGTCGGACCTGACCGTCCCGACTGGATGTATCCTACGGCATTGCGATGGATAAGGGAACAATGCGACAGGCACGGAATGATATTCTCTCTTGTCATGCCTCATCTTTATGACGATGCTGCAGTGGAAAAGAACTATGCCCACATGATCCGTATCGGAAATGATACCGGTGAAGGAACGTGGCACATGTTTTCTGAAAGAGACCGAGGGATTCATCACGGTCACTGGTCGCAATACGCCAATCCTTTTGACGGATTCATATATTTCTCGCGTGTAAGCGGACGAGGCAAGGTTATGCTTGACGGTGATTTCATCCGCCTGAACATGCTGGACAGCGATGACGAATGCCGTTCGGTAGTAACTCTGAATGTGGTCGCGGGCGGGCCGGTTGCAGTTGCTGACCTCTATTCGTCGGTCGGAACACGTCTGAAGTTCTACAGGAACAGGGAACTCCTTGCGCTTATGGATGACGGATTCGTGGGAAAACCGCTGTCCGATGACCCTCTCGATGAGGACAGCCAGATATGGTATGGTGAAATGTCGGGCGGTGATGTTGTCGTGGCCGTGTTCAACAGGGGGCAGGAAGCCAGAAACTTTATTATAAATACATCAGAATTCTGTACCTTTACACCAGAATCGGTACGCGACATCTGGGAACATGAAGATGTGGACGTGCAGGAGCAATATACATTGTCGGTACCGCCTCGTGGGTGCATCGTATATCGTATGATAAAATAGGAATATGCTTAAGAAACACTTGATTATCGCTTTATTGTCTGTCGGAGGATTTCTTCTTCCGGCAGATTCTTTTGCAGATGACGGCTGGGTCATCCGTGCAGAAGGGGAATGTCCTGATTATACCGGAGCTTCCGCAGCTAATGGAACGCTCGGCGTACTTCATTGGAAGGAGCCTTTCTCGGTGCGTCAGATTGTCCTCAACAATGTCTTTGAACTGAATGACGACACAGGCGTCAACTGTGCCGTTCTGGGTCTGAATCCTTTCGACATAAGCATGTATGTCGATGGTGAGGAAGTCACATCCGTCTCGGATTGGAATCAGAGCATAGACATGCGTAATGCAGAGCACAGGATGGGATTCAAGGCTGCGGGGAAAGTGGATGTGTCCTATGCCTTCATGGCGTTGAGGAACCTGCCTCACAGTGTCCTGTTCAAGGTGTCGTTGTCTGCAGCAGAGGCTTCTGAAGTCCGTTTCGACAAGAAGATCTCTTCACCTGACGGATATTGCTCTCCCCGTTATTCCCATAGGGATTTCAATGCTGACGGACGCAGGATCCTGATGCAGCAGGCCGATGCCCGTACGGCTCATGGGCGTCATGATGTGTCGGCAGGTTCGATGTTTATCTGCAGCGGTCCGTCCAGGTATGCGGAGGAAGGGGAGACTGCTTCCATGGAATTCTCTATGCAGGCCGGAGACAATGTAGTGTTCTACATCGCGGGCTCGATATGCACGACAGACGAATATTCTGATCCGTATAGCGAAGTGCGCCGCGAATTGGTATATATTGACAGGATGGGGCCGGAAAACATCATTGCCGGACATCGTGCGCTATGGAAGGAACTGTGGCGTTCTGATATAGAGATAGTTGGAGACATGGAGGCGCAGAAGGCCGTACGTCTGGCCCTGTATAGCCTTTACTCTTCCTGCAGAGAAGGGACCCGGTTGAGTGTTCCTCCGATGGGACTTTCATCTCAAGGCTACAACGGACATATATTCTGGGATACGGAGCTGTGGATGTTCCCTCCTATGCTTCTGCTTGACCAGGGGATCGCCCGCTCGATGATAGATTACAGGACTGACCGTATTGAAGCTGCCGGAAGAAAGGCGGCTGACTATGGATACAAAGGACTCATGTTTCCGTGGGAATCAGATGCTTACGGTCAGGAATCCACGCCGGCATGGGCCTTGACCGGCCCTATGGAGCATCATGTGACGGCGGATGTGGCTGTCGCTGCATGGAATTACTATTGCGTCACCAAGGACATGGAGTGGCTCCGCACCGACGGGTGGAGGCTTCTCAAAGGTGTCGCCGATTTCTGGACAAGCAGGGTTACAAGGAATCCGGACGGCTCATATTCCGTTGTCGGGGTCGTGGGAGCTGACGAATATGCCCAGAATGTGACGGACAACGCATTTACCAACGGGGCAGTCAAGACAGCCATGCGTAATGCTGTGAAGGCTGCGGACCTGTGCGGATTCGAGGCCCCTGAAGAGTGGGGGCTAATTGCTGACGGCATCCGCATACTCACGGGTGAGGATGGAGTGACATTGGAATATGAAGGATACTCGGGCCAGCAGATAAAGCAGGCAGACGTGAATCTTCTTGCATATCCTCTCGGCGTGATCACTGACGAGGCACGGATCAGGAAAGATCTTGAATATTATGAGGACAAGGTGGATCCTGTGCATGGGCCGGCGATGACATTCAGCGTATTCTGCGTCCAGTATGCGAGGTTGGGAGAAAGGGAAGCCGCAACACGGATGTTCAGGAGGTCGTATCAGCCGAACAGCCGTCCTCCGTTCGGAGTCTTTGCCGAGACTCCTTCTGCCAACAATCCTTATTTCACTACCGGTGCAGGAGGACTTCTTCAGGCAGTTCTGTGCGGCTTCGGCGGGCTTCAGGTCACGGACGAAGGCATCGTACAGCTGAATCCGTCATTGCCGGAGGGCTGGAAACGTCTTGTAATAAAGGGAGTAGGGCCGGAAAAGCGCACCTATGTCGTGTCGGAAGAGGAACTTTATGCAAATGACAGATTCTCCTGGACTAAGAATGCCGTGATAGAAGGAACGGATGTGGCTTATGCCGCATCTCCGGAGAAGATAGTGACTACAAAGCTTTCAAGGGACGGGAAGCCCTTGAGGTGGGAAAAGAAGAACGATATTTCCCGATATGGAATCTATACGGGAACGAATGTCCTTGAGACAGCATTGTACAATATGGCGGTCGATGAAATGGTGAACAATATAGAGGATGACGGAACGTTGAGGACGGGGCTGCTGTGGGGCGGCGTATGGACCCGCGACGTCAGCTACAGTTCGCTTCTGTCCTTGTCTTATATTTGTCCGGAGGAGGTTCGCAACAGCCTTGAAGTAAAGGTTGACCGTCTCGGCAGGATAATCCAGGATACAGGTACCGGAGGGTCGTGGCCTTGTTCTACAGACCGCGTGGTGTGGGCTCTGTCGGCATGGAATGTCTATCTTGCCACAGGAGATAAGGAATGGCTCGAATATGCCTATCCGGTCATTGTCCGCAGCCTGGAGAGTGATTTTGTGGTGGCATTTGACCCTGTGACCGGACTCTTCCGAGGAGAAAGTTCATTTATTGACTGGAGGGAACAGAGTTATCCGGCATGGATGCAGCCGGCAGACATATATATGTCGGAATGCTTAGGAACCAATGCCGCTTTCTATCAGGTGCTGAAGGTTCTGGAAGAAATGGCTTCGGTTCTGGGAGACAGTGGGGCTGAAAAGGAATACGGCAGAAGGGCGGCTGATCTCAAGAACGCCATAAATGATGAATTCTGGCTTGAAGAAGAAGGGTATTATGCGAATTTCCTGTATGGACGAGGGCATCTGTCTCTTTCGGAACGCAGCGAGACTCTCGGTGAGTCGTTCTGTGTGCTCTTCGGCATCGCGGATGAGGAAAGGGCTTCGAGGGTGCTGGCTTCCATGCCTGTAGGTGAATTCGGTCCTCCTGTCTTTTCTCCGCAGATTGCCTCACAGGGTGACTATCATAACAATGCGGTATGGCCTTATGTGACCTCTTTCTATGGAAAGGCTGCGGCAGAGGCGGAAAATGAGACCGCTCTCATGCATGCCCTCGCCTGCAATGTAAGGACCGCCGCCCTCTTCGCTACGAACTATGAAAATTATTCGTACGACACAGGCAATCCCTATACGACACATCTGAATTCACCCAATATGCTTTGGGGACTTTCCGGATTCATGGGGCTGTATCACAGGACCTTCTTCGGTTTTGAATTTACACGTGAGGGCTTGTCCTTCAATCCTTTCATCCCGGAGGTCCTGGCTGGCGAAAGGAGCCTGAAGGGCTTTCCGTACAGGAATATGACACTTGATGTGACAGTGAGCGGATGCGGCGGCACCATAGCTTCCTGTATGGTTGACGGGAAACCTTCCGGACCTTTTGTTCCTTCAGATCTTGAAGGACATCATACCGTGGAGATCGTAATGTCCGGTGACCATGGTCCTTCCTCGGTCAATATTGCCGGCTATGTGGCGGCGCCGGAGTATCCGTCGGTGAGTATAGATGAGGGCAAGCTTGTCTGGAATCCGGTAGAAGGAGCTGTGACTTACCATGTCATAAAGGACGGAAAACTGAACGAAAAGACCCGTCAGTGTGAGAGTGTTCTTGATGAATGCGGTGAGTATCAGGTGGTTGCTGAGGATGGACGTGGAGTATGTTCATTTGCGTCGGAGCCCGTGAGATACTATGATTCATCTTCTGTACTTGAATATGCGGTGGACAGGATGGTTGACGAGACATCCGGTGAACAGCTGTGCGTGTCTGTAACGGTTCCTGAAAAAGGATGGTATGTCATCGACTGGAACTATGCCAATGGAAACGGAGAGGTCGGCCAGCAGAACAGCTGCTCGACAAGACAGTTATATATAGACGGTACAGATGCCGGTGCCTCAGTCTTTCCTCAGAGAGGCATGAATGACTGGACCTCCTACGGTTGGAGCAGCCCTGTACGGGTATGGCTTAAGAAAGGAAACCACACGCTGAGTCTGCGTTATCTTAAAGAGAACGTAAATATGAATATAGACAAGGATCACGCTCACGTGAAGTCGTTGAGGCTGACCCTTGTCGATTAGAAGCGTCAGTTTGCAACCTCGCAGAGGAACTTGATCCGTACGAGACGGACTTCCATCTCGTCGTAGTCGTCGCCGAGGTCTTCCATTGCGGATGCAAGAGAGTCAGACTCGGCTTCATCGTGGAAATAATCATATATTTCCTCGATCACGTCATCGTCAAGGGTCTGCTCTATGTAATAGTCGAGATTGAGCTTCGTTCCTGAGTCAACGATGCTCTCGATCTCATCCATCAGCTCTTCCATGTCAAGGCCTTTCGCGCTTGCGATGTCCTCGAGAGGGAGCTTGCGGTCGATGCTCTGTATGATATAGACCTTGTTTACCGACTTGTTTACTATTGACTTCATCACGAAGTCGTCAGGACGTTCTATGTCATTCTCCTCCACGTACTTGGCTATGAGGGCGAGGAATTCCTTCCCGAACTTTCTCGCCTTGCCCTCGCCGACTCCCTGGCAGTTCTTGAGCTCGTCGATGGTGACTGGATAGAGGATGGACATGTCTTCAAGAGAAGGATCTCCGAATATTACCCATGGCTGGAGATTCTTCTTTTTTGCGACATCCCTTCTCAGGTCCTTGAGCATGGCAAGCAGCTTCTCGTCGCCGCCTCCACCTCCACGTACAGGTGCACCGGCAATGTCATCATCGTCGTCCTCACCCTCGGAAAACTCCCGGTCTTCGGTGAGCATGATCTCGTATGGGGCTTCATAGAACTCGAGACCTTTCTTCGTGACAGACAGCAGACCGTAGGATTCTATGTCCTTGTGGATGAACTGAAGTATCATTCCCTGATGGATGACGGCGCTCCAGAAACGCATCGAATGATCCTTGCCCGCTCCGAAGAGTTCGAGCTTGTCGTGCTTGTATGACTTTATTATCGAGTTCATTTCGCCTGCAAGTATGTTGGCGAGATGTTCTATCTTGAAATGTTCCGGAAGAGTCTGTATGAGTTCGATGACCATTGCCATCTCCTCCCTTCCGTCAAACTGCCTCTTAGGATGCAGACAGTTGTCGCATGCCCCGCAGTCATCTTCGTGGTATTCTTCTCCGAAATAGTTGAGCAGCAGCTTTCTGCGGCAGGAATTCGACTCTGCGTATGCAACAGTCTCCATCAGGAGCTGCTTACCGATCTCCTGTTCGGCTATATGCTTGCCCTGCATGAACTTCTCAAGCTTCTGGATGTCCTTGTAGCTGTAGAATGTTATGCATTCTCCGACCTTCCCGTCACGCCCTGCGCGTCCGGTCTCCTGGTAATAGCCTTCGATGCTCTTAGGAATGTCGTAGTGGATGACGAAACGTACGTCAGGCTTGTCTATGCCCATACCGAAGGCTATCGTAGCCACGATTACATCTATTTCTTCCATCAGGAACCTGTCCTGGTTTTCTGCCCTGGTCCTGGCATCGAGACCGGCATGATAAGGCGCAGCCTTTATTCCGTTGATGTTCAGCAGTTCCGCAAGTTCCTCCACCTTCTTGCGGCTGCGGCAATAAATGATGCCCGAACGGCCGGGATGCTGACGTATGTACTTGATTATGTCCCTCTTAGGGTCGGATTTGTCCCTTATTTCATAATAGAGGTTGGGACGGTTGAAAGAGGATTTGAATACGGTCGCGTCCGTCATTCCGAGATTCTTGATGATGTCGCTCTGCACCTTCGGGGTAGCCGTTGCGGTGAGGGCTATGATCGGAGCAACCCCTATTTCCTCTATTATATTGCGGATTCGTCTGTATTCCGGCCTGAAGTCGTGGCCCCATTCCGAGATGCAGTGTGCTTCGTCAACGGCATAGAACGAAATCTTTATTTCCTTCAGCAGACTCACATTCTCCGCTTTGGTAAGGGATTCCGGCGCGACATACAGCAGCTTGGTGGCCCCGGAAAGAAGGTCGTTGCGGACTTCGGCCATCTGAGCCTTGTTGAGCGAAGAGTTCAGGAAATGTGCGATCCCGTCGTTGCCTGCCACGAATCCGCGGATGGCGTCAACCTGATTCTTCATCAGTGCTATCAGCGGGGATATGACGATGGCCGTGCCTTCCATCACGAGAGCCGGGAGCTGGTAACAAAGTGATTTGCCTCCGCCCGTAGGCATGAGGACAAATGCATTGTTTCCGTCAACAAGGTGACGTATGACCCTTTCCTGACCGGCTTTGAATGAGTCGAATCCGAAGAATTCTTTCAGTTTGGCGTGTAGAGCTGCAGTATCAATCGTCATAACCGTTAATTTTAGCATACTAAGTTAACTCATTTTTTCTGAGAACTCAAAATTTTTCTTATGCCTCAATTGAAAAATATGATGAAAAGATCCATATAAGATAAATGAGAAATCCGCTTTTTCTGCAATAATAATTTTCGCAGAAAAATTAAACAGTTTCTAAACAGTTACTGAATTAAAAAAAACGTTATATTTGCAGATTGTATTGACAATTATAAACAATTAAAATATAATAAAATGAAGGCAATCAAGATTTTCGCGGCCGCACTTGCGGCAACACTTGCAGTTTCATGCGGCACACAGGAGACTGTAAAGGTAGAGGGTGTGGAACTTCCTACAGCAGCTGAGGTGGATTCGGTAAGCTACCTCATCGGTGTGAACTTCGGTTCATTCCTCAAGGGCAATAATTTCGCAAACGACCTCAATGAGATCGACATGGCTCAGATGAAGAAGGGTATGCAGGATTTCCTCAAGGCAGACGGCAATCCGTATGATGCTGACTTCGGAGCTCAGTTCGACATCGACCCTAACAAGATGGGTGAGATCCTCAACGGATTCATTTCAAAGAAGCAGTCTTACAAGGCGGCTCTGAACATTGCAAAGGAGAAGGATTTCCTTGCAAAGAACGCAAAGAAAGAGAATGTTGACACGACTGCAAGCGGTCTCCAATATACAATCATCGCGGAAGGTGCTGCTGAGAAGGTGGCTCCTCAGGACACAGTATGGGTCAACTACAAGGGTACTCTCCTTGACGGTACTGTGTTTGACGAGAACGAGAACACAGAGTTCGTCGCAAACCGTGTGATCAAGGGATGGACAGAAGGTCTCGGCCTCCTCGGTGAGGGCGGAAAGGCTACTCTCTACATTCCTGCAAGACTTGCATACGGCGAGAGAGGAAACCGCGGCATCGAGCCTAACTCTACTCTCATCTTCGATGTAGAGGTTCTCAAGGTGGGCAAGTACGTTCCGGCTGAGAAGTAATATATGGCTATGGAACTTGAGGGCAGGATTGCCCGTAAACTCAATGTCCAGACAGGCACTTCTGCGAGAGGAGCATGGTCCAAGCAGGAGTTTGTGCTTGAGTATCAGGAAGGTAGCTTCCCGACTCAGGTCTGCATGAATGTCTGGGGTGAGGATAAGGTCAGAGACCTGGACAGGTATCAGGTCGGTGACAAGGTAAAGGTTTCGTTCAACCTCAGCAGCCGTGAGTATAACGGACGCTGGTACACCGACGTGAGGGCATGGCGCATAGAGCCTGCCGGTGTTCCGCAGAACGATTATGCGGCTTCGGCCGGCGGCTACGGCGCTCCGACAGGTACGCATGCAGCTCCCGTGCAGAATGACCCGTATGCGGCGAGTGCAGGGGCCTACAGCACGCCTGCTGCTGTCCAGAGCGCACCGATGCCTACAGCGGAGGACATGCCTGCATCATTCTCGGATGACGATCTTCCGTTCTGATCGCAGCATAAGCATAAAGGTCACGGAAATCCTTCACAGGGTTTCCGTGGCTTTTTTATATGCCCATGGCGCCCAACTTCCTGAACTATAGTCAGTTCCTGTGACTCGCTGCTGCGCGATGACAGCAGCGGATCACAGGAACTGGCTGTGGGACAGCCGGTTGAGTGCCAGCGGTCACGCTTTTGTGTTTATGAGGAAATTTTGTTATTTTTGCAAGTTATTGGATAAAACTGAAATAGATATGATTACATTCGGTTACAGGAACAGGTTCAACGGTCCTCTGAGGGCCTTGACGGCAATTGCCATCGGTGTGGTGATGGTAGTAAGCAAGACAAACGCATTGGAACTGGCGGTGAGGATCATAGCAGCCTTCCTTCTGGCTTCCGGACTTGTGTCGCTTTTCATAGGATTCAGGAACAGGCAGAACGGCACTATGGGGCTGATGGGCTTCAATGCCGGAGTTGACATACTTCTCGGTGTGCTCCTCTTCCTCTTTCCGGGATTTGTTGCCGGACTTATGATTTATATAATCGGCTTCGCTCTTCTCGGTTTCGGAATCTTCCAGCTGGTGGCTCTCTTCAGCGCGAACCGCGTCATGAAGGTCGGAGCTGGCAGTTTCGTGCTTCCTGTAATTGTCACTATAGCCGGCGGTTTCCTTGTCCTGAGACCGTCTTTCATAGGTGAGGCCATAGGAGTGATTGCCGGTGCCGCACTTATAGTCTATGGCGCTTCGGAGTTCCTTTCTTCGTGGAAGATGAAGAAGGCCATAGATGAATATGATATAAAGTTCCCTGAGGAAAAGACGTCCCAGCCGTCGGGAGAAACCCCGGCAGCAAAGGATGTTGACTACGAAAAGGTTGACGAGCAATAGTCTATGATTCCTCAGGAGACGGTAAACAGGATATTGGACACAGCCCAGATCGTGGATGTGGTGGGTGACTTCGTGACTCTCAAGAAGCGTGGTGCCAACCATATCGCATGCTGTCCGTTCCATAATGAAAAGACACCGTCTTTTTCGGTTTCAGCTTCAAAGGGGATTTATAAATGCTTCGGTTGCGGAAAGTCAGGCACGGCCGTGGGTTTCGTGATGGAGCATGAGAACATGAACTATGTCGAGGCTCTCAAATATCTCGCTAAGAAATATCATATAGAAGTCGTAGAGAAAGAGGAAAGTGCGGAGGAAATCGCCCAGAGGCAGCGGCACGAAAGCCTTCTTCTTGTGTCGGAATTTGCGGGGAAGTTCTTTCAGGAAAGCCTTGCGACACAGGAGGGACAGGCGATTGCCTATCAGTATTTCCGCAGCAGAGGGCTTGAGGACGAGACCATAAGGAAGTACGGACTCGGATGGGCTCCTCTCGACAGGAATACATTTGCAGAAGCTGCACGCGCAGCAGGATATAAGGAGGAATTCCTTACCGAGACGGGACTGTGTATAAAATATGATGACGGCCGTCTGGTTGACCGTTTCTATGACAGGGTCATGTTCCCGATCCATTCTGCGAGCGGTCGTGTGATCGCCTTCGGAGGACGTACTCTCAAGACAGACAAGAGCGTTGCGAAATATGTCAATTCGCCCGAGACAGAGATATATGTGAAGAGCAGATCGCTCTACGGAATATATTTCGCCAAGAATGCCATATCGAAGAAGGACAGGTGCATCCTCGTTGAGGGGTATCTGGATGTCCTTTCGATGCATCAGCTCGGAATCACCAATGTGGTGGCCTCGAGCGGCACTTCGCTGACCGTAGAGCAGATCCGCATGATCCGTAAGTTCACCGACAATGTTACCATCATCTATGACGGAGACGGGGCAGGAATCAAGGCCGCTCTCAGAGGTATAGGGCTGGTGCTGAAGGAGGGGATGAATGTGAAGGTGGTGCTGCTTCCGGACGGTCAGGATCCGGACGATTTCGCCCGCCGGCACACATTGGAGGAGGTCGAGGAGTATATTTCCCGGAACGAACAGGATTTCATAGGCTTCAAGACCGACCTTCTTATAGATGAAGCGGGGAATGACCCGTTGAAGAGGGCCGGACTCATAAATGACATTGCAGATACTATCGCTCTGATGCCGGATGCCGTGGTCAGGGCTGTATATATAAGGACGAGCGCTGCCAGATTCGATATTGACGAGCAGATCCTGTCCGAACGCGTGAGCAGGTCAAGGACCGATATGATCATGGCTGAACAGAGGCAGCTGGAACGTCAGCGCGAGGCTGCACAAAGGGCTCAGGAAATTGCGGCAGGCAGAAATGCACAGGCTGATGACGGAACCATGCCTCCTCCGCCTATGGGTGGGGATTACGGACCGGAGATGGGATATGATGCGCCGATGCCGGTTTCCGACGGTACCGTTCATATAGAGGAACCGTATCTTGCCCCATGCGAACGCGACCTTCTGAAATTCATTCTTGAGGAAGGATGCACGACGTTGGAGTTCGACAGGGATTCCAGGTTCTATGTGGAAGGGGAGAGCTTCAATGTGGCGGAGTTCATCGACGGTATCCTTGCCGATGACGATGCCTCATTTGTAAATACCGCCTATCGTGCCGTCTATGACGAATATTTCAGGATGTATGACGAGGGCCTGACTCAGCAGCAGATGCAGACAAGGCTCATGAACAGCATGGATGCGAAGATTGCGGAAGTGTCCAAGGAGCTTCTGATAGACAAGTATCAGATAACGGTGAAGAATTACGAACAGTCCCTGACGGCAGTATCGACAAGACTGGTCCAATACATTCCCAAGACCCTGATGACCTACCAGTGCAAGAAGGTGGAACTGATTCTGAAGGAATTGACAGCAGAACTCGCCCGTACCGAAGATCCGGAACGCCAGACTGAAATCATGACGAAGATGGGCGACTACAACCGGGCCCGCACCCGTCTCAACAACGAGCTCGGAAGGGTATAATACAACAAGATATATGGAAAAGAAATATTTTACGGAAAAGAAACTTATGATCATCTGTTCATGCATGACTGTGGCCATGCTGGTCTGTGCTGCTGTATTACCGATGATGTTTCCTGATGAAATGTTATGGGTGGCTTCTTCCATATATGTATTTGTGGCTTTGCTGCCTCTTGTGGTTATCGCACTCCATGGCTTCTATCCGGTCGTCGGGGCGCGCACTCTCATATTCAGACATTCCCTTTTTCGTTCTTTGGAAAAGGAATTCAGGTTCAGTGATATTAGCCGTGCAACGGCCTTTTCTGAGAGATATGGAAGCAGAATCACCATGCAGATGAAGGACGGACGTATCCGTTCGATATTTATCCGGACCTCATCCACCCAGCTGAATGAACTTAATAAGGAATTGAGTGCCCATATTGCACCGGAAGAGCCGACGATTGAAGTGCGTGAAACGTCGGGATGCAAAGAGACGGATATGACATTGTCCGGGGAGAAGAAGTATCGCAGCATGTTCATGCCTTCTATCTGCCTGTACTTTTTCTCGGAATTGCTGTCCGATAAAAAGATAATTTCAAGAATGTATAAGATATGAATAAGAAATTCAACAGAACGCTTGTGACCTGTGCGCTGCCATACGCCAACGGTCCTGTGCATATCGGCCATCTGGCCGGTGTCTATGTCCCTGCAGACATCTATGTGAGGTACTTGAGGATGAAGGGGGAGGATGTACTCTATGTCTGCGGTTCGGATGAGCACGGAGTGCCTATCACCATCAAGGCTCATCGTCGGCAATTCTTACGGGCGTTGCACTTCCGCTGTCCTCTGCGGCAG
>CAYXMV010000033.1:0-17339 GCA_964466235.1 uncultured Muribaculaceae bacterium | reverse complement strand
TGATCTTCACCTTCTCCTCGAGCGTCATGCGGGAGAGGGCGTCCTCGACGCGGGCCTCCAGAGGCTGGGACTCGTCGAGATATACAGGACCATCAGAAACCTTCTGGCCGCATGAAGCGGCCAGAAGCATTCCGATAGCCAATGCAATTGATCTGAATGTCAGTTTCATCGGCTGTTATTTTTTCTGGAAATCGATTGTACAGTTGAACTTGTTGTCAACAAGGTCGCTACATTCCGTAATGGTCATTACGTATGTCGCACCCTTCTCGAGCTGAACTCCATTAGCCATCTCGATGTTGCTTCCTGCTGACTGTCTGATGTACTTCTTGGCCTCATCCGTAAGATTAAGGTCAGCTGCCTGCTCTGCACCCCAGCCAGCCTGACCGAAGAGCTTCATAGAGAGGTAGTCGTATCTCCAGCGTCCTCCGATGGTCTCTCCGTCGGTTTCCTCCACAGCGATACCGGTGAACTGGTAAACGCCGTCCTCGATCTCAGCGATGGTTATGAGTGCACCTGTATCCCATGCAAGCTGGCTTGTCATCACAGGGTGAGCTATACCCCATCCCATGATAGTGATGGCTCTTTCGTCAGCGTATGTTGCCGGTGAACCGTCCTCCTTCACTCTTCTAACGGTCACGAAGTTCGAATCAAGATTGAGCTCGATAGAATAGTAGCCTGAGACTGCATTGAACTTAAGACCGGAAGCATCTATTACGAAGTGGTCAGGATCAATGTACCACTCGAGAGGATTGTCAATACCTGTGAAGCTGATTGTCTGACCCTTCTCAAGTGCGACAGCCTTGACTTTATATACTGTCCTTGAAAGCTTGTCTGCCTTGACACCATTGATCTGGATGTCGAGAGAAGCGCCTCCGATAGCCTCAACTTCCTTGACCTTAAGTACAGCGGCATTTGTTCCGCCGGTGAGGTCGAGGGTGAAACGGTATGCCTTCTTCTCGGCCATCTTGCCGCCCTCAGCAAGTACGATGTTTCCTGATTCCGTCATCGCAAACACTCCGGCTCCGTCGAATGAAGCATAATTCTCCTGTTTGAATTCGCCGCCCCAGCCCATCTGATGGAAGAGTTTGATTTGTCCTGAATTCTCGTTGATCTGTGAGCCGACATTGAGGCTGAACTGATATACCTTAGGCTCGACCTGTGCCATTGCGTAGGCACCTTCCGTAGTGTTCCAGCCCGGTCCTATAGATGGCTTGCCGAATTTATCTCCGATTACCCATACAGAGCCTTCTCCTGACTCCTGGAGTGTGAGCAGATTGCCGTCCTTGTCGCAAGGAAGAACCTTGATGAAGGTGTTCTTGAAGTCAGCCTGGAACTTATAGTATCCGTCAACAGCATCAAAAGTCACATCCTTCTCTGCGATTGTGAAGAAGTCAGGATCAAGATCCCATTCATGGATGCCCGAGATTGCCGGGAAGTTGAATCCGATGCCCTGGCGGAGATAGTAAACGCTTTCAGTCTTGCTTTCTGAAAGATCGAAATCTTCCTTGAGAACGAAACCGAACGGAGCAGCGGAAAGGTTCATCAGGTCAACGGATATTGTGTATTCGCCATCAAGAGATGAAGAGAAAGGAATAGGGTTGGAGTTGACTTCCGAAAGTTCCGAACCTGTCCATCCTAAAGTGATGACCTCACCCTCCTGATTGATTTCAGGAGTGGTGATCATACTCTTCATGTCCTGAGGGAAATTGTCAGTCACCGAGTACTGATAGCCTGTGCCTTTTGTCATCTTGTATGTCTTTCCGTCAGCGGTTACAAGATTCAGATGATCGAAGTCAGGGCGCTTGAGGCTTACGTAAAGTGTGTCATAAGTAAGACCCATGCCTACATTCTGGGCAGCAAGAGTCACAGTCGCGGTTCCGTTAGGAATGTCCTTGTAGAGAGGAGCATGAAGGAGTACGTCGTAAGTGCCGTTCTCCTTTGTACGCACGACTTCACTGCTGACTTCCAGATCATCATAAAACAGATGTACCTTCAGGGTAGAAAGAGCGAAATCCGCGTCGTTGATGCTGACAGAAAGCTTGATGTCAGCACCCATGTATGTTGCTTCGGTGTAGCTGTTGACTGTCATATCAGGACCCACATCGGTAAGAGGGAGTGTGGGCTCCTCCTGGCATGAAACCAATGCAGCAGCTCCTGCAAAAGCCAATGCGGCTATTTTGAAAAACTTGTTCATGATTCTTATATAATAAATGATTTACTCCTGCCAGATGAGAGATGCGATGCTCTTTGCCGGCACGTTATATTTGACTGTATGCTTGTTGGTCGAGAATACAAAACCCTGGTCCTCCGAACTGTTGTTGCAGATGAGAGCTCCCACGGTCTTGTCCGGGTTGAGGTACATCTGGAGCTCGATGCCTGAAGGAAGGCTGAAGCTGTCGTGCTTCATCATCCTTGCTCCCGGCTTGAGGGCGACAGAAGCATGTGCGCAGTCATACCAGTGGCTGTTCTTCACTATGGTCTTGTAGTCAGCCGAATTGATGGTCACGGCGCCGTAGCATGTCTTGCATGAACCGTCGTGAGGGCTGAACGGACCTCTCTTGTCGTCAAGCATGAGGTTCCAGAGAGTCACTCCGCTTCCTCCTCTCTTGAGAGTGCCGAGGAAAGTTGTGGAGAAGTCGTTCACGAGACAGTTGGACAGGAAATTGAAGTCCCATCTGTCCTCATATCCGCCTACCCATGTTCCGATTGAAGCCTCTGTGAAATAGATGCTCTTCTCAGGATATGAGGTGTGGATCTCGTCCAGCTCAGTCACGTTTCCTCCGTAGGCATGCCATGCGGAACCGTCGGCCCATTTGTAAGCCTCAGGGTCAGCATATATGTTGAGCGGATAGTTGTCCTGGCCTTCCTTGCCGTCATAATTGTAGTTATGGTCGAAGAGAAGCAGCTGCACATCGTTCAGACCGGCCTTTTCCATTGCCGGACCGAGAATCTTCACGAACTCCTTCTGATCCTGCCATGGCATTACAAGCGACATGGAGTTTCCAGGGTTGAGAGGCTCGTTCTGCATCGTGAGGGCGTGGATGTCGAAGCCTTCCTTCTCCATTGTCTGCACCCACTTCACGAAGTACTCTGCATATTCGTCGTAGCACGAAGGCTTGAGACGTCCTCCTGTCCATGAATCGAAGGTGGTCTCGTCTGTCACGGCCACATTGAACTTTGATGTGTCCCAGCTGTTACCGCCTGGCATCTGGCATTTCATCCACTTAGGGCATGACCACGGCGAACCGATGATCTTCACATCAGGATTGATGGCATAGATTTCCTTCAGCACAGGGAAAAGATAGTTCTTGTCCTCTGAATGTACGGCGAAGTTCTCGAGGCCCGGAGTGTCGCACCATGTGTAGTTGTCCTTCAGACAGAAGTCTGAAGCACCGATGGCCACGCGGATAAGGCTCATCCCGGCTCCCTTCTCGCGTGAGAAGGTCTCTTCGAGGAATGCCGTCCTGTCCTCCTGAGACATCTGCATGAGGTTGTAGGCTGCAGCCGTCGTCACTGCGAGTCCGAAGCCGTCAACCTTCTCCTCGCCGAGGCTTGTCATGTCGAATGTCACCTGATTCGGAGACATGCTGCCCGGCTTGCCGAAGTCGAAAGTGGTCTTTTCAAACTGCATCCTGCTGTCTGCAGTCGTTACATATGCTGTCACATCCTTGACCTTCTCCGGTGTGGTGACCGGAGTGCCGGAAGTATCGGTCTTTCCGTCGTCAGGCTTCTCTGTCGTGCAGTTGCATGCTGAGAGGCAGGCCACGAGACCTGTGAAAAATATCTTTGATACCTTCATGATGTCACTCTGTTAGTATCCAGCGTTCTGAATGAGGCTCGGGTTATTGTCAAGCGCTGTCTGAGGGATAGGCATGAACACTGTCTCCTCAGTGAGAGGGAAGCGTGGCTGCCAGTATGAATCCTGCTCAGGCATTGCATCGTGGATGGCCTTTGTCCTGTCGAATCCGTGACGGAGAAGGTCAAAGAAACGGAATCCCTCGAATGCGAGCTCAAGACGGCGTTCGTGGAGGATGGCGTCGATCATCTCGTCCTGTGATGAAGGGACTGCGATTGTCTTGATGCCGGCACGTGTGCGGATCTTGTTCACATACTCAGCAGCTCCTGCAAGGTCACCTGTCATCGCGAGTGCCTCTGCATGGAGGAGATAGATCTCACCGAGACGCATCAGGATGATTGAAGAAGCGTTGGTAGGAACCTTGTGCATGAATGCGTATTCGTTGCCAGGATAATAGTTTGACCAGATGGCCTCGTCATAGACGATACATCCGTTCTTTCTCTCAGTGTCGCCCTCTGCGTCGTATGCGGCGATGAGGGCGCGTGAAGGCGTGATCCACTTGATCCATGAGTAGCTGTCATTAGGGCTGTATGCGTTTCTGTGGAACATCATCCATACCCAGTTTCCGTTAGACTTTGTCCAGGTGATCTCGAAGATGGACTCGGAAGTGTTGCGGACTGCATCAGCCTCGTCGTATGCCCACATCTGGCCGTAGTCGTCAACGAGAGAGTAGCCCATGCCTTCGATGGCTGCACAATGCTCGGCAACCTTGTTCCAGTCCTGAGCTGTCTTTTCAGCATAGATTCTTGCAAGCATTCCGTGAGCGAAAGCCTTTGTGAAGAGATGCTTGTCCGCAGGGTCTGTGTCAGGAGCATTCTCACATGCGTATGTGAGTTCCTCGATCATCTGAGCATAGATGTCGGCGATAGGAGTCCTTGCAGGGAAATACTCGTCATAGACTTCCTCGATGTTCTCGGCTGTGATTGCAGGCGGAATTGTGTTCACGAGAGGAATGTCGCCCCAGATCTGAGACATCTGGAAGAGGTTCCATGCCCTCCAGCAGTACGCCTCTGATTTCCACTCCCTGTACTCCTTGTCTGTAAGGGTCGGGTCTGCCTCCTTGATGCGGTCGATGTTGCAGATGAGGTTGTTGCAGTTGCTTACCTGACCCTGATACCAGTCCCAGTCACGCACCACATTCTTGTTCTCACCGTCCTGTCTGTTTGCCTCGATGGCCATGAGTTCGCCAGTACCCGGGTTTCCGCCGTATGCGTTGTCGGCACGGCACTCTGCGTAAACGAGCCAGTCAAGGTAACCCTTTTCCTGGATGTCCTTGGTCCAACTGCTGTAGATTGCGTCTCTAAGACCCTTCATGTCCTCTCTGGTAGAGTACTGAGACTCATTGGTCTCTTCATCCACCGTCACGTTGCCCTCGTTGTATCCTGTCTCCGGATAAAGATTGAGGTCGCATGATGAAAGAACAATAAGGGAAGCGAGAGAGAGAATTGTATATATCTTTTTCATTTTCTTTCCTTATTTTAATATTAGAACTCTACGTTGATACCGAAAAGCACGGTCTTTACGCAAGGGTAAGTTCCCCAGTCGATACCCATGCTTGTAGCACTTGTATATTGGCTCATTTCAGGGTCATATCCTGAATAGTTGGTGAAGGTTATCATGTTGTCCAGAGTGATATATGGCTGGATACGGTTAATGTTGGCCTTCTTGAGAGCCGGATGAGTGATGTCGTATGAAAGAGTGATGTTCTTCACCTTGAGGTATGAACCGTCCTCGATCCATCTTGTCGAAGCCCTGAGGTTGTCGAGCTCGCCTGCCTTAGGGATGTCTGTCACCTGACCAGGGACTCTCCATCTTCTCAGCGCGTCCTTGATCTGGTTGCCGGCAGAGTACATGCCGATCATCTCGATCTTCGATGCGTTGTAGATGTCGTTGCCCACTGAAGAGGTAAGAAGGATGCTGAGGCTGAGTCCCTTCCAGCTTACTGTGTTCGTGAGACCGGCTGTGAAGAGAGGGTTTGCGTCACCGATGTAATGCTTGTCGGCCACGTTCACCTTGCCGTCCTTGTTGTAGTCCTCATAGATTACCATACCTGTCTCAGGATCGACTCCGAGAGCGGTGTATCCCCAGAACTGTGAGAGTGGCTGACCTGGGGTCATGCGTACCACATACTCGCTGAGAGCCTCTGATGTCTGAGTGTAGTAGTAAACCTGCTGGAGGTCGAGCTTCTCGAGCCTGTTGCGGTTCATCGAGATGTTGAAGTCAGTTGTCCATCTCCAGTCGCTCTTGTCTATGTTCACAGAGCTGATCGCGAGCTCGAGACCCCAGTTGGACATCTCACCCTCGTTGCGGTAGATGCTTGGATATGGAGACGGAAGCGGCACGTTCATGAGAAGGTCCTTGGTGTATTTGTAGTAACCGTCGAGAGTCACTGTGAGACGGCTGTTGAACATAGACCAGTCGATACCGACGTTGGCCTGGGTTGTAGTCTCCCATGTGAGATCCTTGTTACCGATGTTCGACTTGCTGCCGAGGGTAGGGGTCGCAGTCGCGAACTCATCTGTAGTCCAGTCGTAGTAGTTGGTGTTGTACTGCTGTACCCATGCATAGTCAGCAAGACCTGACTGGTTACCCTGCTGTCCCCAGCCCACACGGATCTTGAGGTCGTTGATCCATGTCACGTCGCTCATGAAGTCCTCGCCTGAGATACGCCATGCGGCAGATGCTGAAGGGAAGTAGCCCCAACGGTTGCCTGGAGCGAGCTTTGAAGAGCCGTCCGCACGGAAGTTTGCTGTGATGTAGTACTTGCTGTCGAAATTATAGGAAACGCGCGCGAGATAAGACATGATCGCCCACTTCGCATAGCCCTGTGACTGTCCTCTGAGACCTCCCTTGTTACCTCCGTTGATTCCGAAGATCGCGTTGTTGTACTGGTCTGAGAAGTAGCTTCTCGAGCCAGAGAGGTTCTCCCAGCGTGAAGTCGTTGCCGAAGTACCGGCCATAGCCTCGAAGTTATGATGAGCGTTCCATGAAGCATTGTATGTGAAGATGTTGTCATACACCATCCTCATGTCGTCGCTTCTTGAAGAAGATGCCTCACCGTGCTGGGTGCGTCCGTAAGATGTCTTGATCGGGTCAAGGAATGAGTAGCTGTGGACCCAACGGCGGTCCATGGACACGGTTGATTTGAACTTGAAGTTCTCGGTGAAGTTGATCTGAGCGTATCCTGTGAGGAGCATACGGTCAGTCTGAGTATAGTTGTTCTCAGTTCTCGCGAGGTTTTCTGCAGGAGTCGTGAGGTTGGCGCCGTAGAAGTTGGTCCAGTACCAGTTCGGATTAGCCTCGTCCCATACCTTTGCGTAGGTAGGAGTGTTGATTACGGAGAGGACTACGCCGGCACGGTTGGAGCCTGTGCCTGAGATGATTCCGTTGTTCTTGTAGTGTGAATAAGCTACATTGGCACCCACGTTGAGCCATTTGTAGAGGTCTGAATCAAAGCTTGCCTTGATGTTGAAACGCTTGTTGTAGGCTACAGGAAGGATACCTTCTTCATCAGTGTAACCGCCGCTGATGTAGTATCTCATCTTGTCGTTGGCGTTCGATACGGAAAGCTGATAGTTCTGGTTGATGCCTGTCTTATAGATTTCGTCGAACCAGTTTGTCTCGTCCTTGATGTCTTCAGGAATGCCAGTCACGGCTCCGATCTCGTTCATGAGGTCCCTGTACTCCTGTGCATTGAGGACGTCGTATGTCTTTGCCACATTTGCAAGACCTACTGAAGCGTTGAGGGTCACCTGAGGGCCTCTGCTCTTCTTTCCCTGCTTTGTGGTGATGAGTACGACACCGTTTGCCGCGCGTGATCCGTAAATGGCCGCTGAAGAAGCGTCCTTGAGGATCTGCATTGTCTCGATGTCCTGTGGCGAGAGGTATGCGATCGCATAGTTACCTGTACCTACAGGCACGCCGTCAACGACATAGAGAGGGTCGTTGGAAGATGCGATTGAAGATGCACCGCGCACACGCACTGTCATACCCGCTCCCGGGAGACCGCTGGTCTGCTGCACCGTCACACCGGCAACCTTACCCTGGATGAATCCTGAAGCTTCCGTTACTGGACGGAGTTTCATATCTTCTGTCGAAACGGTTGAAACGGCTGTCGTGAGGTCTTTCTTGCGGACCGAACCGTAACCGATGGCCACGACTGCATCGAGAGCGAGGGCCTCTTCGGCAGAGATGACGTCAATGACGCCGCGGGTGCCTACCGGCTCACCGACAGTCGCATAGCCAAGTGCGGTAAATTCCAGATTTGCCCCCCCCCGAGGCCACGGTTATCTGATAGTTACCATCAATGTCGGTGGTGGTACCGTTCTGGGTACCCTGTTCCATGACGGTCATTCCGATGATCGGAAGCCCGTTCTGGTCAACCACCGTACCCTTTACAGAATGCTGCTGTGCATGGACTGCCATGCTTATGAAAAGCAGCATCACCATAGTCAGATATTTTCTCATACGGTAGAATTTAGTTTGTTTGGTTAATAGATAAGTATTAGTTTGGTGTGTTTTTCTTGTGAGAAAAATTTATCAAATATATGTTTTTTTTAAAAAATAGTAATAAAAATTATGGAATTATCATGAGATATATTTCGGGAAGGGGCGTTGATACCCTTTCTGATGTGCCGGGAATAAGTAAAAAAAATATTGTCAAAAGGTCGAAATTATTGTATTTATGGGGTCACAACTTATCATTTTTTTTTCTACTTTTGCCGCCCCAAAAAACAAAAGGATGAAAAGATTATCATTGATCGCAGCTGTTATGGCAGCTGCCTTTTTTAGTGTCGGATGTGGCCGAAACGGCAATCAGGGCCACTCAGAAGAGGCCGCATACGCGGCTATGACAGTCGTTTGCGGAGATGTCGGACTTTCGGAATCTTATCCGGCATCGATTGAAGGACGACAGGACATCGCGATATTCCCGCAGGTGTCAGGAACTATCTCAAAAGTATGTGTAAAGGAAGGACAGCGTGTCCGTGAAGGACAGTCCCTCTTCATCATCGACCAGGTGCCTTTCAAGGCTGCCCTGCAGATGGCTCAGGCCAATGTGGAGGCTGCGGTGGCCGGAGTCGCTACCGCTCAGCTCGTATATGACAGCCGCGTGAAGCTCTTTGACGAGAAGGTCATCTCGGAATTCGACCTGCTCACCTCAAAGAACTCTCTTCTTACAGCAAAGGCCGGTCTCGCACAGGCTGAGGCTGCACTCGTCAATGCAGAGAACAATATGAAATACACTCAGGTGCTCAGTCCGGCCGACGGTGTGGTAGGAACCCTTCCTTACCGTGCCGGTGCCCTTGTGTCACCAGCTTTGCCTCAGCCTCTCACGACGGTTTCAGACAATTCGGAGATGTATGTCTATTATTCGATTTCGGAGATACAGCTTCTTGCCCTCACTGCCGAGCATGGCTCTATGGATGAGGTACTCGCAAGCCTTCCTTCCGTTTCTCTCGAACTTGCGGACGGTTCCGTATATGGTGCTGAAGGACGTATAGAGACCATCAGCGGCGTCATCGACCCTTCTACAGGAAGCGTTTCGATGCGTGCCGTATTCCCTAACGACGGAGGCATCCTTCACAGCGGCGCTTCGGGAAGGATCGTGCTCAAGTCGGCTTACAAGGACGTCATCATGATACCTTGCTCTGCAACATTCGAGCTTCAGGACCTTGTGTTCGCGTACAGATACATTGACGGCAAGGCCGTGGCTACACGCCTGTCGGTGAAACTGTCGGATGACGGCAAGGAATATATGGTGCTCTCGGGACTTTCAGAGGGTGACGTGATCATTACCGAGGGTGTGGGCCTCATCCGTGACGGCCAGCCGCTTTCGGTCGTTATAGACACCCCTGCCGGACAAACCGGGTCGAGTGAATCTAAATAAAAGGAGGCCGATATGAAACTAAGGACATTCATCGAGCGTCCGGTCCTCTCTGCGGTGATCTCAATCGTCATCGTCCTTGTGGGACTGATAAGCATCAAGACGCTTCCTATAGAACAGTTCCCGGACATAGCCCCGCCTACTGTCATGGTGATGACGGCCTATCCGGGTGCATCGGCAGAGACAGTCCAGAAAGCCGTGATCGCTCCTCTTGAGGAGGCCATCAACGGTGTGGAGAACATGGACTACATCACTTCCACGGCCACCAATTCGGGAAATGTCGAGATAATGGTCTATTTCCGTCAGGGAATGGACCCGGACATGGCTGCCGTTTATGTGCAGAACCGTGTGGCCCAGGCTACTGGCTCACTTCCTGCCGAGGTGACGAGGATCGGTGTATCCGTCATCAAGAGGCAGAACAGTATGATCAAGGTGATCGACCTTCATGCCACTGAGGAAAGCGGCTATGACAACAGGTTCCTTGCAAACTATTCCAAGATCAACATAGAGCCTCAGCTCAAGCGAATCAAGGGTGTGGGAAGCGTCGTGCTTCTTTCCGACCAGTACAGTATGCGTATATGGTTCAACCCTGCAGCCATGGCTCACCACCATCTCGTGCCTGACGATGTGACCGGCGTCCTTGCCGAGCAGAACATCGAGTCGGCGACAGGTTCGTTCGGAGAAAGTTCAGGCTCTACCTTTGAATATATAATGAAGTATTCGGGCCGTAAGCAGACTCCGGAGGAGTTCGGCGAAATGGTCATCAAGGCTCTCCCTTCCGGTGAGGTCCTGCGTCTGAAGGATGTTGCGAAAATCGAGCTCGGAATCGAATCATACGGATATAAATCGACCACAGACGGCCATCCGGGCGTGGAGATGATGATTTTCCAGATTGCAGGATCGAACGCCACTCAGGTGGTGAATGACATCGATGCCCTCATGGATGAGGCACGCGAAACCATGCCGGAAGGCATGATGATAGACACGATGATGTCGGTGAACGACTTCCTCTATGCCTCGATCCGCGAGGTGGTGAAGTCCCTTCTCCTTGCCATCCTCCTTGTGGTGCTCGTCGTATATTTCTTCCTTCAGGACTGGAAGGCGACCCTGATTCCGACCATATCTATTTTCGTTTCGGTCATCGGTACGTTTGCATTCATGGCCGTTGCCGGATTCACCATCAACCTCCTCACACTCTTCGCATTGGTGCTCGCCATCGGTACGGTGGTCGATAACGCCATCGTCGTGGTCGAGGCTGTGCAGGCGAAGCTTGAGGTGGGCTACAGGTCCTCGTTCCATGCCACGGTTGACGCAATGGACGGCATTTCTTCGGCCATCCTCACTTCAACCCTCGTGTTCATGGCCGTGTTCATTCCGGTTTCCATGACCGGCGGTACATCAGGAGTATTCTATACGCAGTTCGGTATCACCATGGCGGTGGCCGTGGGTATATCGGCCATCAACTCCCTGACACTCGCTCCGGCCCTCAGTGCCATCCTTCTCAATCCGTATGTGGATGAGAACGGTGTGGAAGTCAACAACTTCTCAGCGAGGTTCAGAAAGAAGTTCACTACGGGATTCAACGCCGTGGTCGGAAAGTACAAGAACGGCGTCAAGTTCTTTGTCAAGAGAATATGGCTCGTATGGGTTGTGATTGCAGTCTGCGTAGCTCTTCTCGTCTGGTTCATGGCCACGACCAAGACAGGTCTCGTGCCTGACGAGGATATGGGAACCATCATGGTGAACATCCAGACTGCACCGGGAAGCTCGCTCCAGACCACAGACGACAAGCTGATGCAGGTCTATGACCGAATAGCGGAAATGGAGCAGATAGAGATTTCTTCGACCGTGTCCGGCTACAGTATCATCTCCGGTGCAGGTTCTTCATACGGACTCATCACGATCAAGCTCAAGGACTGGTCCCTCAGACCAGGCAAGGAGGATGAAGTCAATGCCCTCATAGGCCAGATAATGGCGAGGACGGCCGACATCAAGGATGTTCAGGTCACACCGGTGGCCCCTCCTATGATTACAGGTTACGGTATGACCAACGGATTCGAGATGCACATGCAGGACAAGGTCGGAGGCGACCTCAACGAATTCTTCGGTGTCACTCAGGAATTCCTTGCCGCTCTGAATCAGAGACCTGAGATCGCTATGGCATATACGACTTTCGACCCGGGCTTCCCTCAGTATCTCGTGAATGTCGATCCGGCTCTCTGCAAGAGGGCGGGCATCTCTCCTGCCTCAGTCCTTTCTACTCTTGCAGGCTATTACGGAGGTCAGTATGTGTCGAACATCAACCGCTTCTCTCATGTATATCGTGTCATGATCCAGGCTGATCCGAAATACAGGATGACGCCTGAGTCGCTCGAGTCTGTGTTCGTGAGGATGAATGACGGTCAGATGGCTCCTCTCAGCCGTTTCGTCGAGCTTGAGAAGGTATATGGTGCTCAGACTCTGTCGAGGTTCAACCTCTACAATTCGATTGCAGTGAACGGTTCTGCCGCAGAAGGCTATTCTTCAGGTGATGCCATCAAGGCGGTGAAGGAGACCGCCGCCGAAATCCTTCCGCGAAATTATGGTTTCGAGTTTGCGGGACTTTCACGCGAGGAGGAGCGTACCGGAAACAACTCTCTGGTGATCTATGGAATCTGTATCGTGCTTATCTATCTGATTCTCTGTGCATTCTATGAGAGCTTCCTCATTCCTATAGCAGTCATCATCTCCGTGCCTTGCGGTATCATGGGATCATTCCTTTTCGCAAAGCTTTTCGGACTTGAGAACAATATCTATCTCCAGACCGGTGTCATCATGCTCATCGGACTTCTTGCCAAGACGGCTATCCTCATCACCGAGTATGCCTCTTCGCGCCGCAAGGCCGGCATGACAATCAAGCAGGCGGCCATGGGTGCAGCCATAGTCCGACTCCGTCCTATCCTCATGACGGCATTGACGATGGTGTTCGGTATGCTTCCGATGATGTTTGCCTCGGGTGTGGGTGCAAACGGTAACTCAGCCCTCGGTACAGGTGCTGTGGGAGGAATGCTCGTGGGTACTCTGATCCTTCTGTTCCTTGTGCCGGCTCTGTTTGTGGTGTTCCAGACCATAGAAGAAAAGTTCAGGCCTGTGCAGTTCGAGAGGACTTCGGACAATCAGATCGATTTTGAAATCGATGAAGTGCGTGAGCAGAAGAAGTCCAAAGGTGAACATGACAACACTGTTAAATTTTAGTTTCTCCTGTCCTCCCGTGAGAAATCGGGGGGATATATAAAAAAGAAATGTAAATGAAAAAGATAATATTGTCAGCAGCCGCGGTCCTGATGCTCTGCAGCTGCGGAATATATAAGAAATACGAGCGTCCGGCAGAGATTGTCACGGATTCTCTGTACGGAGAAAAGTTCCATACCGAGGATACGGTGTCTGTGGCTGATATGGGATGGCGCGAACTCTTTACCGACCCTTATCTTCAGGTGCTGATAGACAGTGCGTTGAGCAGGAATGCCGATGTACGCACTGCGGCCCTGAGAGTGGAACAGGCGGAGACCGCACTCAAGATAGCGCGTCTGTCTTACATCCCGTCTTTCAATTTTGTGCCGGAAGGTGCCGTGAGCGGATTCAATAATTTCGAGACTGTCAAGACCGGTGCGGGCTGGACCTATACAGTACCGGTCGCTGCAAGTTGGGAAATAGACATATTCGGCAAAAAGACCAATACTAAGCGCCAGGCTCAGGCTTCTGCCGACATGGCACGTGACTATGAGCAGGCTGTAAAGACCGGTCTCATCGCAGGAGTGGCAACGCAGTACTACACCCTTCTGATGCTTGACGAGCAGCTCCGCATAGCGGAATCCACCTCAGCGAAGTTTGCGGAGAGCGTAAGGGTACTCAGGGCAATGATGGATGCCGGAATGGCCAATGAAGTGGCTGTGGCTCAGATGGAAGGAGCATGGTATCAGGTCGAGGCGGCAGTCGAGGACATCAGAAAGTCCATCAACTCACTCGAGAACTCTTTGAGCGTCACTCTGTACGAGACTCCACATCCGATCGACAGGGGAGTCCTTGCAGATGCTTCTTTCCCGGAACAGCTCAAGACAGGAGTGCCTGTAGCCCTTCTTTCCCGTCGTCCTGATGTGCGTGCTGCAGAGAACAGCCTTGCATCTGCATATTATGCTGTGAATGTGGCCCGTGCCGACCTCTATCCGTCGCTTTCTCTCAGCGGAATCGCCGGATGGACCAATAATCTCGGAGGAACTGTCATGAATCCGGCAGGCCTTCTCCTGAATGCCGCCGGTTCGCTTTTCCAGCCGATTTTCAATGCCGGTGCGATGAAGGGCAAGGTGAAGATTGCCGAGGCCGACCGCAAGGCAGCAGAAATCTCTTTCCAGCAGACCCTGCTGAACGCCGGTGCCGAGGTCAACGATGCCCTGACCCAGTATCAGACGGCTCTTGCCAAAGAGGAATGGCGCTCAAGGCAGGTGGAGTCCCTTTCAAAGGCCGTGACAAAGACGGAAAAGCTCATGCAATATACCTCAGTGACATATCTCGAGGTTCTCACCGCCCAGCAGTCTCTCCTTCAGGCCGAGACTTCACAGGCTCAGGACACATACGAGAAGATCACTGCCGTGATAAATCTCTATCACGCCCTTGGCGGAGGTCAGTGACGACTGTCTGCCCGGAGCATGGCGAAGGGCAGCAGTCTATGAAAACAGTTCTCTGAGAACTTTAAGGGAATTGATATTCACGGCAGACTCGCTGTGAAACTCGATATAGCGGAGGATCCCCTCCGCTATTTCATTTCTTATCTGTCCGGAAAGCGGAATCAGCATGGATTCGGCGAAAGACGCCTGCATGAACCGCTCGACAGTCGCATGGTTGCTGCCAGTAAACGGCTCAAGGTCGTGAACCTCGGGACTGAATCCTAAAGCCACTGTGAGTTCTAAAAGAAACCTTATATGGAAATTGCTGAAGTCGCTTTCCATTGAATCTAAAATCTGTATGCTCCTTTCGCACCATTCGTAGAGTCCCTGCTCGTTTCCTCCCTCCTTCACGACTCTGTAGAGCACCTCGCTCATGAAAAGGGTCATGGTATTCTTGAACATATTGCTTCTGATGCCGTTCAGAGGGTATCTTGCCGTAAGGTTGCGGGCTGTATATAGCTTTGATTTAGATGATTCCGTGATGTCGGCCTCAAGGACAGTCAGGGGAAGAAAAAGCGAGGACATCGGCTTTCTGCCGACTCCCCGCACTAAAAATCCACGTCTTCCATACTCTTTGCTCAGAGTATGAAGCACAACCGAATTCTCGCCGAACTTGGTGATATGCAGAACGATCAATCCGGTGTTTGTCGTCATGTCTGAATGTTTTGACTGTCAGGGTCTCATGCATTTTCCTTAAGCCATTTTGCCATGGCTCTCAGAGCCTTTCCCCTATGTGATATTTCATTCTTCTGCTCCTCGGTGATGTCCGCAAGTGTCATTCCGGGATATTCGTCGGCAATGAATATAGGATCGTAGCCGAATCCTCCGTTTCCTGATTTCTTGCGTGCTATCTCTCCTTCGAGAGCTCCTTCGAACATGTGGGTCTCCCCGTTGATTATCAATGTGATGACGCTCTTGAAGCGTGCCCGTCTCGACACCGGCCTGGTCTTGATGCCGAACTCTTCAGCCATGTGGCCTTCCGACTCGAGGACACTCAGTTCATACAGTACCTTGTCCATGTTCCTGTTGAAGTCCTTATCTTCTCCGGCGTATCTTGCGGTATGGACTCCCGGAGCGCCTCCGAGTGCATCCACTTCGAGTCCTGTATCGTCCGCGAAGCAGTCGCATCCGCATTTCGAATAAAGGTATTGGGCTTTCTGCAATGAATTGGCCCTTAATGTGTTGCCTGTTTCCGGTATCTCTTCCGTGATACCTGACTGTGCGGGGGTAACGAGCTCAAATCCCTCGCCTAAGATTTCTGATGCTTCACGCAATTTTCCGCTATTGCCCGTTGCAAAAACAATTTTCATATCATTACTACTAATAAACCGCTGCAAAGGTATAAAATTTTTGTAATTTTGCGCCAATTTATGTGCAGTGCCGCAAGTGGCACCAAATGTGCAGCGACGCCTTCGCTGCAAAATTTATGCTATGATGAGACAACGCTTTATTATGTTATTTACAGCGGCCGTCGCCCTGTCATTTTCCGCGCAGACCGCTTCCGCCCAGTCAAAGAACTTCAAGTTAGGCCAGTGGGCCGAGATACACAACTCCATAATAATGGAGCTCAACCGCTCATACGTCGATTCACTCCCGGTTGACAGGATTATGAGGGCCGGAGTCGATGCCATGCTCGAAGCCCTCGACCCTTACACCATATATATACCGGAAGAAGAGAATGAAGACCTCGACTGGATGCTTCATAACACATACGGTGGCATAGGTGCCATCATTCATAAGAAGAAGGAAGCCAATGTAATAATAAACGAGCCGTATGCCGGTTCGCCTGCGCAGAAGTACGGCCTTGTCTGCGGTGACGAGATCCTCGCGATAGACGGTGTGCCTACGGTCGGCCTCGAGTCGAAGGAAAGCAGCGACCGCATGAAGGGAAAGCCCGGAACCACTGTTGTGTTCACGGTGAAGAAGGTGCGTACCGGTGACACCCTCGACATTCCGGTAGTACGTGAAAGGATCCATCTTCCGGATGTGGAATATGCCGGAATGCTGGACGATACGACAGGCTATCTTCTGCAGACCGGATTCACAGAGAATGTGTCCAAGGATGTCCGTGACAAGTTCCTGAAGCTCAAGGATATGGGTATGAAGCGTTTTGTCCTTGACCTTCGCGGCAACGGTGGCGGACTGATGAGCGAGGCTGTCGAGATTGTGTCGCTTTTCGTTCCGAAGGGTTCTCTGGTGGTCACTTCGAAGGGCAGCATGCCGGGTTCGGTACGTGAATACCGCACTTCTTCCGAACCTCTCGATGTGGATATGCCGCTGATCGTACTTATAGATTCGGGTTCGGCTTCGTCTTCTGAGATTGTATCTGGCGCCCTTCAGGACATGGACCGCGCAACCATCATGGGAAAGAGAAGCTATGGAAAGGGACTTGTACAGTCGATAGTTCCTCTCGCATACAACGGACAGATGAAGGTCACCACCGCAAAATATTACACTCCGAGCGGCCGCTGTGTTCAGGCTATAGACTATTCGAACCGCAATGAGGACGGCAGCGTAGGTCATATCCCGGACTCCCTTACACGTGAATTCAGGACAGCTTCGGGCAGGGTGGTGCGTGACGGTGGAGGAATCACTCCTGATGTGGAGGTGGAAGTCCCTCAGTACAGCAGACTTGTGTATTCGCTCGTGCTCGGAGGTGTCATAGATCAGTATGTCATCGACTATTGCCGCAGGCATGACAGCATCCCTCCTGTGGATGATTTCCATTTCGGTGACGAGGATTTCGAGGATTTCATAAGATTTGCAAAGACTCAGGAATTCGATTACCGCAGCAGCGCCAGGACTCTTTATGACTCCATGAAGAAAGAACTTGAGAAAGATGGTCTCGCGGAGTCCATGTCAGCTGAACTCGAGGCCCTTGAAAAGGCTCTTGAGATGG
>CAYXMV010000032.1:0-17511 GCA_964466235.1 uncultured Muribaculaceae bacterium | reverse complement strand
CCCCCTGAATTCATCCCCGTAAAATACGTCAAACATAATATCAAGTCAATATTGATTCACGGGCTACGAGTGAAGTCATTTATAAGGTCTGATACTTGCAAAGTGGCGGGGAAACGAACTTAAATGAAATTGTTATGAACGCAACATCAAATTCCCCTTCCAAGCCCGACATGTCGAGATATGTATGTATCGTGTGCGGATGGATCTATGATCCCGAAACCGGTGATCCCGACACAGGAATAGCCCCCGGCACCCCGTTCGAGGACATCCCCGATGACTGGACCTGCCCTGCCTGCGGCGTCGGCAAAGAGCATTTCGAGAAAGAGAAATGACGTCCGTCACGAAGCAATTTCCCTGCTTCGTGACATTTCTGTATATGGAAGAAGGCCACAAAGAATCAGCCTGGCAGAAATACCAGACTGACATATCTTTCATTCCGTATCCGGAAGCATATTTTTCTAAATCTGTTCAATTAGGGGGGCTACATCGCCGACGAAGCTGCCTTTACTATCACTGATTCCACATCGGAGCGGTTCATTGTGCCGTCTATGCAGATGAATTGGACCTCGTCGTCGGAATCTGTGCAGAAGAATACGAAACTTTCGATGATGTCATCGGTTCCTGCTGTATAGATCTGCACATTGTCACCTTCCTCCTTGACCTCCATCAGAAGTTCGTAATGTTTCTTGCTGCGGTCGTTTGCGAGCATGGTCTTGATGTCTGTCGAAAGGGCTGAGACCGACTGCGGATCGCTGATGTTCAGCATATAGAATCCGCTGAACGACCTGATGAGCGGTGCCATATCGACCGTCTCGCCTTCTCCCATGTCAACTTTCAGTTCCGGAAGCTGTCCGATCAGCTTGAACATTGCCGGTGAGATATACACCGCCGACACGCCTTCTTTACCTGAATATTTGTTGTATATGTTTCTTCCTTCCTGTGCTGCGGCTCCCATTGCGATGAGGAGCAGGGCTGCGATAATGTATAATTTCTTCATTTCTTCAATATTAATGGTATTTTCACTGTTGCTGGGATCATTCAAATACGGCAGCGGCCTTGTCTATGATTTCTTCCGACCTGTCTGCCATGTCGAATCCTTTCCGGAGTTCCTGCGACATGGTCGCGAAGGCTCTTTCGAGTTCGGCGTATGCGAGATAAGGGTCGTTGAAGGTGTCCTTCGGATCTTCGCGCCAATCTGCTAAGCCGAGTCCCATGCCGACAAGTACGGCGACTGCAGCGGCAATGCCTGTCCACCGTGCCGTCCTGGCAGAATCGGTTCTGAGGCTTTCTGCAATCATCCGGGCCTCAATCCTTTCGGTCAGACCATCCGGGACGGCAATCCTGTCATCCGAAGCAATCTTTTCCAGATCCTCGAGACTCATCTTTTCTATTTCCTGTATCGATTTCATAAACCTGTTCTTCTTTTAAGGGTTTTTCTGGCCATGCTGACGAGCACTCTTACGTGTACCTGCGACAAGCCCGTCCTTTCCGATATATGCTTGTAGTCGAGACCTTCTACTGCCTTCATCTTCAATACCTCAGCCTGAGGGGCCGGCAGTTTGTCCATTTCCGTCAGGAGACGCTCAAGAATATCCTTCGAGACCACCCTGCTGTCAGGAAGAGGATCATTCATAGGAATACGCTCGTCGGTCTCTTCCGTCCTCCGAACCCTTCTGCGTCTCAAAATGTCGATGCAGATGTTCTTCAGTACGGACATTGCGTATGCAGAAGGATTGGCCGCAATTTTTCCGTGCCCTTCCGCTGCATGCAGTCTGAGATACAGTTCCTGAACGGCATCTTCCGCATCCTGACGGTTCCCGAGCAGGTGATATGCTGCTCTGTAGAACTTCTCTGCATGGGAAATCAGTATGAAACCCGGATCATTCATCAGCTGCCATTATAAGGTCTGCAACCTTCTGTGAACTTATGCTGCCGAAAAGACAGAAAAGTGCGCATTCTCCCGGATTATATATGATGAGGTCATCAATCTTCCCGCCGTCATCCGAACTTGTCCCATAGATATTCACCACGTCCCCCTCATCCTTCACTTCCATGATTTTTTCCGCATTGTCGAGAATACCGCCGATCTTGCGTTCGAATGATGCCTTCCGCGAAGCCTCCGCTTCGTCATAGGCCACGACGATGACCCTTTTCAGATTATCCATAAGTTCTATGGCAGCCTTTTCCTCCTCTGTCCCGACTGCGGCCGTCGCTATCAGTCTGATCAGACCGAGTCCTAATCCTCCGAGAGAGACAACTTCGAATCCCTGTTCGAGATTATAATCACTTACAACGCCTGCGACGGCTCCGGAATCGACCTTCTTTGTCTTTTGTACCGCTTCAGCGGGCATGCCTGTCGCCAATACGGCAGACAGCATCATGGCAATGATCTTCTTCATGTAATTAAAGTCCGTTAATAATCTGTGCTCATCAATAAAGACGCACATCGATAGATTTTGTTAATGACAAATTAAAGCAGTTTCCACACAGTTTCCGGGCACTTTCAATATTTTCTGCTTACTGACGGCCTGCGGGAATCTTCTGTCATCTGACAATGATCTCCTGCGGCACGATGCCGGGGTCCAGGAAATATACACGGATCTTCTGCGGACCTGACAGATCGGAAGGGAGAGTAAAAGCACGGGAAGAATAGCCCCGGAGCACATTCAGGCGCCATTCCGCGGTGAAATCACCGGCATGGATGGAAAAGACCTGAGGCTCTTCGGAGCCGATCTGCACTGCATACCTGGCGTCCCTGCCTTCGTGCACTTGGAGGGTCGGTAGGGTACGCACTCCCAACTCCGTATCTGATTCGCACGATTCCGTCATTTCCAGCGCCTGAATACCAGCATGTTCCGTCCTCGTCCCAGAAAAGGTCGGGGTCAATGCCGGGCATGTCAATCCATATCGGATCGGACCAGTCGCCCCGAGGATCTGTCGTGGTCACTATGAAGTTTCCCTTTGATGAACGGTTTGTCGTAATCATATAGAACACCCCGTCGTGGTATCTGATAGTCGGAGCATAGATTCCGCTCCACGAACGTGCCTCCGTAAGCGGAAGTTGCGACTCGCGGTCGAGCACATGTCCTGCCTGCTCCCAGTTCACAAGGTCGCGGCTGTGATACAACGGAACTCCCGGAAAGTAATGGAAGCTGCTGGTTACCAAATAGTAATCTTCGCCGACTCGACACACGCTCGGGTCAGGATTCATGCCCTTGATTGTCGGATTGGTGTATCCTTGGGCGTAAGTGCATATTGAAAGCACTGTTCCAATGCATAGAATCAATACTCGTTTCATGTTCTATCTTGTATTTAGTTAACGGTCATTTGTTGATGCTCGGGACCGCGGCATATTCATTCGTGATGGCAACGTGGTGACGGAATTCAGCGTTCAACGCATTGCGTGACAACGTTCTATCAGTTCCATGCACATGCGCCCGTTGTGATAAGGACATTTCCAGAAACCGGCCTTGTCATCGTCGCGGTTGACGCTGCCGTCTGCGCGCAGGCTCCAGTGCCATTCACCGTTCTCTCTGTCGATCAGATGGGCCTTTATGAATTCCCAGCACATCAGGGCGTTTTCCAGTCCGCTCTGTTCGCCGAAATGGTCCCAGAGGTTGAAATATCCTGCAACTGTCTCGGCCTGCACCCACCAGTGGCGGTCTCCGTCGGTCTCAGGTACGCTACCTTCGGCCCCCTTCCTTTCATATATCATCCCGCCTTCAGCGGAAAATCCCTCGGATGCGGCTCTCACGACCGAAGGTACCAAAGCCTCCACCCGCTCAAGCACAGCCTCATCCCCGAGCACTATTGCCGCCTCATGCAGAAGCCATGAAGCCTCAATGTCGTGACCATACGAAACAGTGTCGTAACCGCAGTTCCAGTCATCGTCAAAGAAAAGCCGGAGATGCCCGTCGCTGCCGAGAATCTTATCCTCGAAAATAGAGATGAGTCCGCGCAGGCGGGTCTTGAGAAGTTCGTCCTTCCACACACGATAAAGATTGGTATATGCTTCAAGCACATGCAGATGCGTGTTCATGGTCTTGCTCTCGTTGGCGTCCTTGTCGCTGAGACGCATGTCCTCTATCGGCGCCCATTCGCGCGTGAAAGCCTCCCAATATCCGTCTTTCCCGGCGTCAAAGCTGTGATCCTCGATTGAATGGAAGAGCTTCACCGCATATTCAATAGCTTCCTCGTCACCACAGGCACGATACAGCTCGGCAAGCCCGTAAATCGTGAATGCTATCGCGTAAATCTGCTTCTTTGTGTCGGAAGGAGAGAAATCCGGATTCAATGACCAGTAAGTTCCTCCGAATTCTCGATCATAGAATCGGTCTATCAGCAGCCTCTTTGCCTGAAGCGCCATCTCCATGTAATCCTTCATGGCCTCGGCGTCCTTCATGGAGGATGAGGCAGATCCGAGAACCCTGTAGGCCGAAGCGAAGGTCCAGAGGATGCGTGCCGTCATGATTCCTCCCACAGGGGCCTCTTTATCAATGACTTCCGTTCCGGAAATACGCCCATGGAACCCTTCCGTAGGCTTGCGCATCTTCTTCATCCAATAAGGAAGGATATTCCCTACAAGTTCCTTTTCTGCCTGTGAGGCAAGGGCACGTGCGGCAAGGAGTTCCGCAGAAGTTTTCGATATTTCTATCATAAAATGGGTTAAAATAGTATTGGTTTCAAAAATTTATGTAAATTTACAGAAAATTATATATATGAGCAAGGTTTTCACGGAAATAACGCAGCTCTCAGAAAGGGACTGCCTCCATATCGTAGAGCGTCACAAGACTGAATTCACTTACCCTCTGCATCAGCACAAGGAGTTCGAACTCAATTTCATCGAGCATGGCAAAGGGGTGCGCCGCATTGTGGGCGACAGCATAGAGGAAATCGGCGAATACGAGCTTGTGCTTATCGGCGGGGAAAGCCTTGAACATGTATGGGAGCAGGGCTCCTGCACTTCAAAGGACATAAGGGAGATCACCATACAGTTTTCTCCGGACCTTTTCAACGAGAACCTTCTCGGGAAGAACCAGTTCGCTGCGATAAGGAGGATGTTCAGGAGGGCGGATCATGGTCTTGCTTTCCCTATGTCGTCAATAATGAAGGTGTATCCGACCCTTGCGGGGCTTCCTAACGAGAAGGAGCGTTTCGTCCAGTTCCTGAAATTTCTCTATATCCTGTACGAACTTTCTATTTCGGAGGAAGCCAGAGTGTTGGCTTCCAGTTCGTTTGCCCATTCTACGCGCAGCAATGAGAGCCGTCGTGTGCAGAAGGTGAAGCAATATGTCAGCGACCATTATCCTGAGCCGATAAGACTCAAGGACCTCGCCGATCTCGTGGGTATGAGCCCCGTAGCCTTCAGCCGTTTCTTCCGTATGCGCACGGGCCGCACCCTTTCCGATTATATCATCGACATAAGGCTCGGATATGCGGCGAGAATGCTTGCCGAGACCACGAAGAACATCTCCGAAATATGCTATGAATGCGGCTTCAACAACCTCTCGAATTTCAACCGCACATTCAAGAGCAAGAGGGGCTTTACGCCGCGTGATTTCAGGACTATGTTCAAGAAGAATAAGGTTGTTGTTTAATTAGTATTAGAATCTGATAAATTTGTATTTGTTTAGCGCGTATCGTATAGGTAATTTTGCATTACCATTTAATTATAGCGCTGAATTTAATGAAATCATCCCGGATCTTTTCAGTCCTGACGTTGACCGCGACCATTCTGTTGTGCTCTTGTCAGGCTTCCAGACCGTCTTTCGTCAAAGTCGAGGACGGCAGATTTGTGTCTAAGGACTATCCTTCCCACTATGTAGGAACAAATTTCTGGTACGGTGCCATCCTTGCATCGGACGGACGTGGCGGCGACATCGGACGCCTTGAGGCGGAACTCGATACGCTCAAGGCCCTCGGTATGGTCAATCTTCGTGTCCTCGTCGGAGGAGACGGCCCTGACGGTATCCCGACAAGGGTTGAACCGACTCTTCAGAAAGAGCCCGGAGTATATAACGACACCATTTTCCGTGGTCTGGACCGTCTGCTTGTCGAGTTGGCGGAGAGGGACATGAAGGCCGTGCTCTACATCAACAATTCATGGGAGTGGTCCGGCGGCTACGGAATGTATCTCGAGTGGGCAGGTGCCGGCAAGGCTGTGATTCCTGCCATCGACGGCTATCAGGCCTATACAGAGTCTGTAGCTGCATTCATGACCAATGAAAAGGCCAAGGAAATGTTCGCCGACCATGTCAGGCATGTCGTGAGCCGTACCAATACCATCACCGGAAAGCCTTACAGTGAGGATCCTGCCATATTTTCGTGGCAGATAGGCAATGAGCCGCGCTGCTTCTCGAGTGATCCTGTCAATCAGCAGCTGTTCGTGGAATGGATGTGGAATACGGCTGCACTGATAAAGTCGATAGACCCTAACCACATGGTATCTTCAGGAAGCGAAGGCTATCACGGTTGCGAGCAGAATCTCGATCTTTTCGAAAAGATCCATGCCTGCCCGGACATCGACTACATGAACATCCACATCTGGCCTTACAACTGGAGCTGGGTGCGTGAAAATACCCTCAAGACGAATCTTCAGAAGGCAATCGATAATACGGACGACTATATCGACATGCATCTCGAAGTTGCCGGACGCTATGGCAAGCCGGTGGTGCTCGAAGAGTTCGGCTTCCCTCGCGATGATTTCAAGTTCGCACAAGGCACGCCTACAGAGGCACGTGACGAATATTACAGCCATGTCTGCGGACGCATCGTGGAGGCAGCCCGTGAGGGCGGTCTGTTCGCCGGCATGAACTTCTGGGGCTGGGGCGGTTTTGCAAGACAGTCACCTGACAATATATATTGGAAGAGGGGAGATGATTACTGCGGCGATCCTGCACAGGAGCAGCAGGGCCTCAACTCTGTGTATGTCAGCGATACGACTACGACAAAGATACTCAGCGCCACTGCCGAAGCGATAAATGATGCTCTCAAGCCTGGAGCATGGTTTGTTCTTGACCGAAGCAAAGGAATCTTCAAGGGAAAGGGCCCTCATGTTATAGAGGCGGGCCTCAAGAACATAAAGACTCCGAAAGCCGGACTCAGGCTTGAGGTGAGCACGGATTTCGGTGAGCCTGTGATGACGCTTGCAAAGTCCGTAAAACCTGAACAGGGGGGGGCAGATCTAAGATTTGACCTCGATCTTGATCCAGGATTCTACAATGCCGTCCTGAGTCTCAGACAGGACGACGGAAGCTACACCGAACTTACCCGCACCAACCTCGGATTCGATCCCGAACTCATAGCCTCGCCTCAGGACAGGCAGCCTGACTTCGATGCATTCTGGGCAGAAACCCTCGCGGAGCTTGCGGCTGTAAAGCCTGAATATAAGCTGACCCTTCTCAAGGAGCACTCCAACAATGTCCGCCGTTCCTACAAGGTCGAAATGAAATCCCTCGGAGGGGAGACCATAAGCGGACTCTACATCGAACCGGTCAAGGCAGGAAAATATCCTGTCATGATCTCATACATGGGTTACGGCAGCGATGTCTGGTATGCCGACCCTTCATCCGATCCGGAAAGAATCGAATTCATGCTATGCTGCCGCAATCAGGCTTTCAACCGCATGCCGGAAGAAGCCGATGACTGGTGCACGAGGGGCATAGAAAGCAGGGAAACATATTATTATCGTGGAGCCTTCGCCGACGTTGTGAGGGCTATAGACTTTGTATGCTCCCGTGAAAAGACCGACCTCAGCCGCGTCTTTGCCAACGGCGAGAGCCAGGGAGGAGCATTCACTCTCGTTGCAGCCTCTCTCGACCACAGGCTCAAGGCCATAGCACCTTCAGCTCCGTTCCTCAACGACTTCAGAGACTATTTCCAGCTTGCAGGATGGCCCGGCGATCCGATTCTCAAGGCCGCAGCAGAAAAAGGCATTCCGGAAGAGGAACTTTACAGGACCCTCAGCTATTTCGACGTAAAGAACTTCACCGACAGGATACAGTGTCCGGTCATCATGGCCATAGGACTTCAGGATCCTGTCTGCCCTCCGCATACCAATTTCGCAGGTTACAACCACATCCCGACAGAAAAATCGTGGGTGTGCTATCCGCTTGCCGGACACAATGTATGGGAACAGCCGGAATGGCCTGTAGTGAAAGAAGAATTCTTCAGAAAATATATGTAAAAATACATACTCTATTATTAACACTAAATTCTGTAACATCAAACGTAACCTATTTACTTGCTTGGCGATGCTCTTTCTGAGCTTCTCGCTCATGGCTCAGACCAAACAGGTCAGCGGTACAGTCGTTGACGAAGTAGGTCCTGTAGCAGGAGTGAGCGTCATTGAAAAAGGTACCCAAAACGGTGCCGTCACAGATCTGGATGGAAATTGGACATTGAACGTGCCACAGGGTGCGACAATCGTCATCTCTTCCATCGGTTACAAGGATGTAGAGTTGCTTATAGGCAGTCAGAATGTCTATAACACGACTCTGCAGGAAGATAGGGAACTTCTCGATGAAGTCGTGGTAGTAGGTTACGGTACCATGAAGAGAAGCGACCTCTCCGGTGCATCGGTTTCGATGAGCGAAGAGTCTCTCCGCGGTTCCATCGTATCTTCACTCGACCAGACACTTCAGGGCCGTGCAGCCGGTGTCACAGCCGTGCAGACTTCAGGAGCCCCTGGTTCATCATCATCAATCCGTGTCCGTGGACAGGCTACCATCAACGCAAACGCTGAGCCTCTCTACGTGATCGACGGTGTCATCGTTCAGGGCGGCGGCGATTCAGGCGCATCTTTCGGTCTGGGTGATGCCCTCGGAAACGGTAAGGTTTCGACAATTTCCCCTCTCTCTACCATCAACCCTGCCGACATCGTCAGCATGGAGATTCTCAAGGATGCTTCTGCAACAGCGATCTACGGTGCTCAGGGTGCAAACGGTGTCGTTCTCATCACCACCAAACGCGGTAAGGAAGGCGAGGCAAAGATCAGTTATGACGGAATGTTCGCTCTTTCACAGCAGACAAGCCGCATCGACATGATGAATCTCCGCGAGTATGCTGAGTTCTATAACGAAATGGTATCGATAGGTGAAATCTATGATGCAAGCCCTCTTTATGCAGATCCTTCGATCCTCGGAAAGGGTACAAACTGGCAGGATGCAATCTTCCAGACTGCTCTCCAGCATCAGCACCAGCTCTCGGTATCAGGCGGTACGGACAAGGTTCAGTACTATGTTTCAGGATCTTACATGGATCAGGAAGGTACCATCATCGGTTCACGTTTCGACCGTTTCAGTGTTCGTACCAACCTCGATGCACAGCTCAAGAAGTGGATCAAGCTCGGTCTCAACGTATCGTTCGCAAATACCAATGATGACCTCAAGCTTGCCGACTCGGAGGCAGGTCTCATCAACTACTCGCTCACTACTCTTCCTGATATTCCTATCTATGATGTGAACGGAAACTTCTCGTCAACTTCACGTGAGGGTTATACAAGCCCTAACCCGGTTGCTCTCGCAATGTATGACGACATTCTCCTCAACCGTCAGAAGCTCACAGGAAACATCTTTGCAGACATCACTCCTATCAAGAACCTTACATGGCATACAGAGGTAGGTTTCGATATCAGCAACAGCAAGGCAGAGCGCTACAAGCCGATGGTTGACCTCGGTGGCTGGGTACGTGGAACCAACGAAAGTAACATCCAGTACAACCGCAACCTCTATTGGCAGATTAAGAACTATCTTACATATGCCAATACATGGGGCAAGCATAGCGTTACAGCCATGGTGGGTCAGGAAGCATGGGAGTCAAGCTGGGAATATGCAAGCGTCTATAACAGCAAGCTTCCTTCAGACGAGGTTCACAACCCTGCCCTCGGAGCAGGTGATCCAAAGATCGGTGCCGGCTTCGGAAGCTCATCTATGGCTTCGTTCTTCACCCGTGAGAATTACAACTATGATGACCGCTACTATCTCACATATACCTTCCGTTATGACGGTTCGTCCAACTTCGGTCCTGAGAACCGCTGGGCAGGCTTCCACTCTGTAGCCGGATCATGGCGTTTCACCAATGAGTCCTTCCTCAAGGATGTAGAGTGGTTCTCAAACGGTAAACTCCGTCTCGGATGGGGTCAGACCGGTAACTCTAACATCGGAGGATACGCTTGGGGTTCTTCAATCTCACGCATGCCTTCGTCTCTCGGTATGGGTTATCGCCCTGCCAATATCGCCAACACAGCTATCCGCTGGGAGAAGCAGGAGCAGTATAACGTAGGTCTCGACCTCGGATTCTTCCAGGACAGACTCAATCTTACTGTTGACGCATACTACAAGAGGTCTGACGATATGCTCATGGGTATGCAGCTCCCTTCATACATGGGTACTCAGGGTAACGGCTCATCAGCTCTCGCGGCTCCGAAGGGTAACTACGGAAGCATCGAGAACAAGGGTCTTGAGATCACTCTCGACTTCCATCCTTTCACAGGTGAGTTCCAGTGGGACAGCAATGTACAGATCTCGTTCAACCGCAACAAGCTTCTCTCGCTTTCAGGCACAGAGAACGCAAACCTCGTAGGTTACGGACAGTGGAGCGACGTTGTCTGCGTTTCAGAGGTAGGCAAGTCTCTCTACAACTTCTACGGATATGAAGTTATCGGAGTCTATGAGTCTTTTGAGGATATTCAGAATTCACCAAAGGCGGAGAAGTATCCTGCAGACGGTGTGTTCGTACGTGGCAATACCGTATGGGTGGGTGACCTTAAGTTCAAGGACCAGCTTACAGTTGATACCGATGGTGACGGAGTTGCTGATTCAGGTGACGGCGTCATTGACGTAAATGACCGTACAGACCTCGGCTCACCACTTCCTAAGTTCACTTTCGGATGGAACAACACATTCCGTTACAAGAACTTCGACCTCAATATCTTCATCAACGGTTCTTACGGCAACAAGGTGATGAACTATACTCTTCTCGCAGGTGGTTCCGGCGGTATCGGTACCATGAGGTCCGCATGGGTGAACCAGAGCGCTACAGCTACTGCAGACCACGCACAGCTCGTTCCTATCGATCCTGACAAGGTATATGCAGACGGAAGCAGCTGGTATGATGACATCACTAACGTGAAGGTGGCGAACAGCGGCACAAAGACTCCACGTCCGACACTCGCAGACCCTAACGACAACGACCGCATCAGCAGCCGTTTCATCGAGGACGGTTCATACATCCGTATCAAGAACATCTCTCTCGGCTACACCTTCCCTAAAAAGTGGATCAGCAAGGCGAAGATCGACAACCTCCGTATCTATGCTAATGTGCAGAACCTCTACACATTCACAAAATATACAGGTTATGACCCTGAAGTAGGTGCTTCTACCCAGGACTCTACCGGTCTTACATACGGTCTCGACAACGGTCGTTATCCATCTCCTACAATGTATTCATTCGGTCTGAACATCACTTTCTAACATTGGAATATTATGAAAATCAATAATATAATCAAAGGTATGATGGTAGGAGTGCTTGCATTGGGCCTCAGCTCATGTCAGGAATTCCTCAACCGTCCTGCTGAAGACAACTACAACACTGCCAACTTCTATCAGAACGACGAGCAGTGCATCCAGGGTGTCAACTACCTTTACAACTCGCCTTGGTACGACTTCCAGCGCGGATTCTTCAAGATCGGTGAGTCCATGTCAGGAAACATGTATCTCGGAAACTCTCCATACATGCTCTTCACAACTAATGCGACAGACACAGACCTTATGAACATGTCGTACTCTCTTTGGGCAGTGAACGGCCACGCCAACACAGTCATCAACAACATCCTTGCTTCGGATGGCCCTTCACAGGAGGTCAAGAACCAGTGCATCGGTGAGGCTCTCACTCTCAAGGCTCTTGCTTACTTCTTCATGGTACGTACCTTCGGTGAAGTTCCGATCATCCACGACAATACAGAGGTCCTTACTTCAGGCGAGTATAATACAGTGCACAAGGTGACCAGAGGAAATGTCTATGAGTATATCATCGTGACTCTTGAAAAGGCCATGGAGCTTCTTCCTAAAAAGACTTCAGGCTGGGACGGCCGCATCGATTATTATGCAGCAGAAGGTCTCCTTGCAAAGGCTTACCTTACAAAGGCCGGCGTAAGCGGTACTCTCAGCAGCGATGACCTCGCAAAGGCAGCGACTTATGCAAAGGACGTGATCGACAATTCAGGACGTACCCTTACTCCTGTATATTCTGACGTGTTCCGTCTTGCTCCTGCAACATATAACCAGACAGGTGAGCCTATGATCTCATGGCTCTGGGCTGCAGGACGTGACCCTTGGACACAGCAGAACACTCTTCAGTCAGACCTCGGCATGCAGGGCTTCTCTGAGACAGGTGACCTCTGGGGCGGCTGGGGTGGTCCTTCATACGACCTTATGCTTGCTTTCGGCGCTGATCCTCTCGTTGACCCTCGTGAAAGAGCAAAGACAGAGACAGATACCCGTCGTAAGGCTTCAATCATGATGGCCGGTGACTTCTATGAGTATTTCTGGCGCGACAAGGGAGGTTTCGACCTTCTCCGCTTCATCTATGACAAGGAATATGGAAAGGGTGGCCCTGAGGGTACATTCCAGGGACCATGTGGTGCACAGAACTGCAAGCACCTCTATGGCAACACTGCTGACCATGTTGAAGAGACCGGTCTCACTCCGGGCAACATGTGCTACCAGCTTCCTACCCACATCCTCCGTCTTTCTGATGTATATCTCGTTTATGCCGAGGCTTCTCTTCTTTCAGGAAACAAGGCGGCTGCCCTTGAATATGTAAACAAGGTACGTTCACGTGCCGGTGCTGCTGAGCTTTCTGCAGTTACCGTTCAGGACGTATGGAAAGAGCGCCGTCTCGAGTTTGCAGGCGAGGGAGACTACTGGTATGATTTCGTACGTCGTTCATACTATGACATGGATGCTACCATCGCAGAACTCAAGGCTCAGAAGAGAAATGAGGTTTATTCTTATGGTGCTGCCTGCGAAGCTTACTTCAAGGATGCCGTTCTTGGTGCTGACGGAAAGATGGACTACTCTGCATGCGAGTGGAAACCAGATCCATCAGTTACATTCTACAACACCACTACACCGGCTCCTAATGTTACAGCTTCAAGCTTCACTCTCCCATTCCCTCAGGAGGACGTGGTATTCAACCCTCTTCTTCTCGAGGCTGCTCAGGAAGTTGATGTACGCGCAACTTATGTATATAATTTCTAAAAGGAACTTATCATGAAAATCATAAATAAAATATGGGCTGCTCTTGCAATCTCTGCCGGATTCCTCGCTGTTTCGTGTGAGGATCAGCCGGATGCATTTGTGGCCACTGATGGACTTCCTGAGGTTGATTATGTGAGATATGCCGATCAGGATGTCGTGATCACACAGGCTTTCATGGAAGAGGCCGTGTGCCTTGTGGGAGAGAATCTCCGCAGCATCAACCAGCTCTGGTTCAACGACCAGCAGGCTGTGCTCAATACAAGCTACATGACTGACAATACACTTGTTGTCAACGTACCGAAGAATATGGCAGTCGTTCAGACAGACAAGATCTACATGATCACAGCTGCAAAGGATACTGTAACATATGATTTCAGAGTCCTCGCTCCTGCTCCAGTAGTGAAGTCGATGACAAATGAATATGCTGCTGTCGGCGAGACCGTTACAATCACAGGTCAGTATTTCATCTCACCTATCACTATCGAGATGCAGGGTGCTGTGGTTGAAGAGTCCGCCATGACACTTACCGAGACAACTGCAACATTTGCTATTCCTGAAGGAGCTCAGCCAGGTGTGATCAAGGTCATCACAGCTTCAGGTACAACAGCTGCTCCTTTCCAGTATCGTGATCCTCGCGGTCTGATCACCAACTTCGATGGAGGTACTGATGTCGTTCCTCAGGGATGGAACATCAAGGCTACCTATAGTTCAGAAGGCGGTGTTGACGGCCAGTATGTGCAGCTCGGTCCAAGTGCTCTCACTGCTGATGGTGCATGGAACGAGGAACTCAAGCTTCCATTCTGGTGCGGTAACTGGAACGGTGACCCTATGGGCATCACTTCCGGAGCAGGTGTTCCTATCTGCAACATCATTGACTTCACCAACTTTGCAAGCATGGGTATCAAGTTCGAGCTTTGTATTCCGAAGGAGAATTCGTGGAAGGCAGGTGCTATGCAGATTGTTTTTGTAAGCGCTGCAAGATGTGCAAACGACTCATGGCAGAACAACGCTTACATCCACACTGCAGCATCAGGCGGACTTGACCTCTGCCGTGCCATCTATCGTCCATGGGAGGCAACAGGCGAGTTCCATACTGACGGCAAGTGGATCACAGTGACTATTCCGTTCTCGGAGTTCACTTATAATGCAGACGGTACACAGGGGCTTGTCCCTCTCTCTGGACCGGAGGATTTCGCAAGCCTCATCATCTGGCCTTGGTCAGGTGGCGTAAACGGAGCGGATTGTACTCCTATCTTCAGATATGACAACATCCGTGCGGTTCCTGTTAAATAATTAACTGATTGACATTATGAAGAATATATTCAAGTTTTCAGCACTTCTCGCTTGTCTGGCAATGATCGGGCTTGCGAGCTGTACTCAGGAGGAACTGAGTACAGACCAGTACAGTGACGGAACTGTTGCATTCAGTGCATTCGGTCCTAATCCTGTAGTGCGTGGCGACACTCTGACCATTCTCGGAAGTAATCTCGAGAAAGTGAAGGAAGTACAGCTCCCTGGAGTTGACCCTATCACAGAGTTTGCAGAAGTCGTTGCAGGCCCTAAGGGTCAGCTTAAGGTTGTCGTGCCTGTAGAAGGCCCGGAAGATGCTCCTGTTACCGGAATCGTGTCTATCGTTGACCAGAACGGAACAGTGTTCTCAAGCACCACCGAACTTTCATATACAGAAGGTATCAAGATCACTTCGATTGCTCCGGCAGAAGTTCTTCCTGGTGATGTCGTGACAATCAAGGGAGATTATCTTTATAATACCCGTGAGGTTGTTTTCGTAAGTGGAAATGATGATGGAAAGAGCTACGTCGTAGGTGAGGCTATCAAGGCTACACGTTACGAACTCAAGGTTGCCGTTCCTGCGGACGCAATCTCCGGTGCTGTGATGCTCGGTGATGTGGATGAGACCAACAATCCTGACGGTCTGCTTCCGAACACGGCCTACACATCAGAGATTACTGTAAAGGATCCTACCGTGACTGCTTTCTCCAAGACAACATTCAAGGCGGGCGCTGCAGTGGAGATTTCAGGAACTTATCTCAATATGATCAAGACTGTGAAGTTCACGGGTGCTGATGTTGATGTGGCTGACTTTACAGTCGCAGCTGACGCGAAGAAGCTCACAGTGGCTCTTCCTGCAACTGCAAACGACGGTGCCGTGACAGCTGTGTCATACGCAGGCAAGGAATTCGCTGCAGGTGAGATCGAGACAGTTCGTCCTACTGAAATGGCTGTTGCTGCCGAGACACGCTATAAGGCAGGTCTGAATGTGATTGTTACCGGTAAGGACCTTGATCTTGTCACAGGTGCAAAGGTTTCAGGCGTTGATGCAACATTCTCTACAACTGCTGAGAAGACTACTGTAGTTCTTCCTGCAACATCTGCAGACGGTGATGTCGTATTCAGTCTTGCAAACGGAAATACTGTTACAGCAGGATCTGTAGAGGTTGTGAAGCCTGTAATCGAGTCTCTCAGCGCAGCTACGGTAGTTGCCGGAAAAGCTTTTGATATACTTGGTAAGGATCTTGATCTTGTTTCAAGTGTTTCAGTAGGAGAGATTGCAGCAGACTCTCTTGATATAACAGCAGATAAAATTGTGGTTTACACTTCTCGACTCAGCAAAACAGGTGATGTGGTGGCTGTGGCTGCAAATGGTGACAAAGCCGTATCTTCAATAGAAGTTACATATGATGAGTCAATTGCCATTACAGACTTGCCGTCGAAAATCGAGGTGAAGAGCAGATTGGTATTTAAGGGAACTGGTCTTGGACAGATTGAAGCTATCTATATTGATGGAGTCAAAGTCGTAGCATATACTACCAGAACAGATACAGAATATGGTTTCATGCTTCCAGACGATATAACTCCTGGCATCTATACAATGGAAATTGTACTTATATCAGGTGAGACTTTGACTTGGGCTGTACCTTTTGAAGTTACAGGATCGTATAAGCTTACTACAGTATGGGAAGCTCCGAACGGTCAGATTGAACTTACTTGGGGAGATCCGAGACCAACTGTACCTGTAGCTGCATTTGAAGATCTGCCGAAAGGCTCTTCAATGATTTTCTGTTTCACACAGAAAGATCAGACATGGGGACAAATCCAGATTAATAACGGCCAGTGGCAGGGCTTGGTATTCCCGGAAGTCGGCTCAAATACTTTTGTTCCAACTGACTACTATGGTTGGGAATTCGCTTATCGTGAATTCGAAGTACAGCTGACAGATGACATTATTGCCACAATAAAGGCAAATGCAGGAGATTTCAATGGAGTCCAGACAGGTGTCATCATCCAGGGAGATGGAATGTATTTCAACAAGATTGTCATCAAATCTCCGTCTGAAGCGCCTGAAACTGTTATCTGGGAAGGCTCGATCCATCAGACAGATTATGAGGGCAGTCTTGAACTTGGAGGAGATGATAATTCATCATGGATAGATGCCGGCCTTAGCGTAGGACAGACCATCAAGATATACTTTACTGCAGATAGTGCAGATTGGCAGATTCAGTGGTGGGGAGGTCACTGGGGAGATATGCTTACTCCGCAGCTTAATGCGACTACTAACCCTGAAGCTATGACCGATGGCTTTGTTGCTGTAGAAGTTACAGAGGCAATGCATGCCAACTTGACTCAATCACAGGGTTGGGGTAAGTCAGTCATTTTACAGGGTAAGGCAATAACCTTTACAAAGATAACTCTCCTGTAATCCCAATATTTTCCAAAGGAGGCCTGACCGCCTCCTTTGGAGCCAGAATCTGGCGATTTTGAGTCCGACTCCCCAGTCACCGGTGGTGACAGCCCCGAGGGGCATACGGTTTTCACTATCGTTCAAACCGGCGGGCAACCCGCCAGCGTCAGCCAAGGCTGACTTGATATAGTTCATTGAAAATCTGGAACAGAAGAAAACGCGGAACGGCCGGTTGCTGCCGGCCGTTCCTGGTGTCGAGGGGAGAAATGCACGGCCTTTCAGCCAGGTCAATTATAAATCATCCTAGTATGCCCAAAATACATGGATGCTGTAAGTGACCGTCTTAACAGTGTCATTGATAAAGTGCTTGTCAGACCTTATTTTGACAACAAGTTTTGGACAGCAGATCTCTATCGAAATCTTAAGTCTTTTAAGATATACCTTGAAAATCATTAAATAATAATTGGTGAAAAAGGTGGCAAGGAAATCTTAGAAACAAGAGTACGCCCCCGACAGATGCGATTAGGTTAGAAAAAGGTGTCCCATTTGGGC
>CAYXMV010000031.1:0-17703 GCA_964466235.1 uncultured Muribaculaceae bacterium | reverse complement strand
TTTCACAGGGCGTTGTTGACATCTTCGGACAGGACAAGGACGCAATGGACAAGGCCCTCATCGAGAAGCCTGAGGGATATGTCGAGCCTGAGCGCCGTCCGCGCGGTGACCGTGGTCCAAGAGGTCCTCGCCGCGACCGCCGCGATGCTCCTGAAGCTCCGGAGCAGAACAACGAGCCGGAGATGTTCTGATCTCCGCAATATATAAATTAAAGGGGACCGGGTGCAATTTCTATTGGTTTTTGCACTCGGTCCCCTCTTTTTTCGGAATAGAAACGCTAACTTTCAGGTTCAAGGTCGATATTCAGCCTATACATTTTTCCTGATTCAAGAGTCTTGACGGAACACTTATTTCCCAATAGTTGCCCTCCGCAATTTCTTTTTCACCATGACCCACCATATATACAGTCAAGGTGTTACCATCCAACGTCCAGCCTGTGCCTTCACCATATTAATTCTCTATTGCATCGCCAAAGCTCATCTGCAAAGTATTGTCACGATTGTGGTTTGCCGGGATAGATCCGAAAAACTGCCAATCGGTAGCTGTCACATCTGCATTGGTTCCATCCGATTTATATGACGTCAATCCCATTTTCTTGACGGAATATCCATCTCCCGGTAATGTCATGACAGCTTTTATGACATATGACAAATAATCAAGTTTCGTAGTGAGATCATTTCCATCCATTTCTGCTACCCCATCATAATCATCTGATTAGAAATTAATTATTCGGAAACATCACAAATTTACCTCGTTCAAGCTCAAATACGCTTGCAGAATTATGACTTCATTCTTGAAATTTGTGACAAGGGGAATCTGTCTTTATTATGAACCTGGATCATAGCATCGGAGGCTTATATTCAAAATGATACTATATGGTTGCATTACGGTTAGTTTTTATTATATTTGCAACCAAACAAGCTTCATTATGGGACAGACAGCATTTACAGTCCGGATGGACTCTGAAGTAAAGAAAAAGTTCGATGATTTATGCAAGGACTTTGGAATGAGTGCCAACACGGCATTCAACATCTTCGCACGTACCGTCATCAAACAGGAAAGGATTCCATTCGATGTCGAATCTGAAAATCAGGCGGTATTGACCAGGGCGAAAGATGCATTGGAAAGGATCAGGGCAAATGCCATCCTGAACGGGACGGCCGACATGAGCATGGAGGAAATCAACGAGGAGATACGATTATATAGAGAAGAGAAGCGCAGGAAAAGGAACGCAGAGGAGGGTAATCTATGATAATCAACGCAGTAGTTGACACAAACATTCTGGTCGCCGGAATGTTGACATCCAACGAAACAGCTCCGACAAGACAGATAATAGAAAACATTCAGAAAGGTACCATTGTACCTATGACGAATGTTGCCATAATTGAGGAATACACAGATGTTCTGAGTCGTGACAAATTTTCATTTGATAAGGAAGCCGTAAAGAATCTGCTTGAAATGATTGGAGACAGAAGCAAGCAATATACACCGACGGTAACCCATAGTGACTTTGCCGACATTGATGATGCAATATTCTATGACACATACCTGATGCGTGACGATGCATACCTGATTACAGGCAACCTCAAGCATTTTCCCAAAGAAAGCCGGATACTGTCCCCTTCAGACATGATGCAGATAATAAATCTACAGACAGATCAGAACAATATCCTGTCTGATATCGAATATCCATACATGTCTGAAAGAAGAGCCGCCATTATGCTCAGAGCACAGGAAGCATTGAAAAGGATCAGGGCAAATGCCATCCTGAACGGGACGGCCGACATGAGCATGGAGGAAATCAACGAGGAGGTCGAGGCTGTCCGAAGAAACAGAAAATCAGGGAACCGGTGAGGTTCCCAGGCATATAGAATCGACTTGCTGATTTCCGCAATGTAATCACAGGTTTACTGCTCGACCCATACATATTGCAATTCTCCATCAACTTCCTTCTGGTGAGCCAATGATGGAAGAAGATAGGCTGTTCCGGCGACAAGACCACCGCTTACAATCTTTGAATATGTATAAGAAACTGTTTGACTTCAATACCACAAAGTCAGCTGGACCGGCGTCCGGAGGGCTGCAAATAAATGACCTGTTTATGGAATATTGTGACATTCGATTTGAAAATTGTGAACTTTTGGAGACAGGACAAGATTTAGTGATGTAAGAGGCAAAAATCCGCTTGTTTTTACCTCTCAGACGTCACAAACACCGTTTTCAGGCAGAAAAGTTCCTGCCACAGGCAAAATACCGCATATTTTTGCCTTTCACCACTGCTACAAGCGCCATGGCGGGAACAAGAGATCCTTACAAGATAATCAATAAAGTAAGGCGACTGCATTGTTTGTTCGGAGAAAATCCATAACTTTATAGGTTGTTTGAAAATCATATAAAACTATCATAACCTATATGGAAAGAATCATCGAGTGCGTGCCTAATTTCAGTGAGGGCCGCAACAAGGAAGTGATCGACGCTATCGTGTCATCGATCGAGAAATCAGGAGGTGTAAAGGTGCTGGACGTGGATCCGGGCGAGGCTACAAACCGTACAGTCGTGACTTTTGTGGGCGGTCCTGAAGCCGTTCTGGAAGCCGCATTCCAGGGTGTGAAGAAGGCCGGCGAACTTATCGACATGCGTCAGCATCACGGCGCTCATCCGCGTTCCGGAGCGACAGACGTCCTCCCTCTCATTCCTATTTCCGGAGTGACGCTTCAGGAGTGCGCCGAGATGGCAAGAAAACTTGCCGAGAGGATATACACCGAACTCGAAATTCCTTGCTATTGCTATGAGGCTGCAGCTCAGAAGCCTGAGCGCAAGAATCTCGCTGTATGCCGTGCGGGCGAGTACGAGGCCCTTCCTGAGAAGATGGGCGACCCTGCACGTATGCCTGACTTCGGCCCGGGTCATTATACAGAACGTGAAGCACAGGCCGGTGCGACCAATGTAGGCGCACGGGATTTCCTCATCGCAGTGAACTATAACCTCAATACTACTTCTACCCGTCGCGCCAATGCAATCGCGTTCGACGTACGCGAAAAGGGACGTCCGAAGAGAGAGGGCAACCCTATCACAGGCAAGATAGTCAAGGACGAGAACGGAAAGAATGTTATGATTCCGGGCACGCTGAAGGGATGCAAGGCCATCGGATGGTTCATAGACGAATACGGCATCGCTCAGGTGTCGATGAATATCACTGACATCAACACTACTCCGCTCCATGTGGCGTTTGATGAGGTCTGCAGGGCGGCAGCTGCGCGTGGAGTACGCGTGACCGGAACCGAGATTGTGGGTCTTGTGCCGAAGCGCACCCTTATCGAAGCCGGACGCTACTTCCTCGAGAAGCAGCAGAGATCGACAGGTATCGCCGAGGAAGAAATCATGAAAATCGCGGTAAAGTCCATGGGACTTGACGACCTCAAGCCTTTCAATCCGGCAGAAAAGGTCATCGAATATCTGATCGAGGACGAGGCTGAGGCTGCCGCACGCGAAAGATTAGTACGCATGACCTGCAAGGGCTTCGCATACGAGACGGCTTCCGAATCACCTGCTCCTGGCGGCGGATCGATTTCAGCGTATATGGGCGCTCTCGGTGCCGCTCTCGGAACTATGGTAGCCAACCTTTCTTCTCACAAGCCGGGCTGGGACGAGCGCTGGAAGGAGTTTTCAGACTGGGCTGACAAGGGCCAGGCAATGCTTTCGAAGCTGATTGCCCTTGTAGATGAGGATACCGCAGCATTCAACAGGATAATGGCGGCGATCGGCATGCCTAAGGGCTCCGAGGAAGAGAAGAAGGCCCGCGCTGAGGCACTCGAGGCCGCTACTCTCTATGCGACAGAGGTTCCGCTCAAGACCATGAAGGCTGCATTCGAGGTATTCCCTCTTGTGCGCGCGATGGCTCAGGAAGGTAATCCTAATTCTGTTTCGGACGCAGGCGTGGGTGCTCTTGCGGCGCGCAGTGCCGTGCTTGGGGCGCAGCTGAATGTGCGTATCAATGCTGCAGGACTGGCCGACCGTGAGACGGCTGAAAGGCTTTGCGCAGAGGCTGCGGAGATTGCTGCTGCGGCTGTTGCGGAGGAGGCTGCCGTTCTTGAAATTGTCAATGGTAAGATATAGGACAGTATATTGACAATTTCAGTAACTATTTAACCCGATAAAAAAATGAATAAGTTTCACGAAGATATTTTAGGTGGTATTCCGGCGGTACTTCCGGAGCCGAAGCCATACGACACGACCATCAACCACGCGCCGAAGCGTAAGGATATATTGACCGCCGAAGAGAAGGTGCTGGCAATCAGAAATGCCCTCAGATACTTCCCGGCCGAGCATCACGAAACCTTAGCTGCAGAATTCGCCAACGAGCTCAAGGAATATGGCCGCATCTATATGTACCGTTTCCGTCCCGATTATGAGATGTATGCCCGTCCGATAGACGAATACCCTGCAAAGTCACGTCAGGCAGCGGCCATCATGGCGATGATACAGAACAACTTAGACTACCGCGTTGCACAGCATCCTCACGAGCTCATCACCTATGGAGGCAATGGAGCCGTGTTCCAGAACTGGGCGCAGTACCGCCTCGCGATGCAGTATCTTGCCACGATGACGGACGAGCAGACCCTCGTGATGTATTCGGGCCATCCTCTCGGACTCTTCCCGAGCCACAAGGATGCTCCGCGAGTGATCGTAACCAACGGCATGGTGATACCGAACTATTCGAAGCCGGACCACTGGGAGAAGTTCAATGCTCTCGGAGTGTCGCAGTATGGCCAGATGACCGCAGGTTCATATATGTACATAGGCCCTCAGGGGATTGTCCACGGCACCACCATCACTGTGATGAACGCCGCCCGCAAGCAGCTCAAGGCACGCGGTCTGGCAGGCACTCAGGAAAACATGAAGGGAATGCTCTTCGTGACTGCCGGCCTCGGCGGAATGTCCGGTGCACAGCCTAAGGCAGGTGTGATTTCCGGAGTCGTGAGCGTCTGCGCTGAAGTAAACCCTCATGCAGCACGCAAGAGGTACGACCAGGGCTGGGTGGATGAGATCCACACCGACCTCGACGAACTCATCCCTCGTATCCGCAAGGCCGTGGATGATAAGGAAGTCGTATCCATCGCATATCAGGGCAATGTAGTCGATCTTTGGGAAAGGCTTGCTGAAGAGGACATCCATGTGGATCTCGGTTCAGACCAGACATCCCTCCACAATCCGTGGGCAGGAGGATATTACCCGGTGGGATACAGCTATGAAGAGTCAAACCGGATGATGGCCGAGGAGCCGGAAAGGTTCAGGGAGTGCGTGCAGGAGTCTCTGCGCAGACATGCTGCAGCAGTCAACCGCCTTGCCGACAAGGGAATGTATTTCTTCGACTACGGCAACGCCTTCCTTCTCGAGGCTTCCCGTGCAGGAGCGGATGTGCTTCGCGAGGACGGCCGTTTCCGCTACCCGTCTTACGTCCAGGACATCATGGGCCCTCTCTTCTTCGACTATGGCTTCGGTCCGTTCCGATGGGTCTGCATGTCGGAGAATCCAGAGGACCTCGCGAAATCGGATGCCATCGCTGCAAGGGTGCTGCGTGAGATCATGGCAGAGGCACCTGAGGAAATCCGCGGTCAGATGATGGACAACATACGCTGGATCGAAGAGGCCGGACGCAACAATCTTGTGGTAGGTTCGCAGGCCCGTATCCTATATGCCGACTGCGAAGGCCGCACGAAGATTGCCCTTGCATTCAATGAAGCAATCCGCAACGGCGAGATCACTGCCCCGATCGTCCTCGGACGCGACCACCATGATGTGTCGGGAACAGATTCTCCTTTCCGCGAGACTTCAAACATCTATGACGGATCGCAGTTCTGCGCCGACATGGCTGTCCACAACGTCATCGGTGACGGATTCCGCGGAGCGACATGGGTATCCATCCACAACGGCGGAGGCGTAGGCTGGGGTGAGGTCATGAACGGAGGATTCGGAATGGTGATCGACGGAAGTGCAGACTCCGACAGACATATCAGCGAAATGCTTCTATGGGACGTGAACAACGGTATCGCACGACGCAGCTGGGCACGCAACGAGGGTGCCGTCAATGCCATAAGACGTGAGATGGAGCGTACACCGGGCCTGAAGGTCACGCTGCCTAACATCGCTGACGAGAATATGATCCGCAGCCTTTTAGGCCCTGGCATCTTAACAGTTTCTTAGGCCTTTATATGCAATGCGGAGGCTAAGGCCGACGGAGTTCTGATAGAGCCGGCCTATATCGCCGTATGCTCCGAGCGTGAACGTCAACGGGAGGTTGGTGATGTTGCTGCCAAGATCTATCTCGAATGCGAGGGAAAGCTGCCATGGCCTGCTGTAGAAGAAAGAACTCTCAGTGATATTATACCTGCCCCAGTTGGAACTGTATGTTGACTTGAACGCATACGGAACACCTTCGAAGAGGTTGCCACGCAGTCCGAGGTGGAATGCCCTTACCCTGTTGTTCACTATACCGTTGACCACTCCCTCGGAATCCGGAGCTGCAGGAGTTATGAGAGGAAGGCCAATGACCCTTCCGTAATTAGTCCAGCCTGACCTGTATGTTCCGTTATTGAAATAATTGTCTATTCCGCCGATCACTATCTTTCCATAATAATAGTCGTCCGGATCCTGCTTCTCCATTTCCTCCGGAGTCGCAGGGCGGTCATGCTTGTCGCCGGCCTGCCATGTGGTATTGATGAACTCTGCTACGACCTCGGTCACGAATGCGTCCTTGTCATTCATATCGAATCTCAGTGACCAGACTCCGTCGGGGAAGTTCTGCAGTCTCTTGATTCCTCCGTTGTCCTCGAAAGGCATGTCGTACTGGACTGTCATCGTGAACGGTCTTGCACGCCAATCCACGCGGAACACTTCCCTTCCGAGATGGTTTCCGAGGATGTTCACCTGGTCCGAGACTGTGGCGTCGTCACCGCCCGCCTGAACGAAAAGGATCCTCAGATAATCCTGAAATGTACTCGGCTGAGGTCCATCTACCGGGGATACTCCGCCCCACTGGGCCCAATGATCGACCCCGAAGATGAGATCGACCTTGCGTCCGGCGGCAAGCTTGAGCATGAGGGATTTGTTATGCAGTTTGGTTCCGGGCACAAATCTGTTGTCAATCATCTGATAATGACCATAATTACCCTTGAATCCGAACCAATGACCCTTTTCGAAATACACCCAGTCCAACCTTGCGTTGATGCCGGGAATGTTCCTCGCATTGTCCGAAAGAAGGATATTGCCGCCTGAGATGGAGAGGTCGCTCAGCTCCCGTTCAAAAGGCTTCATGCCGATGTCGAGGTGCATCATCCTCCATCCTCCGCTCACATACAGCCGGTCAACCATCCCTTTGACACGTGTAGGATTGATCGGATTCCGGGATTCAAGACTTCCTGCAAGATTGACTCCTGCATCGAAATGCAGACCGTTCTTCGCCTTATACTGAAAGTCAGCACCACCTATGACAAGAGCGGATGACGAATACGGAACGATACCGTATCTTCCTGTACGGGCCCAGAACGGCAGATAGTCGCCCGTTCCGCACAGGTAATCGGTCTCAGCCTGCCATCTTACGTTCCAGTTCTGCGCTGAGGCTGCGGCTGCAGACAGCAGCAGCAATATGCAATATATGGATTTCTTCATGTTCATAGCCGACAAATATACGGATAATATTTTATCGGAGTCAAGTTAAATGCATATATTTGCAGATGAAGCCATAATTAAGAAACAGTTTCTAAGATCAAGTATGAAGATTGACGCAGTAATAACATGGGTGGATGGGAATGATCCGGTCCATCGCGGGAAGAGAATGAGATATGCCGATCCCGGCATGATAAAGGACGAGGCTGTTGCCGGGGAGACAAGATTTGCGGCCGTCGGGGAAATCGCATGGTGCGTCGCCTCTCTGAACAGATTCGCCCCATGGATAAACAGGATATTCATAGTGACGGACGCTCAGGATCCTGATCTCGACCCATTCTTGGAGCGCAATTTCCCGCAAGGTCATATTCCGGTGGAAATCGTTGACCATAAGGTCATTTACAATGGCTATGAAGAATATCTTCCGACATTCAACGCCTCGGCGATAGAGACTATGACATGGAGGATTCCGGGCTTGAGCGACCGCTTCATATCGCTGAATGATGACATGATGCTGTCCGCTCCCGTCATGCCTTCGGACTTCTTCACGGAGGACGACAGGTCCGTATGCTATACGGAATGGGAAAACATTCCTCTGACCCTGTTCACACGAATGTTGAAATCCAGACGTGGAGGCCGCAGGAGGGTCACTTTCAAAGGTGTATTGTGCAACGGAGCCATACTCGGCGGAGACCGATGGTCGTACATGAGGATAAATCACACTCCTCGGGCGCTGCGCCGCGATTTCTATGAAGAATATTATACGTCACATCCGCAGGACATGATCCGGAACATACAGTACCGCTTCAGGAATCATGACATGTATGTGCCGGAAGTCCTGCAATACACTCTGCTGAGGAAACAGGGCAGATGCGTGACAAGGCCTGTCAAGGACAATCTCTTCTATCTCGAACCTAACGGCAGGAAAGGATATATTGGCCGGAAACTGAAGCTGCTCGACAAGGGGAATCACCGTTTCTGCTGTTTCAATTCAATAGACAAGGCATCTGAAGAAGATATGAGGCTTGTACTCGACCGGATAACAAAAATCTTAAATATCACTTTATGACTTGCCTCAAAATCGGAAGTTTTTGCTTAAGTTTGTATGACTTACCTGTTAATATAACCACAACAACTTTATGGACCATATAATTTCTCACAAGAGACTCACAATCGATCACGTGAAAGCCCTTATGGCTGAAGGAACAAGACTCTCGCTCTCGAAAGAGGCGGAAGAGGCAATAGTCAGATGCCGCAGATTCTTAGACACCAAGATGGAGGACATCGGAAGGCCTGTCTATGGAGTGACCACCGGATTCGGTTCGCTCTGCAACATCACCATTCCGGCAGAGGACCTTTCACAGCTTCAGCATAATCTCGTAATGTCACATGCCTGCGGAACAGGCGGACAGGTGCGTCCTGAGATTGTGAAGCTGATGCTCCTTCTCAAGATCCAGTCACTTTCATACGGGTATTCGGGTGTGCAGCTCGTCACCGTGCAGCGTCTCATCGACATGTTCAACAACGACATTCTGCCGGTGGTTTATCAGCAGGGTTCGCTCGGAGCCTCCGGCGACCTCGCTCCCCTCGCCCACATGTGTCTGCCTCTGATCGGTCTCGGTGAAGTGGTCTATAAAGGCGAAGTGCGCCAGTCGGCTGAAATATGGAAGGAAATGGGATGGGAAGCGATCCGACTCCAGTCGAAGGAAGGTCTCGCCCTTCTGAACGGCACCCAGTTCATGAGCGCCCATGCCATATGGTCACTTATCCAGGCCGAGAGGCTTTCGGAATGGGCAGACAGGATCGGCGCCCTTTCTTTAGAGGCCTTCGACGGCCGTATAGAGCCGTTCTACCATCAGGTACATGCCGTACGTCCTCATCAGGGCCAGATAGAGACAGCCGCACATTTCCGCGAACTTCTTGAGGGAAGCGAGATCATACGCCGTCCGAAGGCCCATGTACAGGATCCATATTCGTTCCGCTGCATCCCTCAGGTGCATGGCGCTTCCAAAGATACCATCAGATATGTGAAATCAGTGATCGAGACTGAAATCAACAGCGCGACCGACAATCCTACGGTATTCCCTGAGGAAGACCTCATCATTTCGGCCGGAAACTTCCACGGCCAGCCGATAGCCATACCTATGGACATGCTTACCCTTGCCCTCTCGGAACTCTCCAATATTTCCGAGCGCCGCATCTATAAGCTGATCTCAGGACAGAGAGGTCTTCCGAACTTCTTAGTGGCAAAGCCGGGACTCAACAGCGGATTCATGATCCCTCAATACACAGCGGCTTCGATCGTCAGCCAGAGCAAGGGACTATGCATGCCGGCTTCTGCCGATTCCATTCCTTCGTCACAGGGGCAGGAAGATCATGTCAGCATGGGTGCGAATGCAGCCACAAAGCTTGTCCGCGTCGTGGAAAACACCGAGAGAGTGCTCGCCATCGAACTTTTCAATGCGGCACAGGCATTCGAATTCCGCCGTCCTCTGCGCTCGTCGTGGAGCATAGAGAAGATGTTCGCCGGATACCGCAAGGTCGTGCCGTTCATCGAGGACGACGTCTATATGCATCCTCTTATCGAGAAGTCGGTAGAGTGGCTGAGGGGCGCCGGACTGAAGTGCACCGCACCATCCATCTGAATTACACATAATCAACACATTGCATAAAACATGGACAATATCGCATTGAAACAGATACATTTCGAAGGAATCACCATGAGGATTCCCGAGATATGGAACTATGAGACAGAGGAATACAACGAGGATGACGGCACAAAGTCGTACAGCATGGGAATAAGCGCGAAGGGCCGGGATGTAAGAAGCATAGACATCAGCTGGGGCATAATCCCTGAGGGTTCGGATTCATACAACGAAGCCTGTGCCACTTATGAGGAAGTCGTCTTTGAGGAAGATCTTTCGGCAAACGACGAGCCTATACTCTGCTTCGAATTCCAGGGCCGGGAGGCACACGGATTCAATGTATATACCGAAGACGGGCTTCCTTGCTTCTTCTTCTGTCAGGACACTCCGTCGAAGGGAAAGAACCATCTGCTGACCGTGCTTGTACGTGCCTCGAACAATGATGATCTGCAGAGCCTGATAGATTTTGTGGAGGAATATCTTTCTGTCAACTGACCCTCATGAAAACAGTCATATATAATATAGGTACGCTGGCAGGAATCCTGCCGGAGGGGGTGCTCAGGCTTGAAGGGCAGCAGATGAATGAGGTCAGATGCATTGAGGACGCATATCTCGTCATTGAGGACGGGGTCATCACTGAGTTCGGACCAGGCTCTGCCTTTCCGGACGGAGCCGTAACGCCCGAATTCATTGATGCCAAGGGCGGATTCGTGATGCCGGCATTCTGCGACAGTCATACCCACATAGTCTATGCAGGATGCCGTGACGGAGAGTTCAGGGACAAGATTGCCGGTCTTTCTTATGAGGAGATAGCTGCAAGAGGCGGCGGTATCCTCAATTCAGCCGACCTCCTGCACGAGACTTCAGAGGACGAACTTTATCGCCAGGCGATGGAGAGGGTCGAAGAAATCATGGCTATGGGTACCGGAGCCGTGGAAATAAAGAGCGGCTACGGACTCACAGTGGAGGATGAACTCAAGATGCTGCGCGTGATCCGCCGTATCAAGGAGACAGCCCCGATCACCGTGAAGTCCAATTTCCTCGGGGCACACGCTGTGGGACGTGCATATAGGGGACGTCAGAGCGAATATGTCGGTCTCGTATGCGAGGAAATGCTTCCGAAGGTGGCGGCAGAAGGTCTTGCGGACTTCGTGGATGTATTCTGCGATACAGGGTTCTTCACAGTTGAAGAGACTGACCGCATACTGACAGAGGCGGCCAGATACGGAATCAGACCTAAGATACATGCCAACGAACTTGAGGTATCCGGCGGTGTTCAGGTGGGTGTGAAACACGGAGCTCTATCAGTGGATCATCTTGAAAAGACGACCGATGCAGAGATAGAGGCTCTGCGCGGAAGCGTGACCATGCCTACGATGCTTCCCGGATGCTCTTTCTTCCTCGGGCTTCCATACGGCAGGGCAAAAGACTATATAGAGGCAGGGCTGCCGGTCGCACTGGCATCCGACTATAATCCGGGATCGAGCCCGAGCGGCAACATGCGTTTCGTGATGGCCCTCGGATGCATCAGGATGAGGCTCACCCCTGAGCAGTCCTTCAACGCATGCACCATCAATTCCGCATACGCGATGGGAGTCAGCGACATTCTCGGCTCGATCGCTGTCGGCAAGAAGGCCAATCTGATCATAACACGCCCCCTTCCTTCACTCGCCTTCATTCCGTACTGTCACCAGACTCCAATCATAGAGAAGGTCATATTGAACGGAAAGCCTGTTCAGGGATGACCGCTTCCTGATTTTCTCTCTTCAGGACATAAGAAACTGTTTAAATTTTTCTCCGAAAAGTCATTAATTGTTGAAACTGAATAAATCTATTTGCCTATTATGCGCCTTTTCGGCATATTTTTCCTCTTTTCCTCGTCAGATAGCACCGCTATCCTCCTCTGAAAACAGAAAAAATCTACTCGAAAATTCATCATAATATTTCAAATGATAAAATTTTAAACAGTTTCTAAAAGCTGAAAAAAAAGAGAGAAAGTATTGCAGATTTGGAATATTGTTTGTAATTTTGAATCGTTAAAATTAAGAACAAAGAGACAACAATTAAAAAGACTGCATTATGATTACTGACAGATTACAGAAAGCCATCAACGACCAGATCACTGCCGAGATGTGGTCATCACAACTTTATCTCCAGATGTCTTATTTCCTCAAGAACCAGGGATGGGACGGATTCAGCCATTGGATGGCGCTCCAGGCCCTTGAGGAGAGGGAGCATGCAATACGCATGGCAGACTATATGTCAGACAGAGGAGGAATCGTGAAGCTGCAGATGATTGACGTCGTTCCCGAGGGATGGGGTTCGGTCCTTGAAATTTTCGAGCACGCCTACAGCCATGAGTGCAAGGTTTCGAAGATGATCGACACAATAGTGACCATCTCTACCGAAGAGAACGACTATGCGACAGAGAACTTCTTCCGCACATTCGTTGACGAGCAGGTGGAAGAGGAAGCTACGGCTTCAGGTATCGTTGACAAGCTCAAGAAGGCAGGCGATACCGGCATTTTCTTCCTTGACTCACAGTTAGGACAGAGAAAAGACTGACAATACTTGTTTCAGTGAGGCCTGACACGATTCATTATGATTCCGTGTCAGGTCTCATCTGTTGAAACAGTCGCTGAAGAACAGGACCTGATACTTTATCGCGTTCAGCCAGTATTTCCAGTTGTGGTGACCGGGACGCGTGTAGAATTCATGCGGAATACCCTGATCGAGAAGCTTCTCATGCAGAGCACAGTTCACCTCGAAAAAGAAGTCCTCGGTTCCACAGTCAAACACTATGTTCATATCGCCCGGACGGAGAAGACAAGTCATGTTGATGACCGTATTTTCTTCCCATCTTTCCGGAAATTCTTCTTTCGTGCCTAAGCGTGACGCGATGTTCCACCTGTCAGAAAAAGGTCTTATGTCAACACCACCTGACAATGATCCCATAGAGCCGAAAGTATCCTGATGCCTTATTCCGACATATAATGCACCATGTCCGCCCATGGAAAGGCCGGTGATCGCTCTCCCCTTGCGGTCCGGTATCGTCTTGTAATTCCTGTCAACGTAATCCACCAGTTCGGATGAAACAAACGTCTCATACCGGTACTCAGGAGTCACCTCGCTGTCGAAATACCAGCTGTCATAGCCACCGTCAGGCATGACGAAGATGATGCTGTACTGATCGGAAAGACGGCCGACTACTCCCCCAGAAGCCCAGCCTGTATAATTGTCACTATAACCGTGGAGCAGATATATCACGGGGAAAGCGGTCCCTTCATCATATCCTTCCGGAACAATCACCGTTGCCGGCACGTCCTTGTCCATACCCTCACTCCTGACATTGACAGTCTCCTGTCTGAAAGCACCCGCTGCCTGACATATCATGAGCAGCCCTGCAAGCAATCCCAAAATCTTTTTCATATACAATTTACATCATTTTGAAACGCGCCTATTCCGCGACTTCCTCGACGACAATGGTCTCGGTTACGGTCTCTACTACTTCTTCGACCACCGGCTCACCCTTGTCGAACCACGGGAGCGGAGACGGGAGCTTTGCCCATGAGAAGAGGTTGACCAGCCAGAGGACGAGGATAACGAATGCGAGGGATGCGAGGGAAATCACCCAGCGCTTCCATACCGGGATTCCCTTTTTTGCATAAGGATCACTGAGTTTCAGGGTCGGGAATTTAGCTATCTCTGTGAGGGTCTCGCCGAAAGGAAGGCTGATTTTGGAAGATGCATTGACCGCCCATCCGTTCGCATTCAGGAGAGGAGCGATATTGCGGCGGCGGAGCTTGAGCCAGGCCATCACCATCGAAGGTCCGGAAATGACGAGCATTATACCTGCAAAAGATAGAATCAGCTGCCACCATCTCAAGGCAAAGATTCCCTCGGCAAGTTTTGTGAGAGCCGTACCTATCATACCGACAGCCATACCTAAGGCAGCGAAGATACCGGCGAACTTGCCTATGTCAAACGGCTGTGCCTCGGCTGGCTTTGCTGCAGCTGCACCATTTGCGGCTGCACCGGCTGCCGGAAGAGCCACAGGAGCTGCATTTATCTTTTCAGTCGCTTCCTTCATCAGCTTGGCATCCTTGTCTGCAGCATTCTTGCTTATGAGATTTTCCACAGCAACCGCCATCCTGCGGTAAGGTGACCAGAAGGCCTGGGCGATACTGATAGGATTGTCTATGATCTTGGTGATCACTGCATCCCACTCCAGACCGTCATTATCATAATAGACAGCATTCTTGCCGACGATGATGTCTCCCACATCACCTACGGTCATGGCTGCGACGATGGAGAGTTTTTCTGGTTTAGTCTTGGTTGTGCAGTCGCAATATATGAGATACATCCCGCTGGAAGCTGCCATGCTGTTATGCTTCGCCATATCGGCAACTTGCATACAGAACTTGCATTCCCTCTGGTCAACGACAAGGGTTCCACACTGGAAGATAGCCTTGACCGAAGAATCCTTCGTGTAGAAATCATGGAATGTCACGAAGTTGCGAAGCAGTCTGTAGAAGTCGCGGAACACATAGAGGAACTTCTCGACAAGGGCGATGTTCCCGACTTCTTCTGCAAGGGCCGCATCCTGAGCCACCAGTGCCAGAAGCGAATCTTTCCTGTTCTGGGAAATAAGCTCGTTCACCTTGTCAAGTCCCAGACCTTCCACGGCAGCTCCGGCCTTGGCAGCCTTCCATGCAGCATAAGCGGAAATCTTCGCACCGACCGCCGTCCAGTCCTCTTCTGTAAGTACTTTGACTGAAGGATCTATCGCCAGCGACTTGAATTCAGCGAATCTGGCAGCCCACGCAGGGTTGACAGGAGCCGAAAGGTCTATTTCCGCCTTTCCTGTGACACGTGCTATAGGATATGAAGCTATTTCATCACCTTTCGAAGTGAGGTTGTCGGCGCTGATTGCCTGTATGCTTGATGTCTGGACATCCAATGTCGCCGTGCTGTCAGGCGAGAAAGCCGCAAGCTTCGAACGCATGAAGAAGTCCTTGACCTTTGCATCCAGGGCATTATAAAGATCGATTACCTTGTCCGTATCAGCTCCGAACGGAGCCTCGACCACAGCAGCCTGCCATGCCGAATAATCGGCAAGAGACTTATAGAAAGCCTCGACCATAGGAGCATCTACACCTACAGCACCGCTTCTGTCGGCGACACCTCCCATGCAGGTCACTGCCGCAGCGACAGCCGTCTTGTCCTCCGGCGCATCGGCAGAAGCCTCAGTGATCACTCCGTCACCGTTGAAACGGGTCCGCGCAAAGATGGCTCCCACATTTGTGGCATCGGCAAGAGTAATGACATTTCCCTCCTTGTTGAAATCCGACAGAATCTCACGCGCAGACTTATATAGTTTAAGGCCGTCAGGGTTGTCCTGATCGAACTGTTCCACATCGATGCTGTCCTTTCCTTCAAGAAGAAGGTCAGGATCTTTCAGGACTCCTGTAAGCCATTTCGACATGCATACCACATCGTTGACACGGAGCTTGCCGTCCGCATCGCAGTCCATATAGTTGAGACTTTTCTCGTCGATTTCCAATCCATTAACAGGGCATGAAAGAACAGTCCACATCTTAGGGTCAAGTTCGTGAAGGTGAGCAATATCCTCACCCGTAGTTATGCTTACGCGCGATGAGCCTCCGATGTTCTCGAATGCCCATTTATACTTCTCGTCGTTATTGAAAAATGCCATTGCTATATGATTTAATTTTTCCTTACACTTGCTGACAAGCAGATTCAAAAATAGCAATAATTTCCGAAAGACAGGACAGTATGGACTATTTTTCTTCGATACGGAGGATTCCGTCACGGGTCATGACCACCCTGAAGCGGCGGTAATCGGACTGTCCTTCATGCTGAAGCTGAAAGACTATGTTGAGATAATAGATCTTCTGAACCTTCTCGGTGGTGATTTCTCCGTTCTCGTCGAGAGTCGCCACAGGAATTACCGGATTATCCATCTTGTAGGTATATCGGTTGAGATGGAAACGCATGATCTCGTTCAGGCCCCTCATCGGATAATCGTCATTCTCCGCAAGGGCCTTGCCGTCTATCGTCACCCTCTTGCGATATAGGATGATCTTCTCTTCGAAGATGCGGGTGCTGTCGGCGATACGGGCCGAAGTATTCCTCAACGCCATCACGGAGTCAGGAATCTTGGATGAAGAAATGAAATCGACGCCTTCCCTGATCACCCCGACCTTCTTCTTTCCTATGGATATGACAGCCTTGTTGTCGTAGTATTTGTTGCCGAGCTTATGGGCGAAATAATAGCGCAGGAGATCCTTGATGCGGTCTTTCAGCATGTAGCTGACCACGAGAACTATGAAAAGCGGCCATGTGATGTTGCCGAAGCGGACCTGAGTATGCCATGCGACAGCCGTTGCGAAAATCATAGCCACACCGGCAGCAATACTGTAGTAAAGCTGTTCCACAGCCACTCCATCCTTCTTTTTCTGCAGACGGATGTAGAGGTCGCTCTCTACGAATTTCTTCAGCATGCCATGGTGATAGACTATCCGGCGGTTCTGTTCCATATCCTGCCGCACTATCCCGTAGCCGCACTTCTGCTTATAAATCCTCTCTTCCTTTATCAGAGACATAAGTCCGTCTATCCGGCCCGCAAGCCGAGGTGCCTGACGGGTCGATTCCATCTTGCGGATTATCCTGATGGTCCTCATCTCGGTGACGTAAGAGAGGAATTCGTCAACCAGACGGAAACGTCCGCGAAGTGTATCGCTCACCTGCGGCACATCCATCAGGGAGGACAGGGCACGGTAACGGGAAAGTATGCCGCGCACATCCCTGAGATAGCCTTCGAGAAGGGTATCGGCATTTTCCAATGCCTTTGCAGTACGTATATGCCTTTCGAAATCACGGATGGAGCTCTTGAATATGGCTCCGAACATCTTCAGATGGTAGTCATAGGCATCGGACGAGGCCTGTCCGGAAGATGCTGCAAGACCTTCTATCGCATGGCGCAGAGAGGTCAAAGGCAGAGCTTTCGGGTCGGCAATCTCGTGAAGCCCGAAAACCGGAGTTATCAGACGGACATTGGACTTTATATCGCGGTAGAACTGCTTCTTGCCGTATGTCTCCGGGTTGATGCCTATGCTGTTGGGAACGAATATCCATGAGTTTACGGCAAAGTCGGAGAGTTCGGCCGTGTCTTTTCCTTCAAAGCCGAACTTGAACTCCACAGAGAAGTTGTCATGTTTCTTTGCCTGTATAGTTATCATAGCATTGTCGTCGTTCAAAAGGTATGGGGGCAAGACCCATACTCCGGGGTCAGAATAACCCTGGGGTATATCCCAACCAATGCAATACGGTTTCACCCCATATCAGTATCATGATCCATGCTATGACCATC
>CAYXMV010000030.1:0-18181 GCA_964466235.1 uncultured Muribaculaceae bacterium | reverse complement strand
AATAACTTCTTCATAATGATCATTTTTATAAATTAATGCAAATATACCCCCCCCATCATGAATTTTGCAAGATTCGGAAGTATTTATTTTAACAAAGAACAGCATGCCTGATTCTGGAAAAATGCATCAACAAGCCGCACAGCGATAAGCTGCACGGCTTTTGAAAAGTACTATGAGGCTTTTCTAATATGACACAGAAATGTTAAATAAAATTAGAAATTCCATGAGAAACCTATACTGCCATATTTGACTATTTCCATATCATTGTATGATACAAAGAAAGACCACCTACTAAAATCAACACCTAAAGAAGGGCTTATATAGCCCATAACATAACCACAATGCCAAATACTAAATCCAAGATTACATGAAACAAAAGGGCACACTTTACCTGCATGATAAGAATACTTTGCCCTCGCATATATCGGAATGGAAGGTAAAAGTTCTTCATCAATAAAAATCTCCATTCCACCTCCGAGCCATAAACCATTACCGAAACCATATCCATGGGCTGTACTGATTCCGCCAGCAACAAATAACTGTTCATCATAAGTCAAAGAACATCCTACAGTTCCGGAATAACCTTTCTCCGTCAAGACACTCCCTTTACTTTGAGGATCTCCATAGGCATACAATTCATTTAGAGACATCACAAACAAGCCACATAATAAAATCATCAATAATTTCTTCATATGATTTATCTTAATTAAAACACGAACGAATTTACAAAATTAATTGCACATCCACTGAAAACCAGATAATTCGTATATAGTATTTTTTGAATCCCAAAAATGTACAACACTTGTTCCTATATGATCAACTCCATTATCTGCCTTAATTGTAATGGAATAATTCCCTGATTCCAAAGAATCTGTCTCTTTGTCATATATATATGGATAAATTGTTATATCCTCCTCTCTATTATAATCTTCTTCTCTCCAGTCAAAAGTTAATACAGGACCAATAGTATCATAATACCAATAGGCTGCTGCAGTAAGGGATTTATTCCACCAATCTGTCTCCCCATTTTCAACCAAAGTCAAAATATCATCCCTTGTCGGTGGCTCAAATTTCTTATGTATGTTTAACATGCTCGGTGTACCAATGCCGGAATAAACTCTTAATGTAAGTTCTGGCGCTCCTGATACCCAATCTTCCACACTTCTCAATGCCTTACGACTCGTAAAACGCATTTTTGTAACATTTATCGCTGCTCCATCGTACCTTTGAGCAGCATATTTATTTACAATATTTGAAAATGCTGAATATCCTGATGCTAAAATTGCCCTTACTTTATAATAGTATTTAGTACCAGAAGCAAGACTTGTATTTGTGTATGTATTCACATCCTGTGATGTTTGAGATATTTTTGTATAATAGGATTCATCAGCTCTTCTACGATATATTTCATACCCCTTGTTATCACTGACATTATTCCACGACAATTCTAAACCACAAGATCCTGCATAATCGACTTTTAAGTCGCTTGGGTAAGAAGAAGATTTTGTTTCCACATTCCTTTCTATAACATCAATTTGCTGATCAATATCTTCATCATACCAAAACTTACCTTCCTCATCAACTCTTTCTGATATAGATACAACAATTACAGGTCTTTCAGGATCTTCTTTTGTACTCAAAGAATATGTATTCCCATGTTCATCAAATGCTTGAACTTCCGGTGTAACCTGATCAATATAATCGTATGGTAGAAAAGCGACTAATGGTATATAATTCTCCGTATCCCACTCATCGCAATGAACAGGAACAGCTACCTGCAGATTAGGAAATGTTGTTTGAATTTCAGCTACAAGTTCTTCAAGATTTCCCTTGAAACCACTTTCATTAGACCTCGTCATAATACATGTATTGGAGAGCATATGCTTGATTGTCATGTTATTATCAGACAATCTGATATCGTTAAGTTTACTCGTAAGTACATCATAATCCCCATCAAATTTAAGTTGAGCTTCTTTTTTTATCGTTGATCTCAATTCAGGATTATGAAGAGATGCAGCAAGCATTTGTGCATAACTACTTATAAGTTCTGTTTTTTCTTGTACAGAATACTCTTTAACAGGAGTATCGATAATGTCAATGTCCTCATTCGTCTTTGTACATGAGATGACAATAATTGTCATGATTGCAAATACAATTCGTTTCATGATTAGTTATTTTTTAAGGTTTATTCAATTGTAAAGGTTCCTTCGTAGAGGTCACCGAAGGAGGTGAGGTATGTGATTTCATAGAGACCGGGGGCTCCGGAAATCGGGAGGAAGGTCTGAGGTGTAATACCGGAATCGAAGCAGTCGCTCCATGATTCTCCCGTCATCAGATTGGTGACTGTCATGTCGATCTGACCGAGGTCGGAAGTGAAGGTGGTCTGGATTGATGACATCATTCCTGAATAGTAGGATTCGATTGGGATCTGAATCAGACTTCTTTCTCTATGTACACCTTCTTGAATCTTTATAGGTATTATTCTTGTTTCTTTTTCGTCTGCACTCATCTCGAATGCAGACAATGGCAGAAGCACGGCCATCAGAAAAACGATAAGTTTTTTCATCATAAAAATGTGTTTTAAATATCGAGGACAAAGTTAGACTGAAGAGACGGGTAAACCTTAAAATCAGGGTTTTTTCGTCTTTCAAAATCAAGAAAAACGAATTTATAATCAATTGATAATCAATATAATGCAAAAAGTGAAAGATTTTTCGTCTTTCACTTTCTGTAACATATTGATTTTCAATAGGGTTTAAAATTCCTTTGAAAGGGCATTTCAAGACAAAATTTCGAGGAACTGCTCTCTGTGCTCTGCCATAGAATTTTCGATTGCAGCCTTTATGCGGCTTTTGCGGATATAGACTGTGTTGACAGAAACATCGAGCAGGCGGGAAATAGTGGTGGCATCGAAGCCTATGACGAGATAAGAATATATCGAATAGTCTATTTCCTTCATCTTGATTTCATTACGGATGTTGGTCATTATGTCTTCAAGATCTTCATTCAGCATTGTCTCCAGGTCTGCATTATTCTCTGCTTCACTTCTGAGTTCGTTGACCATCGTCACGACCTGACCATACATCTTCTTCTCTGCATCGGTCCTGTCTTTGTATTGCAGATAATTGTCGCAAAGGACTCTCAAGTCTTCAAATTTAGATTTATAGAGTTCGAGATATTTTCTTTTCAGGGCAGGAAGGGAGTCTGCTTCATTCTGCAGCATCTTCAATTGTCTTGAAATTTCATCCGCATATCTGATGTAGCTGTCTTTCTCTTCTTTCTGCTTCCGGATATATCGGGTAACGACAAAAAAGATGACGACAATTGACAATATTGATATTACAATGACTGAAACCAATGTCAGTGTCCTGTTTTTAGTCTTATATTCTGCCAGCTCAGATTGAGATTCATAATAGTCTCGTTGAACTAAAGACAATGACTGATTCAATGCCTGACTTATTATTGTATTATCTTTGTAACCGGATTCTTCAAGAAAAGATAAAGCTTTTTGATATTCTCCATTATATTTTGATATAAGATATTGCCAATAATAGGAAGATGACGATGTGGCATCAACCGAAAGAAGTTCTTCTACAATTTCAATCGATTCCTCTTTCCTGCCTACAAGACTCAAAGCAAAAGCATACGCCCAATAATCTTGATTTGTCATTATACTGTCTTTATATATAGAATCATATAATTCTATTGACTTGTACGGATCTCTTTCCGGCTGAATCATTTTCAGGTAAGCATATGAATTGATCGCCTCTGATTTAATCATACTATCTACAGAATCAGAATTTATCAGATCTGTAAGCAGACTATCTGTCGTATTATATTCTAATTGATTTAAATACTGATTCGCTATTTTTAATTGAACAGATTTTGATTTAAAAATATCTGATATACTAAAATAAATATCATACGCCTTTTGCAAACAGTTTAATGTTTCTACACCATTATAAGTTGCTGAATACGCTCTGGCCTGAATACTCTTCGTCATCCCCCAATAAAGACTGTCGCAAGTCTCCGCGACTTCCTCCGCCTTGGTAAATTCAAGTATAGCCTTGTCATAGTTCTGCTGGTAGTAATAGGCTAATCCGAGATAGTAGTACGCTCTCGCCTTGCTCTTTTCCGGTCCTCTCCGGGAATAATAATCCACTGCGACCTGTGCGATGGAATCTTCGGTGACATCGATATAGTTCTTGTCCAGAGCCATTGCATGCAGCAGAGCATGGTGCGCCCTTGACTTCTCTGTCTTGAGAAGGCTGCGGTCCACAGATTCGAGCACCTGCAGGGCACTGTCTGGACGCTCCATTATGTAGGTGTCAACATCTTCGAGAGTGGAAATGATGCTGCGAGGTGCACAGCCTGAAAGAATTCCTATGAACAACAATATAAATAATATACGTTTCATCTCAAATATCAATAATATTCCGCAAGATACAATTTTTTATCCTGATAATTATTATCTTTGCTCCGCTTGAGCGATTATTCGGCAATTTACATACGACAAAAACCCTATCGTCTCCACTATAAACTGCAACTTTATGAATGACTGATAGGGCGATAGGTGGTCTTACGCCTTAGCGTGGGATGACCTATCTATTAGTCGGGCTGTTGCAGGCCTATAGTGGGGTGGGTTGTTCCACGCAGTTTTTTAATAATAAACATAAATAAGGGAAAGCCGATAGAATAAAATTTTTCATCATAAGTTTTAAATATTAATAGTTATGCCGCCAGAGATGGCCGCGAACGTGCTTTCCCTTTTTTAAAAATAAAACGACGCACTCGTAATTATTGCTTACGAGTGCGTCAGTTTTATTATAAACAGGAATTACGCGAGTCTGCGGGCACCGTCGCTGATCACGACAGGGATTTCCACAGGCTCGTGACCGTATTTTGCGGCGAATGAGGCCTTTGCCTTAGCAATGAATGCGTCATAGAGTTCGGCCTTGACGAGATTGATGGTGCAGCCACCGAAGCCTCCGCCCATGATGCGGGATCCGGTCACTCCGCACTCCTGTGCCACCGTGGCAAGGAAGTCGAGTTCTTCGCAGGATACTTCATAGTCTTTCGACATGCCCCAGTGTGTCTCGTACATGCGGGCACCTACTGTCTCGTAGTCTCCTTTTTCGAGTGCATCGCAGACATCGAGGACTCTTCTTTCCTCACCGATGACATAGCGTGCGCGGAGATAGTCCTCTTCCGAGATCTGGTCCTTGACTGCATCAAGCTGGTCCATTGTAGCACCACGGAGGAATTCCTGGCCGAGAACCTTTGCCACACGCTCACATGATGCACGGCGGTCGTTATATGGAGAGCCTACGAGTTCGTGCTTTACGCGGGAATTGAGCAGGACAAGCTTGTAGCCGTGCTGCTCAGGATCGAACGGGAAGTATGCGAATTCCATAGAGCGGCAGTCGAGACGCATGAGGTTGCCGGCCTTGCCGAATACCGATGCGAACTGGTCCATGATTCCGCACTTTACTCCACAGTAGTTATGTTCTGTACTCTGTCCTATGCGTGCGAGTTCGAATTTATCGATTCCGAGGTTGAAAAGATCATTGAGCGCAAAGGCGAATGTGCTTTCGAGGGCTGCCGATGAGGACATTCCTGCTCCGAGAGGTACATCTCCTGCAAAAACGGTATCGAATCCCGCAATTACTCCTCCCCTCTTCTGGATTTCACGGCATACTCCGAAGATGTAGCGTGCCCAGCTCTGCGACGGTGCGTCCTCTTCGTCAAGTCCGAATTCGCAGTATTCGTCAAGGTCGAGGGCGAATGCTCTCACAGTAGCTGTACCGTTGAGCTTTATTTCCGCTATCATTCCTTTGTCGATTGCGCCGGGGAATACGAAACCGCCGTTGTAGTCAGTGTGTTCACCGATGAGGTTGATTCGTCCTGCGGACGCATAGAATTCACCTTCTGTCTGGAAAAGGGTCTGGAATTTTTCAGCTATTCTTGTTTTCATGATATTGGTTAGTATTAGTTTTCTGCGGTAAGGAGCCTTGGACTTCACTCATGACTGAAGTTTCAGGAACACAATGTCGTAAAGACATCAGACAAATTTAGCAATTACCCTCAAATATCCAAAGAATAATCGGACAATGATCGCTGACTCCGCCTATATATCGCGGTCCTGAATAAGTTCTGAACGGCTTTTCTCCGGGATGTTTTTTCTCCCTCATCATGAGGAAGGGAACTCTCGCTATCTCCATTTCCGATCTGAGCTCAGGCGTGGTCATGAACATGTCGATCAGGTCCCATTTCCCTTCATAACGGATTGTTCCCTCCCCTTTTTCAAAGAGAGGCAAGGCTTTGTTTACAAGTTGCCCGTCAAGGAGCCTGAACTGTTCTCCGTCCGGACTGTCGTTAAAATCCCCCATCGCCACCACAGCCCTGTTTCCATGCGTTTTAAGAAGAGAATCGCACATTTCCATCATACTTGCCATCACCGAAGTCCTGCGTCCCTCAGAAGCCTTGGAACCTCCGTATTTTGAGGGATGATGATTGACAATGAAATCAGTCTCTTTTCCATCAGCCCTCCTTCTCAGCCTTACATGAAGAATATCCCTTGTGGCAAGTCGAATCCCTTCATGCTCCGGAGTCTTAAGGGAAGTTCCGGCAAGTTCAAATATGTCCGTTCTGAATATCAATGCAACATCTATCCCACGTCTGTCACCAGAATCGTAATGTACCGTTTCGTATCCGCATTTCCGCAACAGGGTTGACTCCGTCATCAGGCGAAGCACCCTGCGGTTCTCCACTTCGGCAAAGCCTACCACATCAGGCAGCCTTCCATACCTGTCCCCTATCCACATGATGGTCTTTGCCACAGCATCACATTTGGCATAGAACCTCTTCTTTGTCCATCGTCTGACCCCGTTAGAAGAGAACTCGGAATCCGACTCCCCCGTCCCTTGATCCGTCCAGTCAAAGAAATTCTCAAGGTTCCAGAACATCACCAATGTCCCGTCCTTCTCCAGTTCCTGCCCGGTACTGATCCCAGTACATATCATCATCCCGGCAGTAAAACACAAAATCCTTCTCATACAGTTCTTTATGGCCTGTATTTTCTGTTTATCAAGATATAAAGCATTACCTTGAGTAATCCAGTTCAGCCATTCTGCATTATTTTTCATAATAAAACATCTTATCAGACAGCAAAAGTGCAGGGATATTTCGGCAACGGATATAAAAAAGAGCAAAACTTTCATTAAAAAAAGGAAATTCCTTAAAGAAAAAGAAAAAGTTGGCGTAAATTTGCGCGCTGATTGACAACAAGATAAATTTTTACCTATTAAAGAGATAAAGAGACATGGCACTTAAATGCGGTATCGTAGGACTCCCAAATGTGGGAAAATCAACTTTGTTCAACTGTGTCATTTCAGGAAAGGCCCAGAGCGCGAACTTCCCTTTCTGCACCATCGAGCCCAACATCGGATCGACAATTGTACCTGACAAGAGACTTGAAGTACTTGAAAGTCTCTGCAATCCGAAGAGGGTCGTGCCCGCAACAGTCGAGATAGTTGACATCGCAGGACTCGTGAAAGGAGCCAGCAAGGGCGAAGGTCTCGGCAACCAGTTCCTTGCCAATATCCGCGAGACAGATGCCATCCTCCATGTGCTCCGCTGCTTCGATGATCCTAATATCGTCCACGTGGACGGAACCGTCGATCCTGTACGCGACAAGGAAGTCATCGACCTCGAACTCCAGCTCAAGGACCTTGAGACAGTGGAAAACCGCCTTGCAAAGGTGCAGAAGCAGGCTCAGACCGGTGGAGACAAGAATGCAAAGAAGCTCTTTGACCTCCTTGTGAGATACAAGGCCGCTCTCGAACAGGGCAAGTCATGCCGCACTGTTGTTCCTGAGAATGCAGACGAGGAGCAGCTCGCAAAGGAGCTCTTCCTCCTCACCAACAAGCCGGTGATGTATGTCTGCAACGTCGATGAGGCTTCCGCAAAGACAGGTAACGAGTATGTGGAGAAGGTACGGGAGGCCGTAAAGGACGAGAATGCAGAAATCCTCGTGATTGCAGCAAAGATAGAATCCGACATAGCAGAACTCGAAAGTTACGAAGAGCGTCAGATGTTCCTCGAAGAGATGGGACTCGAAGAATCCGGAGTAGTAAGACTCATCCAGAGCGCCTATTCCCTCCTCAATCTCCGCACTTATTTCACTGCCGGTGCAGACGAATGCCGCGCATGGACCATCAATAAGGGTGACAAGGCACCAAAGGCAGCCGGGGTTATCCATACAGACTTCGAAAAAGGCTTTATACGCGCCGAAGTCATCAAGTATGAGGACTTCATAACCCTCAAGTCAGAATCGGCCTGCAGGGCCGCAGGAAAGCTCGGAATCGAGGGTAAAGACTATGTAGTCCAGGACGGAGACATCATGCACTTCCTCTTCAACGTCTGACCTGTGAATTCAGTCTTATTGATTAAAAAATTAAAAACTGATTAAAAATTTAAAAGGGTGGTACTTTAAAAATCGGTACCACCCTTTTATGCGATTATGATATTTCTATTAGTAGAAACGTGCGCGGTTATCCTTGACCTCAGCATCGTCCATCATTACCGGAAGAAGCATCTGAGTGCTGTACTGAGCCATCTGTGAGTCACGGAGTTTAGCATCATCCTCTGTGAAGAATGCGCCTGTATCGCGACCTGTAACCTTATAGACATACACTCCTATAGCACCTGCAACCGGACCGCAGATCTTTCCTTCCTCAGCCACAGAAGCAGCTCCGATGAACTTAGGATCGAGACCCTGTGAAGTAAGTGACGAGAATGCAACGCCATCTTTTGTGCTCACTGTAGTACCGAGAGCCTCGGCCACAGCCTGCATGTCCGTAAGACCTGCAATCTTCTCAGAAACTTCCGCTACCTTCTTCTCACCTTCCTTCTGTGCATAAAGTATTGTCTTGATTGAAGGAGCAACCTCCTTGATATCGGTGTAACCCTCCTTGCGTGCGCCTTTGAGAGCAGCAACGATGAAGTAGTTGTTGTTGACAGTGATGATGTTGGAAACATCGCCTACCTTGGCATCGAATGCCCATCTTGTAACCTCCTTGGTGTTGTCGATAGCACCGAGACGGTCTGCGCTCTCAAGCATCTTGTTCACAGGATGTGCATAAACGCCTTCCTCTATAAGAGCAGCCTGGAACTTCTCATACTTGCCGGCTGACTTGGTTGCGAATGTGTTGGCCTTCGAATAGTAGCCGTTCACTGTCTCCTTGCTTGCAACAGCCTCTTTCTCAAGGATGGCAACCCTCTTCTTTGCTACAGGGGTTGTCCTGTCAAGAACCTGGAATACAAGACCGTTCACAGTAACCTTGTCATTTGTCCTTGTGGTCATGACATCCTCGTAACCTGGAACCTGAGTGATCCACATAGGCTCTGCGAGAGCGAGAAGGCCGTCAACGTTCTCAGAAGCGGAAGGTACATATTTCACATATACGGAATCGGGAACATTTGCAGACTCAAGCACCTTCACTGCACGGAATGTATTTCCGTTCTGGAATACTTCTGAAACACCGTTGTTCCTGCCGAATGCGAAATCGTTCACCTCCTTTGACACGGTGTTGAGCTCACCTGCCTTGTACCAGTGCGCATCGTACTGCCTGTCAGAATTTGCCATGAGGAAACCCTTCATGTTCTCTGCAGCTGCAAATTCGTCATAAACATCAACAAGAGCCTGATTTGCAGCAGCTATATCCTCTGCAGAAGGAACAACCTCGAATACCACATACTCGATGTCCCTGCTTGCCTGCTGCTTGTAGAACTTCTTGTGAGCCTCATAATACTTCTTGATCTCGCTGTCTGAAACAGTGATTGTAGAATCCTGAACGATACCCATAGGAAGCATTACGAACTCTACATCGAAAGTATTGTTGTTCTCAGCAATCTCATCAGCCATCATAAGAGGGTTGGTGAAGTCGCTCTGAGTGAAGAGAGACATGTACTTGTCATAGTACTGCTGAGTCTGTGCCGTAGTCTGGAGATAGTCCCAGTACATCTTGAGGCGACCTGTCTGGTCTGAATTGATGTAACTTACGAACTCGAGAAGCATCTCCTTGGAGAAGTTTCCGTTCTCATCGAAGAAAGCCGCATTCTGAGCGAATACAGGAGAAAGCATGTCGCCTGAAATAAGGGCAACCATCTCTTCCTCACCTACATGTATTCCTGCCTTTTCTGCATTCTTGATGAAAAGATACTTGTCGAGAAGTGACTGCCATGCAGCATTCCTGATTGAAAGCTGCTGCTCCGTACTGCTTGCTGAAGAGCCCGTAACGATTTCATTGATTGTTGTGAATCTGTCCACATCAGTCTGGAAATCGACATAAGAAATCGATTTACCGTCAATCTCTCCTACATCATACTTCGATGAAGAAGAGGCAACTGACTGGAGTGTGCTCGGATCGATGATGAATGACAACAGCGCCACTGCGATGAGAACTGTTATCAAGACTCCGAGCTTGACACGAATTGTTTCAAGAACTGCCATTTTATTGTTTATTTTAGATTATTATCCTGTTATTTACAGTATTGGGGTGCGAAGATAGTAATTTTCTGTCAATTAACGGTCACTTTTTTAAAAGGACCTATAAAATTGACCGAATCTATCACTACACGGGTACTGTCCTGAGTCATTATCGCGTAGCTGCTGAACTGATTATAGATGATACTGCTTCTTGCCCTCTGGTCCGATTCCATCCCGTATCCCTGGATGAAACCCTTCGGAGAATACATCCTGACATAGCAATGGGTATGCAGAATCTCCTTTTCCTGATCCCAGTACAATGTATCAGTCTCCATGACTTCCTGATTGATGAGATTCTTCACCACCACATTTCCGAAAGCCTCCCACTGTTCTCTTCCGTCATCATATTTGAGATGTCTCGCATTGTCAGCAACGATCTCAGTCTCAAGCTTTCCGGCCTCATCGTATCCATATACGAAGAACCCTTCGGGAAAAAGTTCATACGAAAGACTGTCATTCTCGTATTTCTTCATCAGAGGAGCCTGGGCCCTCATCTGCATATCGCTGTTCTTTGACTGTACGATGAACATGTCCCTTACCACCTGGACAGGGGTCTCATCGAGATTCAGAGCCTCAGCATCGGCCAGTTTGCCTTTACACGAATAAACGATGAAAGCAACCGCCGCAGCGGTTGCCGTCATCTTCAGGATATGAAATATATTCTTCAATCTCAAATTATTTCTGAGTCCTTACGGTTGTAGTCGCCCTCATTCCGCCGCATGATACGGTGTATGACTGTCCGTCGGTGATGTCGTACATGAAAGCCTCGGCAGTCTGCGGATAGTAAGACGAGTACTGTCTGATATGGCTGTCAGCTTCCTCTGCGAGAGAAGAATCGACATTCTTTGCCTTTACCATATAGTCAACAGCAACCCAATATTGAGCCCTCTTCTCGATTTCGTTGCCTGAACATGCCTGAGAACCCCAGATTGTACCGGCGAGAAGGTAAGCCTTTCCTGCCATTGCAGGATCAAGCTCTGCAGCCTTGAGGACGCACTCGAATGCCTTAGGACTTCTTCCGTTCTTGAAGCATGTTGCAGCAAGCTCGAAGAGATATGCGGCATCTGTAGCTGAATCAGACTCCTCTGAAGCAACAGCCTCTTCCATATACTTGATTGAATTGTCCATATCTCCCCTGCCGGCATAAAGCTTTGCAAGATAATAAGCAGAGTTGTGAGAAGGCTCAAGTCTGTACATGGTGTTTACTGCATTGAGGAACAGGTCGTTGTCCGTACATCCCTCTGTAAGGCTCATCATCCTCACTATGTTCTTTGCAAGAGTGAGATCATCCGGATTTGCATTATACCTCGGAGCGAAGAGCTCAAGGAGATTGTCGCAGCTTGCCACCTGGCTTGTGATGAAGAGACTCTCAATATCCTCGATAGTCTTGTCGATGCTTCTCTTCTCCACATCGTTCTTAGGAGTTACTTCTGAGAGATACTTTGTAGCAGTCTCATATACCTCGATCACCTTCTCGGCATCGAGAGAACCCTCATGATAGAGGTCACATGCCGTATTGAGCTGGAAAAGGAAGATGTCAGGCCTTGTCTGAGCACCTATCTTGCTCACTACTTCAGTAAGACCTTCAAAAAGTCTCTTAGGATCGTTCTTGAGGTAGTTGTACATGTCTGAAGCCTTGTTGTTAAGCGATGTAGTCGCATACTTTGGCCAATATTCAACACGCTGGTCATAGATAGTCAGGAGAGAGTCAACGAGCTTTGCTCTATAGACAGCGTTCTTCTGATTCTGCTGAATGAGTCTCCTGAGGAGGGTAGTTCCGTCAGAAAGCATAGAATAGCGTGCTGTAGGAGGACAGAGGCTGTATGCCTTTCTCCAGTTAGGAAGAGCAGAATCATAATTCTTCTGCTTGTAATACTCAGTGTAATACGACAGATACTTGATACACTCGGCGCTGTCAGGACCGAACTTTCCCTGTGCGGAAACCTTGCTGCTTGCAAAAAGTGCCATAGCAGCGACAGAAATCAACAGTACAATTCTTTTCATAGCGGTATTTTGTGTTTTTAATTATTTTCTATCTATACTGATTCTTCCGGAACCATATATCGTAAATATTGAAGCTTACCATTATTTTGGCGTATCTTTCCCGGATCATATTGTTCCTTGTACTTGCCCTCTGCCCCAAATCGACTCCGAGAGTGAGACCGTTAGTAAATCCTACTATAGGGAATGTCATTCCGAAAGTAAGACCCATAGAATCTATATTATTTCCGTCAAGTTTATAATAAGAACGGTCATAATAAAGTCCGGCACGGTAAGAACATCTCTTCATATAATATCTGATGTCATTCCTGTTCGGGATGAATTCAAATCCAGCCCTGAACGACTGCGATACAGTCGAAGTGAATACAGAAGATCCCACAGCGGCAAATCCTTCCCTTCCTTCGAATCCCGACTTCGCCCAATTGCTTCTGAGATAATCGAATTCAACCATCCAGTCCTCTCCACCCTTCAGGCATATTCCCACACCTATTTCATCTGCAATGCGTACTTTTCCGGCACCGAGAGTGTCAATATTATGTTTGAGGGTGTCAACTACTCCTGACTGGGACGCATATCTGTAGGAAGTCGAATATCCCTTCACGTCCGTACCCAACCTGTATGTGGCTCCGACTACCATCGACATCTTTTTTCCGAGCTTCTGTTCATACTGAAGTCCGAACTTTCCTGTAGTACCTCTGAGAGCCAGTTCATGCCCCGTGTTGACCGACCTGTATGAATTATTGCTGTAATTCATATTGGTCACCTTGTCGATGTTTCCGAAATAATATATAAGTTCGGCACCTACCGAAAGCCTTTTCCAGAAAGTTGCTCCTGCACCTACAAACGCCTGATATACGCTTCCTGTACCGTAAGAATCATAAGAAATGTTTCCTGTGTTTCCTATGATGTCCTGATCTGTCTCTACTGAAGAGAAATCATACCCGACATCACTGAAAGGAGTTATTCCCACCATGAATGCCGAAGCCTTTCTCAGAATAGGGAAACTCATCACGAAGTCATGTATATTGAAGGTGTTGTTGGCAGACCTGATGTCACCCTGTCTGTAAACCTTGTTGTTCTGCTCTATTCCGAAATCAGCCATGAACGAGAGGGAATCTCTCGCAGACAATGAAGCCGGATTTGTGAAGTTTATGAATTTCCTGTTCCTCGTTGCTATTCCTACTCCTCCCATGCTCTTTGTGAACGAACTTCCCTCCTTCGAGATGTCGCCTATTCCATAAATAGAGTATGGTGAATACGCACCATAAGCTCCTTCCTGTGCCGACACGGAAAAACTTATGATGAGAAACACCGCAAGCAGAAATATCCTCTCAATCTTTCTTATCATATTCCAAAGCTATTAAAGCTAACCCCATCAAAACAAGGTTACAAACTACAAAGATGGAGTTTTTCATCCTTTTTGCAAAATAAATCGCATCACCGCCCGTAAAAACATTGATATTTGCGGGGTGATTCGAAATGTAGCCTTCAATTTCAAAGATTATGCCTGATATTACTCCGCTCTCCATTGAAGATATGATGTCCTGACCTTTTTCCACGTTCTGCTCAGGAGTGTCTATCAAAGGAAGAGACTTCGAATATCTGTTGAGAGCCTTGAATCTCGTACGGCATCCTACAGAGATGTTGCCCCCTTCATAATTTCCTTCCGCATCAAGAAAATCGATGCTCAAAGTGGTTCCGAAATCAAAGATCGTACATCCTCTTGACTTGAAAAGAAACCTTGAAGCCATTATGGATGCCGCCCTGTCCGGGGTTAAATATGAAGGAATTCCATGATCTTCAAGCATCTTTCCGTCAACGATGACAAGCCTTCCGCACTCTTTACGGAGCATCTCAATGTTATGAGCGGAAAAATGTCTTGCACTGCTCATGACCATAACATCCGGCTTAGATTTCAAGGTCATGGAAAGAATGAAATCCATCATTCTTTCACCTTGATACCTGAAAGTCTTGCCGAGTGTGATACCGTCACACCATGCCGCCTTCAGGGCTGTGTTGCCTATGTCGATTACAAGATAAGACACTGTTCTTTAATTGAAAAACCGCGCAAAAATACAAAAAATATCTTTATAACTTCTTTAAAACATCGTAAGCCTTTGAAATAGAATCAATATTACGGACAAAAATTCTAAGTCTGTTATCATTTTGCTTAAGTTCGAAAATCTTAGGATTATTGCTTATGCCTTCAAGAATCTTCGAAAATCTGTCGCTGCGGTAATATTTGGACAAAGGATTTGATATGAAGAAGGCTATCATCACCCCATTCTTGATGATTATCTTCTCAAATCCGAGCTTCTGTCCCAACTGTCTTATCCTTACGATGTCAAACAGCCTCATAAGCTCGTCTGGAAGCGGCCCGAAGCGGTCTGCAAGCCTGTTCTTCATTGCATCCATCTCCTTATCGGATTCCAATGAATCAAGTTCCTTGTATATCCTTATCTTCTCTGCCGTTATATCTATATAGGTATCAGGAATGAGGGCGAGCTGGTCGGTCTCTATGGTGCAGTCCGACACATAATTGTCATCTGTGCCGCGTGTCGTGATTCCTGTCTCCATTCCGAGCTCTTCCATCGCTTCCGCAAGTATTTTCTGATATGTCTCGAATCCCATGTCGGTTATGAATCCGCTCTGTTCGGCTCCGAGAAGATTACCTGCTCCCCGTATGTCGAGGTCCTGCATGGCGATATTGAATCCGCTGCCGAGATCGGAGAATGATTCTATTGCCTTCAGACGGCGGCGTGCATCTTCGGTAATAGATACGAGAGGAGGAACCATAAGATAGCAGAAGGCCCTCTTGTTGGATCTTCCTACACGGCCCCTGAGCTGATGAAGGTCACTCAGACCTATATTCTGTGCCTGGTTTATTATTATGGTATTTGCGTTAGGGATGTCGAGACCGTTCTCTATGATAGTTGTGCAGAGCAGCATGTCATAATCACCCGACATAAAGTCAAGTATCTTGTTTTCAAGGACTTTAGCCTCCATCTGACCGTGAGCGACGCATATCTTCATGTCCGGGACAAGCCTGTGTAGGATGTCGTGGATGGACTGAAGTTCCTCCACTCTGTTGTGGACGAAGAATACCTGTCCTCCTCTGTTGAGTTCATAATCTATTATCTTCCTGACTTCATCGTGGTCGAAAAGCATTATCTCGGTCTGTACAGGTATCCTGTTAGGCGGAGGAGTGTTTATGATGGAAAGGTCACGAGCTCCGAGAAGCGAGAACTGGAGGGTACGCGGTATAGGTGTAGCCGTGAGGGTCAGGGTATCAACAGAAGCCTTCAGCTGACGCAGCTTCTCCTTGGCGCTGACTCCGAATTTCTGTTCCTCGTCGATTATGAGAAGTCCCAGATCCTTGAATTCGAATCCCTTGCCTATCAGTTTATGGGTACCTATTATTATATCAAGGGCGCCAGATTTCATCTTCTTCTGGATTTCGGACACTTCTTTGGCCGTCCTGAGGCGGCTTACATAATCTATATTGCAAGGAAAATCCTTGAGACGGTTCTTGAAGGTATTGTAATGCTGGAGGGCAAGGATGGTAGTAGGCACGAGCACAGCCACCTGCTTGCTGTCCGCTACGGCCTTGAAGGCTGCGCGCACGGCGACTTCAGTCTTTCCGAATCCCACATCTCCGCACACCAACCTGTCCATAGGGCAGTCATCCTCCATGTCCCTCTTCACTGCATATACTGCCTTTTCCTGATCTGGCGTATCCTCATACATGAATGATGATTCGAGCTCCTGCTGCATATATGTATCGGCAGAAAACGCAAATCCCCGGGCACTCTTCCGCTTTGCATAAAGCCGGATCAGGTCCTTAGCTATATCCTTTACCTTCGACTTCGTGCTCGCCTTGAGGTTCTGCCATGCCTTCGATCCGAGCTTATGAATCTTTGGAGGCTCGGAATCCTTTGATTTATAGCGTGATATTTTATGAAGAGCATGCACCGAAACGAAAACCACATCATTATCCTTATAGGTAAGCTTGACCACTTCGTGCATCCTTCCCCGGTCATCCTTCATCCTTACAAGGCCTCCGAATATTCCCACACCATAGTCTATATGCACGATGTAGTCGCCTATAGCGAATGAAGTCAGGTCGTTGATTGTCAGCTGTTCGCTCTTTTCGACGCTTCTCCTTATGCTCACCCTGTGGAAACGGTCGAATATTTCGTGGTCAGTGTAGCAGCAGACCTTGTCGTCATGGTCTATGAATCCGTTGTGTATGTTGCACTTGGCCATGAATTCCGGAAGAAGTCCTCCGTTCTGGGAAAGGATCGCCTTGAGCCTTTCGAGCTGAGACTCCTTTTCACCGTATATCCTTACCCTGTATCCTCCTTCTATCCTCTTCCTTATATCTTCTGTAAGCAGTTCGAAATTCTTGTTGAAGGAAGGCTGAGGCGATATGTTGAACTTTACCGGTTCCTCGTTCTGACGTGAAAGAGGGACTTCCATATATATCCTTCTGAATCTGCCTAAGGCTTCAAAGAACGGCTTTTCCCTGTACATGTCGGAGGAATCAAGCCATACGAGGGTGTCGTCAGGGAGGATATCGGTAACAGAGACGGTTGCGGCCTCATCCGATGATGACGCGAGATCGGGATATATCTCAGCAACATCGGTCTTTTCTTTGGAAAGCTGTGTGTTGCAGTCGAATATGTTTATTGAATCTATCTCGTCACCGAAGAACGAGACTCTGAAAGGATCGTTGTATGAGTATGAGAATATGTCAACTATAGCTCCCCTGATCGCGAACTGTCCCGGCTCTGCAACGAAGTCAACCCTTTCGAATCCGCTGCTGAAGAGCGATTCTATTATTTCATCATGGCTGATTTCTTCCCCTACGGTGAGCTTCAGCAGGGATTCCTTTATTGTGGTCATGTCCGGAATCCCTTCTTCAAGGGCGGAAGGGTAAGTGACTATGGTCAGGCTGCCTTCCCTATGTTCGATAATCTTTCCTATGGCCGAAGTACGCTGCACTCCGAGGGAGGACTTGTAATTGCTCCTTTCTATATTCTTTCCCGAGTCGGGCAGGAAGAACACAGTGTCCCCGGGTATAAGATTGTAAAGGTCTGCAGCACAATATTCTGCGGAATCCTTGTCCGGGAGGACTATCAGCTGTATCCCGTCATAGTCAAGTTCGGAAACGGCAAACCAGCGGGCCGAGAGAAAGAGTCCGCTGCAGAAGGTTTCCTTCTGATCCGATATTTTGTCCGCTACTTGTGTGACGGATTTTGAACTTATTAACATTTTTCTTTATTTTTCTGTTGATAACCCGTTGAAAAGTATGTTAAAATCAAATGAAAACTAAATTGGCAAATCCGGATTATCCGAATATTACGGCGGCCGGAATTCTTTTCAAAATTTATTTATGATTTTTTTTCATCGTCTTTCCATTAAGTTTTTCAACAAAGATGTCATTTGGTAATCATCTGATATTCAATAGTGAATCATAGTTTTCAACATATCAACACAGAAATAATAACCATCAAATTATAAAAATAAATCTATATTTGTATATAATTATTTTCTGACGACACGATGAAAGATTTCGACCCGCATAATGTCAATGAAGGCAAAGATAAGGATTTGGACGGAATAATCCGT
>CAYXMV010000029.1:0-18252 GCA_964466235.1 uncultured Muribaculaceae bacterium | reverse complement strand
AACCAAAACAGTCGTTCAAAGTCAAGAGTCAAAGTAACGGGATAGTAACGAAACTTTGTCATTTCTTGGCTTTTCATTGGCATTTAATGGCTCTGCAACATCTTGGCAAACACTGTTAAATCGCTAACAGACAACATTCTTTTCCCGTTTTGCACTCACTTTCGTTTCTTTGTTGTATCTTTGCAGTGAATTTATGAAGAAAAGGAAAAATACGATAGAGGCGCCGATGGGGGAGACTAAGGTTCTCCTTCATACCTGCTGTGCGCCTTGTTCGAGCGCCATCATCGAGGCCTTGCTTCAGAACGGGATCACTCCGGTCATCTATTATTGCAATCCCAACATCTATCCCCGTGAGGAATATGAGATAAGGAAGGATGAGTGCACGCGCTATGCTCAGGCTCTCGGGCTCGAAATCGTGGATGCTGACTATGATCATGAGAACTGGCTCGAGGCCATGGCGGGTCTTGAAGCTGAGCCTGAGAGGGGAGGACGCTGTCTCAAGTGCTTCAAGCTCAGACTTCTGCGAACTGCTGCGTATGCACGTGACCATGGTTTCAAGGTCATCACCACCACTCTTGCATCTTCCCGCTGGAAATCTCTTGACCAGATCAACGAGGCCGGCCTGTGGGCATGTAACGAAATAAACATGATTCCACCAGATGACCGAGTCATCTGGTGGAATCAGAACTGGCGCAAAAACGGCCTCCAGGAACGCCGTCTCGAAATAATAAAGCAATACGATTTCTACAACCAGCAATACTGCGGCTGCGAATTCAGCATGCGAAACAAGGATTAGAGGAATGGAACGGGCTCATCATCCTCAGACTTGACTATTGTCACGCAACTTGCCAGCACATCTTCCGGAATACCACCGTTCACTCTGCTGTAAGTCTCGGATACGCCTTCTGCAGTGAGAGTGATTAGATTGTCGTCACTTGAAGTGACCTCGTATGAGGCTCCCCATGGCGTACCGTCGTTATATTTGCCGCTTAATACGGTCCCGGCAAGAGAATAGGTGCCGTTATAGAGCCTGAAGGCGCCTTCGCCGATCTGTTGATAGAGGGAAAATGTACCTTCAGCGGTGAAAGTGACATAGATTTCGGCATCTATTGATGTTGCCGGGCAGTGCCAGTCACCAACCATCTTCTCTGCGAGTGTCATTTCTTTCTTGCAGGATGTCAGCATGCAGAGTGCTGCCGCAAGGATTATATATAGTGTCTTTTTCATTGTATATTATTCAGTTTAAAGAGCCATCATTTCTTTCAGGATGACTGGGATCAGAACCATCCGCCGTTGGAAGCGGCGAAAGGACGTGAAACAATAGATATTTCGCGGGAGAACTCCATCTTTCCGATAGAATTTCCGGTACCACCCTCAAACGGATCTTGAGTATTGGTCTGTGAACTGATGGTTATCTTTCCTGAACCCAATGCAGTACATGTGATTTCCAGTTTTCCGTCCTTGATGACAGGATTCTCAACCAGTCCGAGCGCATCCCGGGTGGCCGCATCCAGAGATACCTCGCACTTTAAACGTTTTGCGAGACCTTCTCCGAGATAGTCGTCCAGATCGACCGTAACCTTCTCGCCGATCTTGACCATCACTGAAGGAGTGCCTTCTATGGCCATGAGGAATTTCCATGCGTCAACTGCCCCGGTACCGAGATAATTTTTATATTGCAGCAGATTGATGTCTGTCCAGCTGTATGTCGATAGGCTGTAATGCTTTTTCGTGCCTTCAAGATACTGGTCTATGTCGTTCACGGAAGTCAGGAGCATGGAGGTGAAATCTTCCCGTGTAAAGGTCTTGCCGAGCTTCTTTGCGTATGATATTCCGAGAGCTGCGACACCGGAAACATGAGGACATGCCATCGACGTACCCTGCATATACACGTAATTGTTATTTGTCTTTCCGTTATCGTCAGTGACTCCAGGTGATGACTGGGCGGCGTTGGACACGCCTGTAGAAAGAACCATTGTGCCGTTGTCGCTGTCCGGACCCAGATATTCTCCTCCCGGTGCGGCAATCTTGCATCCCGGGCCAAAGTTGGTGTATCCGCCCGGCAGATAATCGGCTCCGAAGGCGGTCACGGAAATCACGTACGGAAGTGCTCCCGGGTAACTTGAATAAGGATTTGAATGGTTGCCGGCAGCAAATACTGCCATGTTTCCCTGAAGCGATTCATGGTTGCTGTTTGCCGGGTCGAGGAAATACCGCAGGGCTGCGTTTTCGAGAGGTGAGCCCTTGATGTCATCTCCGTCACCGTTAAGATAGACATCATCAGAAGTGATGATGCTGTTATGTCCGTATGAGCATTGCGCGATGCAGGCCCCGTTGTCAGCCGCATAGATATATGCGGCAGCGGTCTGAGCGTCGGACGCATTGGCATTACCGTTGAAGATCTGACAGCTCATCAGTCGCACTCCGTCGCCGTTGCCGGTTCCTCCCGCTATCGAGCTTACACCCTTGCCGTTACCGTTGGTCGCACCAATGATTCCGGCCACATGGGTGCCGTGTCCGCTTCCTTTTGTCCAGTCGAGCAATTTGCCCTTGATGGCAACGGAAGGCTTTTGGCCGTCAAGCATGTCTTCTGTCAGATTCTGAGTGATGGCAGTACATCCCACAAAGTTGAATCCGTATTTGTCATCGATATATCCGTTGCCGTCGTCATCTTTCCCGCTTTCGCCGTCGAGCTCGGCCTGATTTACCCAAAGGGCATCCTTGAGGTCTTCATGAAGGCTGTTCACGGCACAGTCAAACACAGCCACCACCACGCTCGGGTCGCCTCCCGTAAGTCTCCACGCATCCTTTACACCCACATCAGCTCCCGCCACTGCATTGGAAGCCACTTCCTTGTCGCCGAGGTTTATGAGATTCCACTGCTTCGGAAGAAATTCGTCATCGAAAGGGTAAGCGTCCGTTTCATGGGCCGCCTTAGTTGAAGGAGAAGGCACGAACGGCATCACCACGTCCGAAACCACAGGCTTCAGATAAGAGTTGTACTGGACGGCTACCACAGAAGGGTTGAGAGCCATCTTGACGGCAATCTCCTTCACAGGCTTAGCCTCGTCGAAGTTTACCGTGAACCATCTGTCAAGCCCATATTTGCGGGCCACCTCCATATTGGCCGGCTGTATCGCGAGAGCCGGACGGATACTGAGTGTCGTGCCCTCCTCAAGCAGTTCCACTCCCGCAGACAGCTCGTCAGCAAGCTCCCTGTCAACCTTTATCAGCAGCGAACCGGGCTCGAATTCCCCATTGGTATCCCCTATGATCTTGGTCATCAGCGTCTGCTCCCCGATGGTCAGAGGCGTCTCCTCGATTTCCTTTGTACATGATATGCTGACGGCAAGCATGGCCGCAAGCATGATGAAGCATCTTTTCATATTCAGTATTTCTTGTAACCGTTGTGTGAACACAGCCCGCAAATATACGAAAATAAGCACAACGGCTCATATATTAGGAAGGCAAAACTTGAAAATTCATAAAAAATGATTTAATTTGTGATTGATATATTTAGAAACTGTTTAAAATTTTATCATTTGAAATATTATGATTTCAACTTCGAGATATTTCATTACGGTTCTTGTGTCGGCTGTATTGTCCCTGACCTCATGCAGCATGATTTCGGTGAGTCCTTTTGAGGAGGACCTCAGGAAGCTGGAGGAGGCGATGGACATGGTGGATGAATATGTCCTTGCCAAGGAACAGAAGATCAGTACGATAGAGAATATGCTCCTCTCGCGTGGGATGGATGACCTTCAGAAATACCATATCTATGGCCAGCTCTTCAGCGAGTACGAGGCTTATCAGTTTGATAAGGCTAAGGAAATGCTTGAGCATCAGGAGAATATTGCCAGGTCTCTCGGGAACGGGTCTCTTTTGAACGATGCCCTTCTTGACAAGGTCCTGCTCTACATCAATGCCGGTCTGTATCTTGAGACGGAGAACATATTCGATCAGATGGATACGCTCACCTTCAACAAGGAGCAGATGATCGGCTGGTACAACGCAAGGCAGAAATATCTGGCGGATTATGACGAATATGTCCGAAGTTCGAGCGTCAAGGTCGAGGGAATAGAGAAGGTCGGCTATTATCAGGACCAGATTCTTGCCAATACTCCCGAGTCGTCCGAGGAAAATCATCATATCCGTGTCCTCCGGCTTATCAATCAGGGAGATTTCGAAAAGGCCTCGGCACTCAATATGGCAAGGCTGTCGTCTTTGGACAGGAACACCCGTCAGTACGCCATCAGGGCTTATTGGCAGGGTGCCATCTGCGACCGTCAGGGCAACCTGCTCGGTGCCGTCCACTGGTGGACGGAATCGGCTGTATGCGACATCCGGGGGGCGATCAAGGACAATGCCTCCCTTTCCTCTCTCGCTCAGAAATTAGTCTCGCCTCAGGATACTGACAGGGCTTTCAGATACATCAGATTCAGTCTTGACGATGCTGTGTTCTATAATGCCAAGCTCCGCAAAGTGCAGATTGCATCCATCTTCCCGATGATAGAGAAGGCCTATACCGACAACAAGGCCAAGAACGACCGTGAACGCAAGATGCTGCTCAACTGGATATTCGCCATGGCTGTCCTCTTCTTCATCCTCTTCGTATATGCCGTACGGCTGTTCTTGAAGGCGAGACTGAGTTCCCGTGAGATAGCCAGCAAGAACAAGGAACTTGCTGCATCCTACAGATCGATTGAAGCGGCCGAATACGATCTGAAGCGTACCAATATGGAACTCATAGAGGCCAATGCCGCAAAGGAGGAATATCTCGGTCTCTTCCTCTCCATGTGCTCCGGCTATCTCGACAAGCTCAAGAAGGCTCTCGGACGTGAGCAGTACGAAGCCGAACTGAAGAATTTCTACAAGACCTTCGATACATCCTTCCTTCAGCTGTATCCTACTTTTGTCGAGGATTTCAACTCGCTTCTGAAAGAAGAGGAAAAGATCGTCCTGAAAGACGGCGAGATGCTCAATACAGAACTGCGCATCTTCGCCCTGATCAAACTCGGAATCACCCAATCGTCGCACATAGCCTCCCTTCTGAGATACTCCGTCAACACCATCTACAACTACAGAGCGCAGGTCAAGAATGCAGCTCTTTCAGAGCGCGAAAACTTCGAAGAAACGGTGCGCAAGATCGGTTTACGACGAATCTGAAGTCCACTTTTTACCCACTTTTTCGGCTGCTAATCATTTGATTATTAGTGGTTCTGCTCTGTTCTGTCCACTTTGTTGAAGCGGACGGATGAAACTATTGTCTGCGGAATACAAAAACTTTCTAAATTTGTCCTTGCGAACCTATATAAATACGTTCACCCATTACATTAACACACAAATACTAACCCATGAAACACCTAACTCGTAAAATCGTCATGGCCTTCGTGGCAATGGCATTGAGCTGCGCCAGCGCGTTTGCTCAGCAAGTGAAAGGTACAGTAGTGGATGCTTCCGGATACCCGGTGATAGGCGCAGCCGTCATCGTTGAAGGAACTTCCATCGGTACAACAGTCGATCTGGACGGTGCATTCGCTTTCAACGAAGCTGTGCCTTCAGACGCAATCCTCGTTGTTTCTTCGATCGGTTATAAGACTGCCCGCGTTCCTGTAGGGGGGGGCAACTTAAACATCGTTCTTGAAGAAGATACTCAGATGCTCGAAGAGACGGTCGTAATCGGTTACGGCGTCCAGAAGAAGAGCGTCGTGACAGCAGCGATTTCATCAATCACATCTGACGACCTTAAAAAGACAGCGGCAAGCCGTGTCGATAACCTCCTTCAGGGTATGACTTCCGGCGTGACCGTAACTTCAACTTCCGGTGCTCCGGATGCAGGCTCGCAGATCCGTATCCGCGGTATCGGTACCATCAACAACTCGGAACCTCTCTACATCGTTGACGGTATGCCTGTAGGTGGAATCGACTACCTCAACCCTAATGACATCGAGCGTATAGAGGTCCTCAAGGACGCCGCTTCAGGTGCAGTCTATGGAGCACGTGCTGCGAACGGTGTCATCCTCGTGACCACACGTCAGGGTTCGAAGGGCAAGACAACAGTAAACTATGATTTCTCTTACGGATGGCAGAATCCATGGCGCAAGCCTCAGGTGCTGAATGCGACAGAGTATGCCATCATGATGAACGAAGGTTACATCAACAACGGTCAGGAGCCTCGTTATGCAGATCCTTATTCATTCGGCGAAGGAACAGACTGGGTGAGCGCTATCTTCAATGATAATGCCCCAGTGATGAAGCATGACATCAACATCAACGGAGGAAACGACCGCATCCAGTACTCAACTTCAGCAGGTTTCCTTACCCGCGAGGGTACCATCGGAGGTAACTACGGCCGTGCAAACTATGACCGTTTCACTCTCCGTCAGGCCTTGAACGCAACTCTGTTCGACAACTCCGATGACCGCAACTGGCTCAACAAGATGACCATGCAGACAAGCGTTTCATACGCTCACATAAACTCTACAGGTATCTCCACCAACTCAGAGTACGGCTCTCCTCTCGGTTCAGCAATCGGAATGTCGCCTCTCGAAACAATTTATGCTACAGCTGAGCAGGAAGAGGCATACAAGACTCTCTATGCCGACGGATACCCTTATATTATAAGAAATGACGCAGGTCAGGCCTATACAATCGTTGACGGTACAATCTATAATGAGCAGAACAACCCTCTCGCAATGCTTGAGCAGCCAGGCACCAAGTACTGGACAGACAAGTTTGTTGCCAACGGCAATCTCGAGCTCCAGATCTGGGATGGCCTCAAGTTCCGCACTCAGGTGGGTATAGATATGGCCTTCTGGGGTAACAACGGTTACTGGGAACCATATTTCCTTTCTACAAAGAACTACAGCTATGAGACCACGTCAGACACCACCACTTATGATAAGGACGGCAATGAAGTGGTTACGACAAAGACCAACTATGCTGACGGAGCTTCTCAGGAGATGAACCGTTCGCTCTCATGGCAGGTCGAGAATATCCTTTCGTACGACAAGACTTTCGGACAGAACTCGATTTCCGTGATCCTCGGTCAGTCAGCACTCTCATCATCATCATCTAATGTGGGTGCATCTGCAAATGGTCTCATGTATCCGTATGACACTTACAAGATTTCTGTGAACAACACAGTCGGCCAGACCGTAAACGGTGACCGTAACGGCTGGGGTTCATGGAACTCGATTCCTTACAGACTCGCGTCATACTTCGGCCGAGTTTCATACAACTACGGTGAGCGCTACATGGCCGAGGTTACAGTACGTCGTGATGCATCAAGCCGCTTCGGTGACAACAACAAGTGGGGAACATTCCCTTCTGCATCAGTCGGCTGGAACATCAAGAACGAGGCTTTTATGCAGGATGTGTCATGGCTCTCCGGCCTCAAGCTCCGTGCATCATGGGGTGTGAACGGTAACGACAACATCGGTAACTTCACATACGCAGTCTATATGAACTCAGGCAACAACTATGTGTTCGGTTCAGGTGCAAACGGATCTGAGGTCATCAACATAGGTGCAAAGCCTTCAGGACTTGCCAACCCTGACGTGAAGTGGGAGCAGACAGCTCAGACTGACATAGGACTCGATGCCGCTTTCTTCGGCAACCGTCTCACTGCAACAGTTGACTGGTATCGCAAAAAGACCACCGGCATGCTCCTCTCAATGCCTGTACCGGGCTACTCAGGAGACTCATCTCCTACAGGTAACCTCGGTGATATGGCCAACAGCGGAGTCGAGATCGACCTCGGATACCGTGACACTTACGGTGACTTCAGCTGGAACATCTCTGTGAATGCAACCTATAACAAGAATACCCTCCTCTATCTCGGTGACGACGCTACGGACCTCTACGGCTCAAGCCACAAGATCGGTCAGCTCACCCGCGGTGAGGTCGGAATGCCGTTCCCGTTCTTCTACGGATACAAGACAGACGGCGTGTTCCAGAACATGGCTGAGGTTCAGGCCTATACGAATGCTGACGGCGAGATGATCCAGCCAAATGCAACTCCTGGTGACTTCCGTTTCCAGGATGTGAACAAGGACGGACAGCTTACTGACGCAGATCGTACATATATTGGTAAGGGTATTCCTGACTGGACATTCGGTCTCAACCTCGGTTTCGCGTGGAAGGGCATCGACTTCAGCATGCTCCTTCAGGGACAGGCAGGCGTGCAGGCATTCAACGTGACACGTCGTACAGACCTCTACTACATCAACCTTCCTAAGACCATCCTCAACCGTTGGACAGGCGAGGGCTCTACCAATTCAGCTCCTAAGTTCGAGTTTACATCAGCAAACGAGAACTACCGTGTGTCTGACTACTGGGTGGAGGATGCTTCATTCATCCGTGCACGTAACGTACAGCTCGGTTATACTCTCCCTCAGAAGCTGACAAAGAAGTTCTTCGTTCAGCGTCTCAGAGTGTATGCTCAGGCAGAGAATCTCTTCACTCTCACAAAGTATTCAGGATGTGACCCTGAAGTTACAGGTGGTAACGGATTCGGAACAGAGCTCGGTATCGACCGTGGTATCTATCCTCAGAACCGCACATTCTCTGTGGGTGTAAACCTTACTTTCTAATTTAACAGGATGATATTATGAAAAAGATAATTATTGCAATAAGCGCATTGGCTGTCCTTCTGATGTATTCTTGTACAAAGGAGTTCGTCACAGTCAAGCACAATTCTTCAGAGCCTCAGTCTGAATACTACCTCAATGAGTCCCGTATGTTCGAAGGCCTTGTGGCTGCATACGACCCTCTCAAGTGGTATGACTATTTCTATCAATATACTGACTTTCAGATGATGTCTGACATTATGTCGGACGACTTATATTGCGGCGGATCAAACGACGGTGACCAGCCGGGTCTCGTGAAGATTCACTACTATACTTCTACTCCGACCGAAATCGTAGATGTACCTTGGACAGTCTCATATTCGGGTATCAACCGTTGCTGCCATGTCCTTGAGAATGTTGACAATGTTCCGGGCATGTCTGACGAGACAAAGACTCTCTATAAGGCAGAGGCTACTGTACTCAAGGCGTTCTATTACACCATTCTTTGGAAATTCTGGGGCAATGTGCCTTACTATGATGAGAACCTCAAGGCTCCTTACACAACCCCTCAGCTTCAGGCTGATGATGTTTACATCAACATCGTGACAAAGCTTGAGGAAGTATTTGCACTTGATGTCCTTCCTATGAAACAGACTCCTGAGAATTACGGTCGTGTTACAAAGGCAATGGCTTACATGCTCTACACAGAGGCTGTGATGTATCAGAACGACGAAAGCCGCTATCAGAAGGCTCTCGGTTTCATGAAGGAGATCATCGAGTCCGGTCAGTATGCTCTTGCTGCTGATTTTGCAGGTATCTGGGCAGAGTCAGGCGAGTGGGGCACTGAGTCTATCTGGGAGATCAACTACATCTCAGAAGGTGGTGTCCGCGACTGGGGCGCTCCTATCGCTACCGGTGGTAATGTATATTCTACTCTCATCGGTATTCCGGGCGGCGTGAGCGGTCAGTTTGATGACGGCTGGGGCTTCAGTCCGGTTGCTGCAGCAACATACGAGATGTATGATGACAACGATACCCGTAAGGATGGTGGTATCTACAACCACCTCGCAGTTGTGGGTGAATATGGTAATGGTGTCAATGGCGGCCGTTGGCAGTCAACCGGTTACTTCCTTCTCAAGTATATGGCGAGAACAAACGGTAACCACGGTTACAAGGCTTCCAATACAATGAATTATGGCAATAACAAGCGTGTCTATCGCTATGCCGAGACCCTTCTCAATGCCGCTGAACTTGCTCTTCTTACCGGAGGCAACGGAAACGACTATCTTGCTCAGGTCCGTGCCATCAGAAACTGTTCTGATACAGACACGACCATCGACGGTATAATACAGGAGCGTCGCAAGGAGTTCGTGGGTGAAGGAAAGCGTTACTGGGATCTCGTCCGTACAGGCAAGGCTGAGGCTGCTCTTACTTCTGCAAAGCGTACTTGGGACAAGAGCCAGCCTATTGACTGGACACCTAACAAGAAGTACTGGCCTATCCCTCAGGCAGAGATTGACAAGACTGCAAGTACAGATCACCCTATCGTACAGAACAACTACTAAAATTTCGGGTTAATATGAAAAAGATTTTTAAATATATCGCAGCTCTGGCGGCATCGGTCATGGCTTTCGGATGTTATCCCGAAGTTCTGACCCCGGATCAGAGTAAGCTTCCTGAGGCTTCAGCTCTTGATGTCGTGATCACTGTAGATCAGGAAACCAACTATGTGACTTTTGAAGTCACCAACGAAGGCGTTGTCCCAATGTGGATATTCGGTGAGGTGGACAAGGTCGATGACGGAAAGGCCTCAAAGAAATATGCTTATACTGTAAACGGTCTCAAGCTTCGTGTCCGTGACGCAGGTACTCATCAGGTTGAGGTCAAGGCATACAATGCCAACGGCGTCTCTGTCGGTTCAAAGATTGTGGAATACACTCTTGAGAATACTTATCGCGACCCGTTTGATGCTGCTCCTTATATGAAGAAACTTGCTCAGAGGTGGCAGTGGAACTATGAGAAGGACGGCCATTTCGGTTGTGGTCCGAATACAGGTGATCCTGCTTCATGGTGGTCGGCAAAGGCAAATGAGAAGGCTGACTGGGGAATTTATGATGACATCATGACATTCACAGCTGACGGCAAGTACAGCTTTGACCCTGGCAAGGACAATCTCGTGTATGTGAATGCAGGATTCACCGCTCTCGGAACATCTCCTGACGGAGCTGACTTCTGTGTTGCGATCCCTGCATACGAGACCACTTATAAGGTGGAGAACAATTGGAATGACGCTGGTATAGAGGAAATCTGGCTCGTGCTCCCTGCACAGAAGAACCTCTCTTACATTCCGAACCAGACCATCTATGACGAACCTCGTTTCCTCGTGACCGAGCTTTCTTCTTCAGAGGTGAAACTTTCTGCCAACAATGCACCTAACGGTGACGGCACAATCTCATGGCTTTATAACTTCGTTACTGCAGGTGCTTCCCCAATGGATCTTCTTGCAGGTACGGATGCTGCCGGAAAGGTGTGGGTGATGGATTCTGAGGCAAAGGGTCACCTTGGCTGCGGTGAGTCTGTTGCGAATCCTACAGGATGGTGGTCTGCAGGTGCAAACGAGAAGGCTGACTTCGGTATGTATGATGATGCGATTACATTCCTTCCTGACGGAAAATATGTATATGATTCAGGTGAAGATGGAAAAATGTACATCAACTGGGGTGTTACAGTAATCGGTCCTAATCCTGGGGCAGAACCTGATATTGACATCGAGCAGGCTGATGTTGAGTCAACATTCACATTTGATGGGGAGACAATCACCCTCGGAGCAAATACTCCTATGGTATATGTCCCTTCTGACCTTGTGTGGGGAACTCCTGTATTCCATGTGACAGAACTCACGGAGACTACACTCGTTGTCGTGGCTGAGAACCCTGGATGCTACTGGCAGATGATCTTCAAGGCCCGTGACGTGAAGGCCCCAGCAGGCCCTACCCTTAACGGCAAGGAACTTCCTGCTGAACTTTCTGTAAAACAGAATGATGTTCTTGCTCTCGGTAACCTCAATGTGGCTGACATCTGGGTTGACCCTGATTTCTTCGAGGTTTCAGGTGCCGGTCTCAAGTTCAAGGCTGTTGACGGTGACTATCAGTTCTCTTATGACAAGAGCGCGAAGTGGATCAAGGCTGTTCCGATGGTCGATGGTGAGAAGGCCGTTTATTCTAAGAACGGTTCAATCTGGGTTATCGGCGACGGTGGTGGAAAGCCGACTGTAGATAATCTTATCGGCTGGAACACAGGAGAGGCGCCACTTCCATTCGCCCGTCTTTCTGAGGATACTTATCAGATTACTTTAGCAATGCCTGCTCAGGGCGGTTCAGTGAAATTGTTTGAACAGCCTGATTGGGGTGATGACAATACTGGTGAACGTGTATGGCTTACCGACAGATATAATTCTTTTGAAGGCAACGGCCTCTTCAAGCTCAATGCTACTTCAGGAAACATTGAGACTGATGGCGCGACCGCCGGTTACTATACATTTACTGTTGTTGACAACGGTGATGGAGCAATAGACATGACTGTCGAGAAGTACAGAGATCCTTCAGATCTCACCGGCTTGACAAACATGTGGGATGATGCGGCAATCGACGTTTCTTTCTGGTTCGCAGACGGCACCTGGGCTCAGATTGCAAACCCTGAATACGAGGCAGAGGGCACATCACATACTATCGTTGTTCCTGATGGTACCGGTGCAGACCAGTGGCAGGGTCAGATGGTGTTCAATCATACAGGTCTTGTACTCACTACTGACAAGAAATACTCTTTCCAAGTCAAGCTTACTTCAAGCGAGGATCATCCTCATGTGACAATCAAGCCTTGTTATCAGCACCCTACAGAAAAGGACGACAACGGTAATCCTAAGGATGTGAATGAGGTGCTTTATGTGAACGACATCAAGCTTACCGCCGGCGAGGAATTAGTTTATACTGCAGCAGGTCTGACAGGTACAGACATCCCTGATCTCAAACTTGTGTTTGATTTCGGTGGTGCTGTGGCCGGTTCTACTATTACAATCAAGGACATTACCCTTGTTGAACTTTAAAAAGTAACTCTAAATGGCAGGGACAAAAGTCCATATAGGGCTTTGCCCCTGCCTTTTTTGTCTTATAATATGATGAAAATGAATGTAATAGGAATGTTTGTTCTGGCTGCGGGCGTTTTCTTTGGTTGTCAGGAGCCGGCGCCGGCACCGGTTCCGGAGGTCTCGCTGACTCTCGGTACGGAGGCTCTTTCCGTGCAGTATGAGGCACAGGATGTCGTAGTCAGCGTCACTGCCGACGGGGACTGGGGTGTGACTTCGTTGGACAAGACCTGGGTGACCGTGGCTCCGTCCGGAGGACTTGCGGGGACTTCAGATGTCACCGTGACTTTTGCCGAGAACACGACAGGGGATGTCCGTGAGACCGAACTTGTATTTACGACTAAGAGCGGCAAGAAGAATATCCCTGTAAGACAGAACTACAAGATCGACGAAGTGACTGTATCCGATCCTGCCTTCAAGGCATCTCTGCTTGAGGCTTACGATGCCGACGGCGACGGAGTGCTCAGCACGAAGGAGGCTGCTGCAGTCACTGAAATCAAGGCTGCCGGCCGAGGAATCAAGGCTATGCCGGAACTCAATACCTCCTTCAGGGACATCACATATCTCGACTGCTCGGACAACGCTCTCACGGAGCTCGACCTTACAGGCATGAGCAAGCTGAAGTATCTCGACTGCTCCGGCAACAGGCTCACGGAGCTCGACCTCATGCATCAGGTGGCTCTCGAGACCATGGACGCTACAGGCAATCCGGATCTTGCTTCCATATATGTGTGGACCCTCTTCACAGCTCCTGCCGGCTTCTCGAAGCCTGACGGCGCTCAGTATGTCGAACCGGAAATAGCCACTCCGGCCGGATATACCCTCGTATGGCAGGAGGAGTTCAATGTCTCTGAGGCTGGGCTTCCGGATTCGAAGAAGTGGTGGTACGAGACTGCCGAACCGGGCTGGGTGAACAATGAACTTCAGACCTATATCCCGGGCCGCAAAGGCGACATCGTCACTGCTGATGTGAGCGAGGGAACCCTCAAGATCCGCGCGATAAAGGATGGCGACAGAGTCTATTCCGCACGTGTCAATACAAATGAAGGATGGACCTACGGCTGGTTCGAGGCCAGTCTCAAGCTTCCTGAAGGCAAGGGCACATGGCCGGCATTCTGGATGATGCCTACGGTGTGGTCGGGATGGCCTGACGGCGGCGAGATCGATATTATGGAGCATGTAGGCTGCGTGCCTACGGAGGTATCTTCATCGATCCACTGCAAGGAGTACTATCATGCTATCGGCACTCAAAAGACAGCTGCCCGAAAGATTGCCACGGTGATGGAGGAATTCCATGTCTATGCTCTCGAGTGGACTCCGGAATACATCAAGACTTATGTTGACGGCGAACTGCTCTTCGAGTATAACCCAGACAAGTATCCTGCAGGACGAAACGAAAAGACATGGCCGTTCAACAAGCCTTTCCAGCTCAAGCTCAACCTCGCATGGGGCGGTGACTGGGGCGGAATGTACGGCGTGGATGAAACCTGCCTCCCTGCGACATACGAAATCGACTATGTGCGTGTATTTCAGAAACCTGAATAACCTGATAAAATGAAGATAAAGAATTTGATCATGGGAGCTGTGGCTGTGCTTATTGCTGTATCCTGCGCTCCCAAAAGCGAAATCGACAAAAAGGTCGATGATCTCCTGAAGCAGATGACCCTGCGCGAGAAGATCGGCCAGATGAACCAGCTTTCGGGCGGTGCGTGGCTGGCTGAGACAGCGGCCAAGGGAGAAGTCGGCTCCATCCTCAACTGCGCGGATCCTGCTGAAATCAATGCCGTGCAGAGGGCTGCCGTGGAGCAGAGCCGTCTCGGCATTCCTGTCCTGGTGGCACGAGATGTCATCCATGGATTCCACACTATGTTCCCTATTCCTCTCGGTCTTGCCGCCACATTCAATCCTGATGTCGTGGAGAGAGGTGCACGTGTGGCAGCGGTGGAGGCCACAGCCAGCGGTATCAGATGGACATTCTCTCCTATGCTTGACGTTGCCCGCGACCCTCGTTGGGGACGTGTCGCAGAAGGCTCGGGCGAGGACCCTTATCTTGATGTCCAGATGGGTCTTGCGATGGTACGCGGCTATCAGGGCGACGACCTCAGCGACCCTACGGCACTTGCAGCCTGCATCAAGCACTTCGTGGGCTACGGTGCTGCCGAGGGCGGACGCGACTACAATACTACAGTGATTACAGAGCGTATGCTCCGCAATACCTATTTCCCTGCATTCAAGGCTACTGCCGATGCCGGTGCCGCCACTCTCATGACTTCTTTCAACGAGGTTGACGGCATTCCTTCGACAGGAAACAAGTGGCTTCTCAAGAACGTCCTCCGCGACGAGTGGGGATGGGACGGAATGGTCGTCACCGACTGGAATTCCGCAGGCGAGATGATCGCACACGGCTTCTCGCGTGACCTCAAGCATACTGCCGAACAGGCCATCAATGCCGGTGTTGACATGGATATGATGTCATACGGCTTCATCCAACATGCCGAGGAACTTGTGAAGGAAGGAAAGGTTTCCGAGAAGGAAATCGACCGCGCGGTGCGCAATATCCTCAAGCTCAAGTTCGAACTCGGACTTTTCGAGAATCCGTATGTGGATGAGACCCTTTCTGCGAAGGTTGACTATGCGCCTGAGCATCTCGAGGCTGCAAAGGAGGCTGCCGTACAGTCGGCTGTCCTTCTTCAGAACAAGGGTGATGTCCTTCCTCTCGACAAGGCCAGGACAATTCTTGTGACCGGACCTCTCGCCGATGCTCCGTATGAGCAGATGGGTACATGGGCTTTCGACGGCCAGAAGGAGCACACAGTGACACCTCTGATCGCACTCCGTGAGGAATATGACGTTATCTGGGTGCCTGGCCTCAAGTACAGCCGCGACAAGAACACTTCACAGTTCGCAAAGGTTCGCTCGGCTGCCGCAAAGGCTGATGCCGCTGTCGTGATCGTGGGTGAGGAAGCTATCCTTTCGGGTGAGGCTCACTCCCTCTCTAATCTCAATCTCCAGGGTGCTCAGAGCGAGCTGATCGCAGAGGTGAAGAAGGCCGGAAAGCCGGTTGTCGTTGTTGTCATGGCGGGACGTCCTCTCACCATCGAGCGCGACCTCGAGAATTGCGACGCCATGCTCTATGCATATCATCCGGGTACTATGGGAGGCCCTGCCATCGCTGACCTCATCAAGGGTAAGGCCGTGCCTTCCGGAAAGTCTCCTATGACATTCCTCCGCGATGCGGGACAGGCTCCTTTCTATTACAACCACAACAACACAGGTCGTCCATGCAACGGTTCGGAGACTCTCCTGAATGATATTCCTATCGCTGCAGGACAGACTTCTCTCGGATGTACCTCATATTACCTTGACACGGGATATGGCCCTCTCTTCCCGTTCGGATACGGACTCAGCTACACGACTTTCGAGTATGGCGCTCCTGTGCTTGAGAAGTCGGAACTCGGTACCGGTGATGTGCTCAAGGTCAGCTTCGACCTCAAGAACACCGGCAAGAGGGATGCTGTCGAGGTGGCTCAGCTTTATGTTCAGGATCTCGTCGGTTCTGTGGTGCGTCCTGTGAAGGAACTCAAGAGGTTTGAGCGTGTGGCTCTCGCTGCCGGCGAGACAAAGACTGTCACATTCGAACTTCCTGTGTCTGAACTCGCGTTCTGGAACATCGACATGGAGTATGCCGTCGAACCGGGTGACTTCAGACTTTGGGTTGCCGGTGACTCGGCTTCGGGAGAACCAGTCAGCTTTGTAGTACGATAATGAAAAGATTGCTTCCATTGCTTTGCATGATACCGTTCCTGGCATCATGTGAGGAAGAAGTTACGGAACAGAAACCGGAACAGCCTGTCGGCTTCCGTGAGCTTGTCGAAGCTCACGAAGCCGGCAAGGTCTTTTCTTCGGCCGTGTATTCCGACGGTTCCTGCACCATATCTTTTGATGACGGGCTGCAGATAGACATACCTGAGACCGACTTCAAGGTGCATGACTGCACCTCGACCGAGCCGGCCGCCGTATCGCTCGACGGAGCATGGTGGCGTGTCGGGGATCTCGTAATCGCGGTTTCAGCTGACTATACCAAGCCTACTGCAGAGTCGTGGCCGGTCTATGTATATTTCACTTCCGAAACCCTGCATGCCTATGCAAGCAACGGTGTGCATCTTGAGTTCTGGAGCACCTTCCTTAAAGAGGAGAAGCAGAAGCAGGAAGAACTGGATAGGGAAAATGCCAGACTTCAGAATATCCCTGTGATCCGTATAACCACGGCCGGAGGGGCCGGAATATACGACAAGGAGAACTATGTTGACGGTACTGTCAATATAACCGACCCGGAGAAGATGTACAGCGATGTCACGGACTTTACGGCGGACATGGGTATCCGCGGCCGAGGCAACTCGACATGGGGCTGGCCTAAGAAGCCGTGGAAGGTGAAGCTTGACGAAAAGGCATCTCTTCTCGGTATGCCTGCCGACAAGGAATGGGCCCTTCTTGCCAATTATGCCGACAGGACGCTTCTACGTAACGTCGTGGCCATGAAGCTTTCCGAGATCTGCGGTTTCTCATGGACTCCGCGCATGCGCAGCGTCGAGGTCTATCTCAATGGCCTGTATCAGGGAGTCTATACCCTGTGCGAACACAAGAAGGTCTCGAAGGACAGGGTGAATATCGAGGTTGTGGGGGAGACTGACAATGAAGGCGATGCCGTGACCGGGGGATATTACCTTGAGATTGAGGAAAATCAGGACGAGACCACATGCTGGTGGACATCGATGGAGGTTCCGATGATGTTCAGCGAGCCGGAGGAGCCTACAACCGCTCAGTATGAGTATGTCACAGGCCTCTTCGATGAGTTTGAACAGGCGCTTCAGGGCGAGGATTTTGCCGATCCTTCGAAAGGTTATGCCGCGTATATAGATGTTGACTCTTTCATCAATTACTATATCGTTCAGGAACTTACGAAGAACATCGACGGCAATCTGCGAAAGAGTTCCTTCATAACGAAGGAGAGAGGAAAGAAGATGGAGATGTATCATCTCTGGGACTTTGACCTTACTCTCGGAAACTGCGGCTATTTCGACTGGCGTATAGGAAGCGGCCCTGAGGGCTTCTGGGTGAAGGATTTCTCTTCCAAGAGCATATATGGCAGCGGATGGTTCCGCAGGCTTTTCCAGGATCCGGCCTTTGTTGATGCTGTCCAGGCGCGCTGGAATGAACTCATGCCGGAATTTGAGAAGATACCTGAGTTCATCGACGATCAGGCCTTCCGTCTCGAACCGGCCCGCAAGAGGAATTTCGAGAAATGGGACATCAACGAATCAGTTGACTGGGTGAAATTCCCGTCCCGAGGCTCATACGAAGCCGAACTCGACTACCTCAAGAAGTTCTACTCCGACCGCCTCAGATGGCTCGATACCGAACTCAATAAACTCTAAGTGCAAGCGAAGCCGGCTGAATCATTCTCAGCCGGCTTCGCTGTGTATATCTTTCCTGACTTTATCATTGCGTCACCCAAATCAGAGTTGCAGCCAAAGGCGAATA
>CAYXMV010000028.1:0-18798 GCA_964466235.1 uncultured Muribaculaceae bacterium | reverse complement strand
CGAGGAACCGGACTGATCAGCAATACGAGTCTTTTTCGTTTCCGGTAGGTCGATGGAAAAGGTTAAAGTGCGTTGCACTATCCGTCCAAACCGATAAGAATCAGTGTTTTAGAAAAAATGTGGTTGTCCTGTTCCCGCATGTCGGCGGGAGATGCCCGGTTGGGCCGGGCATGACGATGAAAGGAGCCGGGGATGATGAATGGCTGATCGAGTCGGCCATGACGATGAAGGGGCCGGGGATGACTATTATGAGGTTAAACTTTCGGGGTGTTTGTATGTCTAATGCAGATGATCTGATTTCCGGAATTTATTTTAACCTGATATTCATTATGAAAAGAATCCTTATTCTTGCAGCCGTGCTGGCAATTTCTGTCGCGGCTTCAGCTCAGCCGGGCAGATGGGCCGACATGAGCAGGGTTGTAACCGACACCCTTCACAGTGAAATCCTGGGCGCGGACCGTGAATTCCGTGTGTTCACACCGCAGAACTACAAAAGCTCGGGCAAGTCATATCCTGTGCTCTATCTCCTTCACGGACTCGGAGGAAAACACACTGACTGGTCCGAGAGAGGGCACCTGAAGGATGTCATGGACCAGCTTACGGCATCGGGAGAAGCATGCGACATGATCATTGTGATGCCTAATGCCGGCAGTACGACAGAGAAGGCCATGGACGGCTATTTCAATGTCGAAGGATGGGCATACGAGGATTTCTTCTTCAAGGAGCTTATTCCCTATGTGGAGAAGAACTGGCGTGTGAAGGCCGACAAAGGCCATCGTGCCTTGGCTGGACTTTCTATGGGTGGCGGAGGAACTACAAAATATGCCCAGCATCATCCCGACATGTTCTGTGCGGCATACGCGATGAGTGCGCTTATGAGCATTCCGGGGCAGGGTGCGGTCCAGCCTCAGAGGCCTGGGGACAAGGTGTCCGTACTGAACACTTCTGTTATTGAGAACAGCTGCATCGATTTTGTTAAGAATGCAGATGATGCGGCCACTGAGGCTCTGAGGACTGTTTCATGGTTCGTTGACTGCGGAGATGATGACTTCCTTCTCGACTGTAACATCGAGTTCGTACAGGCGATGAAGGCGGCAAGGATACCTCTCCAGTTCAGAGTACGTGACGGAGGTCATACCTGGGAGTACTGGCACTCAGCTCTATATACAGCCCTGCCTTTCATCAGCCGCAGTTTCGATGACTGATGATTTCAATCTGTTGATATTCAAATGATTTCTTGATACTATGGGTGGCCCGCCCTGCCGCATTCTGCCGGCAGGGCGGACTTTATTGTCAAAGATATGAGACAGGCAGCCACTCTCGGGATAATCGGCTTCTGATTTGCAACGGATTGAGGATTTGATTATATTTGCGGGCGTTTATGAGAAGGATACTTAAATATCTTCTTCCTCTTGTCTGCATTGTCGCTTTCTGTGGCAATGCGGATGACTCTGATGCCGGCGTCCTGCATGAGGGCTTGAGAGAATTTGCTGTCGAGGCTGATGCCGGCGGCTTTTCGTTCTCTGCGTCCGAATCGGAATTCTGCATACCTCGTCCGACCAGCATAGCCAATACCCAGCGCGTCCAGAGCGTATCACGCAGAGGGGACTCGGGCCCGCGCCACAGCTTCGCCTTCGTGAAGGCCGGCAAGGTCATATGTACCGGAACATTCATCTCATATCAGAATAATCCAAAGCTTTTTCCTTCCGGACTTTCGGAATCATCACATCGTCTGATAAGTCTCGGAAAACTGATCATTTAGCATGTTCATCTGACATTTCATGCGACATCTTCCTCATTGTGAAAGGAAGATGCCGCAGTCTATGTATATATGTATAACCGGAAGCCGGTCATAAAAAAAACGATACGCCGGCATCCACTGAATAAATCAGATAAAATGGAAAAGGAATTCATCAGAATACGCTCTGCAAAAGACATCACAATATCGCTTTCACTCGTAATCCTCGGCAGCGTCCTTATCGCTCTGCCGACTGCAACATCCATAAATATACTCGGCTTCTTCCTCATATTTGCCGGTCTGCTCCTGTTCCTCTTTCTCAAGACAGGATATAAGGAGACCGTTTCCGGCGGTAAATTCTGCAAGAAGGAGAGATTCTTCTCCCAGGCCATGAATGCACCTATTTCTGCAGCCCTCGGCTCGGATCCGGCATCTATCGACATCACGGAAGAGGACAAGGGCAATGCCGTGCGTCTGGACATATATTTCAGCAGGACCGCCGGCAAGGCCTACCTCCAGCTCTTCGAATATGTCCCTTATAAATATGAGCCGTGCTCAAAGGTTTACGAATACGAGACGGCCAAGATAGAAAAACTGCTTAAATAATGATGGAATACGTAATTCTTGTAATCTCTCTTGTCGGCATTGTCTTTGGCGCGGACTATCTCGTTGCCGGTGCGGTATCGATAGCCCGCAGACTCAAAGTGTCCGATTTTGTTATCGGAGCCGCAATTGTCGGCGTAGGAACATCCATGCCTGAGCTCGTTGTGAGTTTCATAGGAGCACTTCAGGGCAATGCCGATGTAGCCATCGGAAACGTCGTGGGCTCGAACATATTCAATGTCCTCGGAATACTCGGCCTCACCGCCGTATTCTTCCCTGTGGCGGTTGACAAGTCAAACATGAAGTTCGAGATTCCGCTTTGCATCGGGGTTTCAGTGCTTCTTACTGTTCTTGCATTCAATTTCTTCAATGGAACGCCGGCAATGATCGGAAGGTTCGACGGCATTGTCCTTCTCTGCGTGTTCGCATTCTTCATGTGGTACTCGTTCTACAGGGACAGGAAGAGCCCTTCCGTGAATGTTTCGGAAAATGTGGAGGAAGAAAAGACCCCTATGTGGCTTGCTGTCGTCAAGGTGGTCGGAGGACTCGTGCTCCTTATCCTCAGCTGCGACTTCTTTGTTGACAATGCTGTGCTTATAGCCAAGTCTTTCGGCGTAAATGACGCATTCATTTCGCTTACCCTCATCGCCTGCGGCACTTCTCTTCCTGAGCTTGCTGCTTCGATTGCTGCTGCAGTGAAGAAGAACACCCAGCTTGCCCTCGGCAATATCGTAGGCTCCAACATATTCAACATCAGTCTCATCCTCGGTCTCAGCTCGCAGGTGATGCCTCTTACTTCGGCGGGCATTACTGCCATTGACTATGTCGTAATGATCGGAGCGGCAATAATTCCTCTCCTCTTCGGATTCAGGGGAAGGATAGGACGTGTGGGAGGAATGGCTATGTTCCTCGGTTTCGTTGCATACACATGGTATCTCGTCAGCATGCAGCTGGCATAATAACAGCAAAATTATGGGTATTTTACAGATATTTACTCTTCTCGGTGCTCTCGGAATGTTCCTCTACGGAATGAACATGATGAGCTCGGGACTTCAGAAGGCTGCGGGCAACAGACTCCGCAACTTCCTTTCAGCAATGACTTCAAACCCTTTCAAGGGTGTGCTTACGGGATTGGGCATCACATCGGTGATCCAGTCGTCATCTGCCACTACGGTGATGGTGGTGAGCTTCGTCAATGCGGGGCTCCTTACCCTCGCACAGGCAATCAGCGTCATCATGGGCGCCAACATCGGTACCACGGTGACGGCATGGCTCGTGTCGTGGCTCGGATTCAAGGCTGACATCTCGATTCTCGCTGTCCCTCTCATGGCTGTGGGTTTCGTGCTGTCCATTTCAAAGAAAGACCAGCGCAGGAACATCTCGGAGCTTATAATCGGTTTCTCCCTCCTTTTCCTCGGCCTTTCTCTGATGAAGAACTCGGTGCCTGACCTCAGCGCCAATCCGGAAGTCCTCTCATTCATCCAGGGATGGCAGGGACATGGTTTCGGCTCAGTGCTCATCTTCCTTGCCTTCGGTACGGTCCTCACCCTTGTCCTCCAGTCGTCATCGGCAACAATGGCCCTGACCCTCATCATGCTCAACATGGGATGGATCAGGTTCGACATGGCCTGCGCGATGGTGCTCGGAGAGAATATCGGTACGACGATCACGGCCAACATCGCTGCTGCTGTGGGAAACACTTCCGCCAAACGTGCGGCCCTTGCACATACGGTGTTCAACGTGTTCGGAGTCGTATGGGCCCTGATATGCTATCCTTACTTCCTCAAGCTGATAGGCGCCATAACTGCCGGTATCTTCGGCATTCCTGACCCTGCGGCCTCTGATTTTTCCGTGGTGGTGGAAAGAGGTGCAGACGGTCTCCCTATCCAGACCGACACACAGACATCGGCCCTCTATGGCCTCTCGATGCTCCATACACTGTTCAATACCATAAATACATTGATCCTTGTATGGTTCATCCCTTATATCGAAAAATTGGTATGCCTCATCATCAAGGGTTCACCTGACAAGGAAGAGAATGTCTTCAGACTCAAATATATCGAGGCCGGCCCTCTTGCCGCTCCGGAGCTCGCGATGGAGCAGACCTTCAAGGAAGTGGTGCATTTCGCAGAGATTTCGCGCAACGGTCTCGGTTATGCACGTGCCGCGATCATGGAGACCGACCGTGACAAGTTCGAAGAACTGCGGGTCAAGTTAGTGAAGTACGAGGAGATTTCGGACAGGATAGAATTCGAGATAGCTACCTTCCTCAATGCGGTATCAGCGGAAAATGTCAGCGAAAAGACGTCCAACCGTATCAAGGCCATGTATAAGATCATCGGCGAGCTCGAATCTCTCGGTGACTCAGGTGAGGCCATCAGCCGCATACTCTCGAGAAGGAACATCCACAACAAGACCTTCGACGCTCAGGTGCTCACAAGGATCGGACGCCTCGTGGATGAGGTTGACTCCGCATACGATGTGATGATAACCAACATGAAGGCCGCCTTCGAGGGCAATCTCGTGGACATAGCCAATGCATACGAGGCCGAAGACCGCATCAATGTCCTCCGCAACAACCTCCGTGACGAGGAAATCGACGATGTGGAGAACAGCAGGAAGAACTGGCAGACCAGCGTCTATTATATGGACATCGTGTCTGAACTCGAGAAGATGGGTGACTTCATGATCAATGTATCTCAGGCGCTTTACAAGATGAGATAGACATCGGCATCTATAATATGATAAGGGGAAAAACCGGCCGGTTTTTCCCCTTATCATATTATAGATGCCGTCAGAACCCGATGACGACAAGCATGAGGTATGCAAGCACGATTCCGACGACTCCTATGATAAGGCCGACATCTTTCATCAGCATGAAAAACATCGCGATGCAGAATATCCGGAAGCTGCCTGAATGGGAAAACAGATTGTCCTTTGCGGAGATATTCAGACAGTTTCTCCGGCCGTATGCTAAATGATGAACCTGCAGAGAGTGACAATCCTGCGGGACGGTTCTATGAATGAAGAATGAAAAATGAATGATTTTGCCTGAACGGTATATGTGATGCCGGAATGGGTTGCCTTGCCTGACTTGATGCACTCGAAGCCGTGGCGGTGGAAATTCCCGGATCTTCTGCTGTTGCTCTGCAGGCGCAGAGAATTTGCGGAATATATCAGCGGCGGAACGCAAAGGGTGGTCTGTCTTGACGAAAGGGAAGTCTGCAGTACATCTTCATGCTCATGCGCGTCGCCGGCATGAATGTTACCGTCACAGGACTGTCGTCCTGCTGCACCATTGAAGAACGCTATGGCGACTGTGACCAGTAAAATATATTTGAGCAGACTCTTCATCCCGTCAGATTGTCACATCGATAAGCATTACGATCTTCTCAAGCCACTCCTTGTCGGTCTCGTCGAAAGCGGATAGTTCCTTGCTGTCTATGTCAAGAACTCCGGATACCTTGCCGTTCCTGGACAGAGGCACGACAATTTCGCTGCGTGAGAGGCTGCTGCATGCGATATGTCCGGGAAACAGCTCCACATCCGGGACTATGATGCTCTTTCCGCTTTTCCATGCGGAACCGCAGACTCCTTTTCCGTAGGGGATGCGGGTGCAGGCCGCAGGGCCCTGAAACGGTCCTAAAACCAATTGGTCTCCTTTTACTATATAGAATCCTGTCCACCAGAATCCGAAAGATTCGTGAAGCACTGCAGCTGTATTGGCCATATTTGCCGTCATGTCAGGCTCGTCACTTACTATAGACCGTATCTGATTATATGTGTCACGGTATTTTGCAGACTTGTTCATGTCATTTGAGGCTTTGCGATGCAAATATGATGAAAAATACCCAAAAATGACTACTGTGCCGCGAATAATCCGTTAAAAATGGTAAAAACTGGGTATTTATGATTTTTGTATTCCTTAATACCTTTGCATCTGGTTTTTTACGATTCAATCAGATCTATGAAAAGATGTTTTGCAATTGCGGTCTTATGTTCGGCTGCAATCCTGATGACTGCACCAATGTCTGCCGGTACGGAAAGAGACAACAGAAACAAGAAGGAAACAAGACCTTTTTCCGAAAGATTCCAGATAGGAGGATACGGTGAAGTGACAGGCACATACAATTTCTTCAGTGACGAATATCTTCGTTATACAGATGCAGCATCCTATACCGATGCTCCGGGCCACGGAAGGATAGATATTCCGCATTTCGTGATATGGTTGGGCTATGACTTCGGCAAAGGATGGTCGCTCGGCACCGAGATCGAGTTCGAGCATGGCGGTACGGAAAGTGCCGTCGAGATCGAGACCGAGGAGGCCGGAGAATATGAGTCTGAGGTGGAACGTGGCGGTGAGGTGGCTCTCGAGCAGTTCTGGATCCAGAAATCCTTCAGCAGGGCGGCTAATCTCAGGATGGGACATATAATAGTGCCTGTCGGCGGCACGAACATGTATCACATGCCGACGGAATTCTTCACATGCTACCGTCCGGAAGGAGAGAACACTATACTTCCATGCACATGGCATGAGAACGGAATCTCTTTCTGGGGAGAAGCCGGGGACTGGCGCTATGAGGCTCTTCTTCTGCCGGGACTCGATTCGGACAGGTTCGGCAGTCAGAACTGGATAGCGGGAGCATCCGGAAGCCCATACGAATTCAAGATCGCGAACACTCTTGCCGGAGCCTTCAGAATCGACAACACTTCTGTCAAGGGACTGAGGATGTCGCTCAGCGGATATGCAGGAAATTCATTCAAGAATACGCTTGCTCCGACCGAAAGCGACAGGTACGAAGGGGTCAAGGGAACGGTCATGATAGGTGCTTTCGACTTCTGCTACAATGACCATAACCTGATTGTGAGAGGTAATCTTGACTATGGCCATCTGACTGATTCATACGCCATAACGAAATTCAACATGTCTCTCAGAAAGGATTCCGTATCACCTCAGCAGCAGGTGGCTTCTGATGCCATGGCTGTGGGAATAGAGGCCGGATATGACATTTTCGGCGGCATCAGCCGCCTCAAGGGGCAGAAGCTCTATGTGTTCGGCCGCTATGAGATGTACGACTCCATGTTCCGTGTTGCTGACGGCGGCACAGATTTCCTTTGGTGCGGACGCCAGAGAGTCGCAGCCGGTCTGAATTATTATCCTATGGATCAGATCGTGATAAAATGCGAATACAGTCACGGTATCCTTGCTCCGATATATAACAACGAACCTTCAATATCCCTCGGCGTAGCCTTCGCAGGCCTTTTCGACAGAAATCACAAATCAAGATAATATGAAGAATACATTCAGATTCATTGCAGCACTTGCTGCAGCGGCAGTCGCAGCCGTATCGTGCAACAACGGCGGTCTCGACACAACAGAACTTGACGCCAAAGAAAAGACATTCAAGTCGATCATGACGCCTTATGTGAACAACACGGTCATCCCTACATACAAGGGTATGGCTGACAACGCCGTGCTTCTTGCCGAGGCTTGTGCGGACATGCAGAAGAAGCATTCCGCAGGAACACTTGCTGCGGCAGACGTGGAAAAGGCCTGCGGCTACTGGCTTGCATGCCGTGACTATTGGGAGAAGAGCGAGGCTTTCCTCTACGGACCTGCCGGCGACCATAACATCGACCCGCATATCGATTCATGGCCTCTTGACAAGACTCAGATGGAGACTCTGCTCGGCAACATCTCGCAGGGCCAGACCTGGGATGCCGGCACCCTCGGAGTCGGACTTCTCGGCTTCCATGCCACCGAATATATGATTTTCGAACTCAATGCGGCGGGCGACAAGTCCCAGACCCACAGCACAGACTATTCTGAGGCTGAACTCGAGTATCTCTGCGGAGTTGCAGACGACCTTCGCGACCAGTGTGTGTATCTCTATGGATGCTGGGCGGGAGCCGACAACCTTTCTGCCGGCATGGCTGCGATTCTTGAGGAAGCCGAACTCGAGCCTACTGCTGACGGATACGGCTGGGAGATGCTGAATGCCGGCTCTGCAGGAAGCCGTTACAAGACTTATCAGGCCACTGTCGAGACTCTTGTGCAGGGCTGTATCGATATTGCTGACGAGGTCGGAAACACAAAGATAGGAACTCCTAACAAGGCGGCTTCTGCAGGAAGTGCAGATGCTGTGGAAGCGGCAAAGAACTACATCGAGTCTCCGTACAGCCTGAATTCCATTGTGGATTTCGTAGGAAACATCATCAGCATACGCAACTGCTATGAGGGCTCGAACGCCGGCGATGCATCAGTAAGTTCTTATGTCTCTACTGTCAATGCAGACCTTGATGCGAAGGTCAAGGCCCTGATTCAGGACGCAATGGATGTGATTGGAAGCATTCCTGAGCCTTTTGCTGCAAATGCAACATGTGAAGCGGCCAACAATGCCGTGACTATAGTGGGAACAGATCTCGTTGCAGCTCTCGAGGAAGTATATGCCGAGATTTCGAAATAAATTCACCTGCCATGAAAAAGCAGATATTCTATATGGGGCTCGCCCTCTGTCTTGCGGCATGCAACGAGGGACCTTCACAAAATGAACCGGGCGGTCCGCTGGCCGATCTTCCTGAATGGTATTACACAGGAGGAGAGCTCGGTACGACCCATCTCAACACATTCAACGCCTTGGAACAGCCGACCGAAGTGATTGAGAACGAGGGAATGTACCAGTCCTTCAAGAGAGGCGAGGCGCTGTTCGAGAAGCCGTACAATGCAAATGCCGAAGGCAACCGCCATGGCCTCGGACCGGTCTATATCAGGACATCATGTCTGCACTGCCATCCGGGATACGGACATGGAAAGAAGGTTGATACATACAATACCGACGATCCCGGCAACGGATACCTGCTCGTCGTATATAACAAGGATACTGAAGGCTATGTGCCTTGGCTTGCGGGAATGCCTCAGGGCTATGCCGTGGCTCCTTTCAAGGCCCCTGTCGATCCTTCAAAGGTAAGCATAACATGGCTCCCTTATACCGACGAATGGGGAAACAAGTTCCCTGACGGCGAGACATACGAACTGATCTATCCCGAAGTAGAGCTTCCGAAGGATGCGATATACATCTATAATCAGGATCCTTCGTATAATCTCGGAAACTATGGAGTGAAGCTCGAATCGACTATCGGAATCTATGGTACCGGACTTCTGGATGCCATTTCGGATGAGGATATAATCGCGGAATGGAAGAAGCAGGAAGAGGATGGGCTTATGCAGAACGGTCTTAATACCGCTTACTTCGAAAATGGTGAATGGAAGGGCTACTATGCCAATACCGCTCAAGGCGGTGACGGCGAGAAATATATCCGCCGCTATACATACGCCATGAGCCGTGGTCCTCTTCAGGACGGTGCAGGAGCAAATGCATTCTGGAACATCACGAATGCGACCAGAAGCGACCGCCGTTTCCATTATCTTGATGCTGCAGGCTCATACGTGGAGGCTTCGGCGAAAGATCCTGAGGTACAGGCCGGATTCGAGGCGTATATCAGCGCTGTCGATCCTGACAAGGAGTATCCTGAGTGGCACGAAGGACCGATGGAGGACAGGATAAGGGCATATCTTACCTGCAAGAACCTCCCTGTGGAGGTTTCGGATCAGGACTATGTCGATCTGATGGTATGGCATCGCGGACTTGCCGTTCCTGCTGCGAGAAATCATGACGACCCTGATGTGCTGAAAGGACGTGAACTCTTCGAGGAAATCGGCTGTGCATATTGCCACAGACCATCATGGACAACAGGATCCGATGAGGTGCGCGACCCAGCGAACTTCTTCACCGAGGATGACAGGACATTCAAGGCCGGAAGAGAACTGCCTCGCTATGCCGATCAGAAGATATGGCCATATACCGATATGGTACAGCATAAGCTCTGCATGGTCAACGACATCCGCACAGGATGGTGCCGCACAACTCCTCTCTGGGGCCGCGGACTTCATCGCAAGGTCAACGGTACTGCTACTGACGACCGTCTGCATGACTGCAGGGCACGTACGACCATGGAAGCCATAATGTGGCATGGAGCTCCGGACAGCGATGCCCGCTACACCATTGACGAATTCCGCAAGCTCTCCAAGGCCGACCGTGATGCCATCGTCAAGTTCCTTGACTCTATTTAATACATTGCATACCGACTGTTTTTTATAAGCATCCGACTGTTTTAATATGGCATTTCGACTGAACGAAACGAATGGAGAAATCTAAACGACTGAAATACATATCATTCTCCCTGTCGGCGATAATGATAGTGACCCTGATGACTGCTACCGTGATCGAAAAGATCCACGGCAGCAGTCTCATTTATACGTCACCTTACACAATAGCCCTGTGGGCCCTTCTTGCCCTTTCCGGCATGGCGTATCTCATCTCGTGCCGCACCTGGAAGCAGGCTATGACATTCTGCATCCACCTGTCTTTTCTTCTTATACTGGGAGGCGCACTTGTCACCCATTGTTTCGGAGAGCAGGGCAGAATGCATCTCAGGACTGACGCGGAGCAGATGACCGACAGTTTTGTCCGTGATGACGGAACTCAGGTCAAGATGCCGTTTGAAGTGGGCCTGAAGGATTTTACATTGGAATATTATGAAGGCACGTCAGCCCCGATGGATTATGTCAGCACCCTCGTCATAAGGGATGGCGGGCGGGAGACGGAAGCCGTTATTTCGATGAACAACATACACAGGTATCGTCATCACCGTTTCTATCAGTCCGGCTATGACAAGGACGGGGAGGGGACAGTCGTGGCGGTTTCTTCCGATCCGTGGGGCATAGGGCTGACATACGCGGGTTATGCTCTTCTGCTCGTCTCCATGGTCGGATTCTTCTTCCAGAAAGGCAGCCGTTTCAGGGCGCTTCTGTCTCATCCGTCGCTCTCTAAGGCTGCGGTGGTGGTCATGGCTCTTGCGGGTCCTGCCCTTTCTGACGTGTCTGCCGTATCTGCCGCTTCATCCCCTGTGCCACAGACGGTTTCACGCGAGGCTGCCGATGCTTTCGGTGACCTGTATGTCTATTACAATGACCGCATCTGCCCTATGCAGACCGTGGCCCGGAATTTCACTGTCAAGCTTTACGGGAAACCTTCCTATAAGGGCCTGACGGCAGAACAGGTGCTCATGGGATGGTTCTTCTTCTATGATCAGTGGAAAACGGAGCCGATGATCAAGATCAAGGGTGCTGATGCGAAGTCTGCCCTCGGAATCGATGGCAAATATGCGCGCCTGACGGATTTTGCCGGCAGGGAGGGATACAGACTTGAAGAAGCTGTAAGGACCGGGGGCAAGAATGTACGGTCTGCCGATGAAAAATTCAATATAATCAGCATGGCCAGTACGGGAAGCCTGTTCCGGATCTATCCGTATCAGGCTTCGGAAGGCGTTCCGGTCTGGTATTCGCTTGCCGACAGACTGCCGGCGGACATGAGCTATGAAGAATGGGCCTTCGTCACGGGCAGCATGAATTATGTTGCCGAGAAGATCGCCATGAGGGATTATGACGGTGCGGTCTCCCTGTTGAGGAAGATACGTGATTATCAGATCGACAGGGGAGGGGAACACATTCCTTCCGAGAGCCTTTTCCGGGCGGAGAAGCTCTATGAGGACACGAATGTCAACAAGCCTCTTGCGATGTTCTGCCTCGCTCTCGGTATGATGGCATTCATGATCTTCTGCATTTCGGGAAAGGTGAAGCGGGGCTTGTATGCCGGGCTGATGGCCGTCTGCTGCGCAGTTCTGGCATATCTGACATTCCATATCGGCCTGAGATGGTATGTGTCCGGACATGTTCCCCTGTCCAACGGATTCGAGACAATGCAGTTCATGGCCTGGGCCTGTCTTCTGACCTGCCTGTGCATCAGGAAGCGTTTCCGCATGGCTCTTCCTCTCGGAATCCTATGCTGCGGATTTGCTCTTCTTGTGTCGATGATGGGGGAGTCCAATCCACAGATCACCCGTCTGATGCCGGTCCTGCAGTCGCCTCTTCTGAGCATACATGTGATGGTCATAATGATTTCCTATACCCTTTTCGCATTCATGATGCTCAATGGCGTCGCCGGATTGGTCTGTCTTGCGAGAAAGGATACTCTCAAGGCGGAATATCTTCAGACGGTGAGCAATATCATGCTTTATCCGGCAGTGTTCCTGCTTACGGCAGGCATATTCATAGGCGCGGTATGGGCCAATATATCGTGGGGACGTTACTGGGGATGGGATCCGAAAGAGGTCTGGGCTCTCATCACAATGCTTGTCTATTCGCTCGGTCTGCATCAGAAGTCCCTGAAGTGGTTCCGTCAGCCACGGAATTTCCATATTTTCACCATACTCGCCTTCCTGAGCGTCCTGATAACCTATTTCGGAGTCAACTTCATCCTTGGCGGCCTTCATAGCTATGCTTAAGGCCCTTCGTCCACACCGAAGGTTTCGTTTCATGGCAAAATTCATCAAGGAAATGTCAGATGTGCGTGCATTGGGAAAAATGACGCAGCAGGAAAAAGTTGTAGTATTTGAGAAAAGGAATTATTACGATAATCACGCTTAAAGCCATAAACGGCTTCTTCTCAGTGCTTTAGTATCGCTCAATAGACGGATGAACTCCTCTGTCGAGCGTTTTCTGTATCTGTTGGCACAGAAGTGCAGACATCCTTCCATATTGCATTCGGCATCGTTGATGTCTATTGTCACCAATCCGTTGTGTTCGAGGATGACTGTCTCGGAAAGCACTGTCACATAATTGCTTCTGCCGAGAATGTTGAGGATGGTGTTTACTTCGTTCGCCTCCATGGCGACCTTCAGATTGAGATTCCTTTCGGATATTATGCTGTCGAATGTGCTTCTTGCCTGAAGGCCGATGCTCGGAAGAACGAGTTCATATTCTTCCAGATCTGAGAGTCTGACGAATTCCTTTCTTGTAAGGGGATGGCCCTCACGCACAATTATGCTCAGCTTGTTGTCGAAGAGGATATGCGATTCTACATTTTCGTATTTCTCCGAAGAGCGGAACGACAGGGCGAAGTCGAGCTCTCCGTCAGATACGAGCTCCATCAGTTCCATTACATTCTTGTAGCAGATGTTCAGGGTCACATCAGGATATTCCTTCTTGAAGGCGAGGACGCTTTCGGTGAGGATGGAACCGAAACTGTATGTCACACCTATATTAAGTACGCCCCTGCATCCTGAAGCAAGGTCCATGATTTTTGCCTTGTTGTCGTCAGCTTCAGCCAATGTCTTTTTGGCACCTTCGAGGAATGTCACCCCGGCTTCGGTAAGGGAAACTTTATGGTTGTTCCTGAAGAAAAGCGCCATGTCGAGCTCGTCTTCCAATTGCTTTATCTGTTGTGACAGAGTGCTTTGCGTTATATATAAGGCTTTTGCTGCCTTAGAAAAGCTGAGCAGCTCGGCAACCTTGACGAAATATTTCAACTGACGCAGTTCCATACCTGTTTTCGATTTCGGGTGCAAAAATAGGACTAAATAATGCAAATCCGCCAGATCTGATATTGATTTATCTTATCGTGGCAATCGAAAATAACAATCATCAGGGCTTCACGCCCTCAGGAACTGGGGATACCTTTGCGGCGTTTTCAAAAGACATAGATATGTTCAAAATCTTCAACGGTATCCATCTGGTAGAAGCCTATCACGAATGGAAAAAGCAAAGGCGTGACGACAAACTCGTCCCCCGTCTCGTAAAATTGGCTGTGGCCATAGCGGTTCTTATAATATTATGGTGCATGCCTTCTTCCGTATATGGAATAGAAGGACTCGGCGTGATCCAGCACAGGGTCATCGCCATATTCGGTTTCGCCATCCTTATGTGGATTTTCGAGGCCATCCCGGCGTGGACCACATCAATGGCGGTAGTGGGACTTCTCCTCTTCGCCACTTCGGACAGCAGTTTCTGGTTCTTCGAGAGAGGACTGAGCGAGGCTGACATGGCCACTCAGGTATCCTACAAGGATATACTCCACTGCTTCGCCGATCCTATAATAATGCTTTTCATCGGAGGATTCATCCTCGCGATCGCTGCAACCAAAAGCGGCCTGGACGTCACTTTGGCGAGAATCCTTCTCAAGCCTTTCGGCAAACAGTCGAGGTTCGTGCTTCTCGGATTCATCATGGTGACGGCTGTATTCTCTATGTTCCTCAGCAACACTGCGACTGCGGCCATGATGCTTACCTTCCTGACTCCGGTGCTCAGGTCACTTCCTGCAGACGGCAAGGGAAAGGTTGCTCTCGCACTGTCTATCCCGATTGCAGCAAATGTCGGAGGAATGGCGACCCCTATCGGTACTCCGCCGAATGCGATAGCCCTTAAATATCTCAATGAAGTACTCGGCATGAACATCGGTTTCGGACAATGGACCTCATTCATGCTTCCGTATGTGATCGTCATCCTCTTTATCGCCTGGTTCCTTCTTCTGAAGATGTTCCCATTCAAGCAGAAGAGCATAGAACTGAAGATTGAAGGCGAGACAAAGAAGGACTGGAAATCGATAGTCGTATATGTGACTTTCGCATTGACTATCCTCATGTGGATGCTCGACAAGGTAACAGGAGTCAACTCTAATGTCGTTGCGATGTTCCCTGTGGTAATCTTCTGCGTGACAGGAATCATTACCAAGAAAGACCTTGAAGAAATCAGCTGGAGCGTCCTCTGGATGGTGGCTGGAGGTTTTGCCCTCGGAGTGGCTCTTCAGAACACAGGACTTGCCCAGAATCTAATCGCGTCGATTCCTTTCGGCTCGTGGTCTCCGGCAGTAGTCATCATCGGTTCAGGACTGATATGTTACCTGATGGCCAACTTCATATCTCATACAGCCACTGCAAACCTCCTTGTGCCTATCCTTGCTCTTGCCGGTGGTGCGATGAAGGACATGCTTGCCCCTCTGGGCGGAGTCTCGACCCTTCTGATCGGCGTGGCCATAGCTTCATCTCTCGCGATGGTTCTTCCTATCAGTACGCCGCCTAACGCCATTGCGCATGCGACAGGAATGATAGAGCAGAAGGATATGGTCAAGACAGGACTTGTCATGGGCGCGGTAGGCCTGATACTCGGCTATTCTATGCTGATGATTCTCGGAATGAACGGTCTTATCTGATAACAGCCGTATTATATATGAAACCAATGTTGTGAAACATTGCAAGTACCCATTTTTGTGAGGTCGGCTGAATGATGTTCAGCCGACCTCTTTAGAATGCTTCAGTTTAAACAGTTTCTTAAACAGTTTCTAATTTTTTTTCTTCAGATAGACATCATTTTCTATAACTTTGTCCTTGCAATGGATAAATTTCAACCTTACAGTATAGATTTCGATTCCCCCTCGCAAGGGGAACTGCTGGGTGATGTGAAGGCTGGCTTCCCGTCGCCGGCGGAGGACGTCAGGGAGAAGCTCGATCTGATTAAGCTTCTGGTGCGTCACAGGGCCTCGACCTTCTTCTTCCGTGTCAGCGGGGTGTCCATGGTGGATGCCGCCATGGATGAGGGGGACATCATCATCGTGGACAGGGCGGTGCAGCCATACAACAACTGCAAGGCTGTCTGCTATATCGACGGCGAATATACGGTCAAGCGCATCGAGATTCACGATGACATGATCCGGCTGATGCCTGCAAATGAACGCAATGCCAAGTACAGGCCTATCGAGGTGACCGCAGAGAACAGTTTCATGGTCTGGGGTGTGGTCACATACGTGATAAAGAAGATGTAGATATGTTCGCCCTTGCCGACTGCAACAACTTCTTTGCTTCCTGTGAGAGGGTGTTCCGCCCGGATTTGCAGGGGAAACCGGTCATTGTCTTATCGAACAATGACGGCTGTGCGGTAGCAAGAAGTAATGAGGCAAAGGCACTGGGCATCAAGATGGGCGATCCGCTATTTAAGATAAAGCACATAGTTGAGAAAAATAACGTGGCGGTCTTTTCTGGGAACATGGCTCTTTATGGAGATATGTCTCAGAGGGTCCGCTGGGTGCTGGAGTCATTCTCTCCGGCAGTCGAGGTATATTCGATAGATGAAGCTTTCCTCGACCTTCGGGGAATTGACAATATCGATTTCGATTCTTATGCAAAGAAGATTTCATCCGAATGCTGGAGGTTGACCTCGATACCTGTCTCTGTCGGTATTGCTCCGACCAAGACCCTTGCCAAGATCGCCTCGAAACTCTGCAAGCAGTATCCGAAACTTCGTGGCGGCTGCTATATGCACAGACCTCAGGACATCGAGAAGGTGTTGCGGAAGTTTCCTGTCGAGGATGTCTGGGGCATAGGCAGGCGTTCGGCCCCGAAACTGCATGCGATGGGGATAAAGACTGCCTGGGATTATACTCAGCTGCCGGAGTCTGCGATAAGGAAGATGTCAGGAATCACCGGTCTGAGAACATGGAAAGAGCTTCGCGGCGAACCTTGTATAGAATTTGAGGACGGATTCGAGGCTAAGCAGTCGATTTGTGTGTCAAGAAGTTTTTCGGAGGAGATAACGGTGTCGGACGAACTCTGTGAGCAGGTCGCGAACTTTGCTGCGTCAATGGCGGAGAAACTTCGTGAGCAGAATTCCGTGACATGTGAAATGGCGGTATTTGCATACACCAACCGTTTCAAGGAGAATGCCCCGCAGACGTATGGAACCCAGCTGGTACATTTTGATCGGCCGACAAATGAGCAGAGGGTGATCGTCTCGAAGGCGGTTGCTGCCATGGAGGAAGTTTTCAGAAGAGGATATGGATATAAGAAGGCCGGTGTTGTCGCGACACGGATTGTCCAGGCGGATGAGGTGGTCGGAGACCTTTTTGAAGATACGGCAGCAAAGGAGCGTGAGCACAGACTTACCTCTGCTGTCGATGCGATCAATGGGGCCTTCGGCAAGGGGGCGGTGAGGATTGCCGTTCAGGGAAGCGGCAGAGTAAAGTCGGCCAGCGAGAATCAGTCTCCCCACTATACAACCCTGTGGAGCGATCTGCCTGTGGCCTCGGTGAAGTGATTATGAAGGCTTTGGATTGATTATCACCTGTGAGCCGGTGCGTCATGGCTGCCTTATGCCGTAAGAACGGGTGGAAAATGCCTTTCCCGATGGTATCAGAATCAGCAAATGAGGCCAAAACAAAGGAAAATAATGGCAATTGTTCTGACTGCTGACGCCTAACTTTGCAGAATCAATAAATCAACGGACAAAGATATGAAGATTCAAAACCCACAGGTCACTCTTGCCGATGATGCAAGGGCTGGCGTTCAGGAAGAAGTCAGAAGCGGTTTTCTTGACTGGCTTCATCAGTTTTCAGTGACAGGAGAGGACGGTGAGCTCTACTCCGTCGGCGGAGCGATCCTCTCGATGCATCTTGAGCAGATGGATGTCGTGAGCATCAATATTGCCAAGGGCAAGGGATATGCAAAGCAGCTCCCGAACTCCATATATAAGGTAGGCAAGTTTCCTGGAATGGTGCACGAGAAGATGTACCGTCACCCGGCAGGGACACTCAAGATCGAGAAGAAGGAGCACAGCGTTCTTGTGACATGCGGTCCGCAGTATTCGGTGGAGTGCTTCGAGGACAATGCATGGCATCTTCTTATAGACACTATGGATGGTGTCTATAAGGCTGACCTTTGGCAAAGACCTCATCACGCGCCGCTCTGGTACGGCCGAGAAACTCCATCGTACCTCACTCAGCACAGCATTACATACGGTTACAACTGGGCCGGAGATGTGGAAGGAGTCATCACGGTGAACGGCAAGGACATCAAGGTCAAAGGTCTCGGAATCCGCGAGAGATATGTTGCTGTCGATTCCTGTGCCGCAGAGATCGGCGGATGGGAAGACTGGGGATGGGTTTCGTTCAATGAAATCCATTCGTCAATGTACGATATGCGCTTAGGCATGAAGGATTTCGCCATGTATGACATCGAGACCGGCAGATACTATCCTGAAGGAAAGATGACCATCAATCACGAGGATTGGGTGTTCTTCCGTGAACTTGATGGTTTCATTCCGATGACCTACAAGATTTCAATTGAAGTGGAGGATGGTGTCTATGAGGTGGAGGCACATACCTGCAATGCGACCACATGGGGAGCGACTCACAAGGTTCCGGACAATCCGGTCGCAACCCTCACATACGACAAGGTTGAAGGAAAATTCACCCATAAGGATGGCACTGTACGGACGCTCACAGGCGGCCGTGGCACGATGTCAATCAGACAGTGGCACGCATATCCGAACATCCTCCCGCGGGAACTATATATGGACGACGCGCCTGAAGTCGAGTGCGATAACAAGTTCAATACATTATGATGTTTTCCGGAGCAAAGAGCTCCGGATTTTTTTTGTTTTCGGCAAATCATTCCAAATGTTGGGTATAATGGTCGAGCCTTTCTTGAAATACAGTCATACCTTTGCAACCGTAAAATTTTAGAAACTGTTTAAAATTTTATCATTTGAAATATTATGATGAATTTTCGAG
>CAYXMV010000027.1:0-19100 GCA_964466235.1 uncultured Muribaculaceae bacterium | reverse complement strand
AAATTTAAAACAGTTTCTGAATAGTATTTTGCCCGCTAATGTTGCAGTTTGAGGAATTTTACATATCTGATACTGAATGAAAATGCGTATTGGCGCAGAAATTTTCAGTTGCAGATGCTTGATTTTGGAGAATGACATGCATGGCAACATCTGCCTGTCGTCCGGATCAAAGGCGAGTACGAAATGATTTATACACCTCGCTGTTTCCCGTATTCCCGGGCTCTTCTGCGTAATGCTGTCCCGTACAGGTTGATTATTTCAGCGTTTTTTGTAATTTTGTCGGCAAGCGATAGCGATGGAGATATGCCTTTACGTTACAGGCATACAGAATTCTGATGATTTGCAATAAAATGAATATGAATAAATTATTGATCTTTACCTCTGTTATGTGTTTGGTCCTTGCGGTCTCTTGTTCGGACTCGGTCACCCTGAAAGTCATGTCCTATAATGTACGTCTGGATACTTCTTCCGACGGCGATAATGCCTGGGAGTACAGGAAAGAAGCCACCCTCGCAATGCTTGAAGAACTCCGACCTGATGTGTTCGGGGTGCAGGAGGCCCTACCGAACCAGGTTGAATATATAAGTGCGAACGCTCCCATGTATGATAATGTCGGCGTTGGCCGTGAGGACGGAAAGTCGGATGGAGAACACATGTCCGTATTCTGGAATACCGAAACCATAGAGATGATCGAATGGGGAACGTACTGGCTGTCGGAAACTCCTGAAGAACCTTCATTCGGCTGGGATGCTGCATGCAGGCGTACGGCCACGTGGACATTGATGAAGGACAGGAGGAACGGCAGGAAATTCTTTTTTGTGAATACCCATCTCGACCACAGAGGCGTGCAGGCCAGAAAGGAAGGGCTCAAGCTTCTGGTGGACCGTATATCTGCAATGAATCCTGATTCATATCCCATGGTCCTGACAGGTGACTTCAATATGGAATCCGACCATCCTTCCCTGGCCGACCTGAATGAAATCATGACAAGCACAAGGACTATAGCCGCAAAGACCGATTCCCATATCACCTATAACGGATGGGGTGCATGCACAGGTAGCGACGGAGTCGAAAACGTAATCGACTATATCTATGTCTCAGGCTTCAGTTCCGTTCCCGAATATGCCACGATAGTGAAGCGGTACGCGGACAAACCTTATATCTCCGACCATTATCCGATTTTGTCCGTTCTGGAATATTGACCATATATAACATAAGTGTTCCGGCAGACTCCTTAAGGGGTCTGCTTTTTTTGTCTGCGAGGGGGGAACGGAATCCCCTTCGCCACTCTGATTTTACCATTCACCCTTCTAAATCTACCGTTCACATCTTTTCTCAAGCAAGTCACTGGAAAAATGATGTAAAAAGTCTATACCTTTAGCTACAAAGGAATGACAATATTGTACAAACAACCATTTTAATTAATATCGTAAACCATGAAAAAGTATTTGAAATTCTTGATGCTTTTACCTTTCGCAACCCTGTTTGCGGCTTGTGATCTCGGTGATTCAGAGCCGGTAGGTAAATATGCATTCGACACGGATGAAAACATGATTTTGATCGAGGCAAAGCTTCCTGTGGGATCTTATGACAGCGACGAAATCTATATTGCCGGTGCTTTCAACGGCGCAGAGGCAGAGTCTTATGTAGCAGACGAGAAATATCGTCTCGTTCAGTCAGAGGTGAACATCAACCTTTTCGGTGTATTTCTTGATCCTGCTGCATTCGTAGAGGGTACATCTCTTGCGGACGGGTTCTGGCTTTATTCTAAGAACTTGGGTCTTTCATTGACAACCACAAAGGCACTTGCAACTTTTACTTCAAATGCTGACAAGGGACAGAGGACCAACATCGTGGTATCTCAGTGGGGTGAGCCTGTAAGGGACGTTGTCGAGACTCTTCCTGAACACCCAGGCACTATCCGCGTCTATGTTGACAACCAGGCAGGTTGGGAAGCAGTTGCTCTCTATCAGTGGGGTACAGAGAACAACCTCGGCGGTAGCTGGCCAGGAATGCAGCCTACAGGTACTGAGACCATCAGCGGCGTAGAATATATCTACTTCGAATACAAGATCGAGGACGTTGACGGAAAGAGCCAGAATCTCATCTTCAACAACAATGACAATGGTGTACAGACAGCTGACATGCCTGTGACATTCAGTGCTGACGTAGTCGATCACTTCTACAGAATCTTCAATGAGAAGGATTGTGAGGTTGTTGACAACCCTATCAAGCCTGTCATCAAGATGCCTGTTCATGATGGAACTATCCGCGTTTATGTCGATGATCAGACAGGCTGGGCAGGAATGTTCTGCTACATGTACGGTACTGAAAATAATCTCGGTGGTGGCTGGCCTGGTATGGAGTTCACCGGAACAGAGACTATCGGTGATGTGGAATACAAGTATTTCGAATATACTCTTGCAGATGTTGACGGCAAGGAAGAGCACCTTATCTTCAATAGTGGTGACGGTACTCAGATCCCTGGAGAACAGGAGCCTGTAATCACATTCAGCGCAGATGTTGTCGATTATGCTTTCCTCGTGAATGCTGATCTTGTTTGTGTTGCTATTGATCCTACAGACAGAAGCGCAGACGAAACTCCTGCACCTGAGACTCCTGAAGATCCTGAAATACCGGAGGATCCTGAAACACCGGAGGAACCTGAAACTCCTGCAGATCCTGTTCCGGTAGTGTTCTACGTTCAGAACAACACTCCTTGGACTCCTGCATATATGTATGTATGGGGCGATGAGGAAATCTACGGCAAATGGCCAGGCGCTGAACTCAAGGATGCAGTTACTCTTGGAGGAATGTCATATTATCGTTTGGAGACAACTGCCGCATCATACGGGCAGGCATATCATCCGATAATGAACGATGGCGTCGGTGGAGAAGGTGGACAGTACGACACACCTGCTGTTACAGGCGAAAAGTATAACTTCATCCTTGCAGGCGAGACTTCAGCAACTCTTGGTGAGGCTCCTGCAGTGAAGGTTTATATTGATGACCAGACTGGTTGGGATGCAATTACTCTTTACTCTTGGGGTGACGGCGAGCCTTTTGGAAAATGGCCGGGCGCTGCATGCACAACAGAGACTGTTGGTGGCAAGGAGTATAAAGTGTTTACAGTCCCTGCTGAGAACTTTGGTGGTTCATGCAACCTTATCTTCAATAACAATGGCGGTGGTACTCAGCTTGCTGACTACAATGTACGAGCTGATCAGGACTACTTCCTTACAGTGACAGCTGAGGGGGTAACTCCAATCGAGTAATATGATGAAATTTAACAAATTGAATATTTTAATGCTGACTGCGCTCCTGTTGGGCGCAGTTAGTTGTACTTCTCACTCTGATGACAATAATCAGGTTGTGAATCCTAACGCGAAGCTGGATGCTTCTTATGTATTCTATGAAGCGAATCCACGTGTATTCGCTACTGACAAGCAGCTCAATGCGATAACAGCCAGACTTGAGCATATCAAGGCTCTTGGAGTTGATGTCGTATGGCTTATGCCTATCTGTGAGCAGGGACAGAAGAAATCTGTCGGTTCACCTTACTGTATCAAGGACTATAAGAAGGTTCATCCCGAGTTCGGTACCATTGATGACCTCAAGAACCTTGTCAGCAAGGCACATCAGCTTGGCATGAAAGTAATTATGGACTGGGTGGCCAATCACAGTTCGTGGGATAATCCATGGCTTGAGAATGAAGGCTGGCATTCCACTGACGCTTCAGGTAATGTGATCTCGCCTCCGGGCTTCAACTGGTCTGATGTCGCTGACCTGAATTTCGATAATTCAGAAATGCGTGCCGCTATGAAGGATGCCATGGGGTATTGGATTACAGAAGCCGGAGTTGACGGTTATCGTTGTGACTATGCGGAAGGTGTTCCGCAGGACTTCTGGACTGATGCTCTCAGTCATCTCCGTTCTCTCAAATCTGACGTCATCCTTCTTGCTGAGGGAGACAAGGATTGGATCTATGAGGTAGGCTTCGATATCATGTATGCATGGAATTTCCCTACTTCTCTACAGAATGTATTCACCGGTACTGCTGGCGTTTCAACACTTTTTGATGCATATAATACTGATTTGAAGGTTGTTCCTGAAGGAAAGACCAGAATGAGATATATCATCAATCATGATACCGCTTCAGAGGAATCTCCTATCAGCCGTTATGGTGGAGAGAGAGGTTCAATGGCTGCTTTCGTTCTCACTACCATGCTTGACGGATGTCCTCTCATTTACAGTTCACAGGAAATCGGTTACAACCGTTCATTGTCATTCTTCAATGACATTGTGATGAAATGGGATTCCAACAAGGATTATACTGACGAATACATCAAGGTCATGGCTGCTTACAACAGTACGAGAGATGTCCGCGTCACCAAGCCGTATCTGGCTAATACAGGCAATGTGGCTAAGTTGACTTTCAAGAACTCTGTCGGTGATGTCCTTGTTGTAATGGTCAATACCAAGAACGAGAATGCCACAGTCAAGGTTCCTCTTGATCTTGTCGGTAAAGAGTGTACTGATCTTATGACAGGAGCGAAGGTCGTTCCTGAAGCAAGTCTCGATATGGAGCCTTATCAGTATTGCATCTATAGGAAATAATTCCTGTAATCATAAAAAAGTTGTCGGTCCGGTTTCACAACCAGACCGACTTTTTTAATGCATTCTACTAACCAATCAAAAATGCATTATGTTTATCTCTGAATCCTTCTCTGTCCGGATACTCTTGTCTGTATTTCTCATGAATATACCATCGACGACAAGATTCTCGCAGTCATTGAGTCTGGCATTTCCTGTGAAGGAACCGCGTCCGCAGATGGTCACATTCTTTGCTGTGCCGGTCAGACGGCCGTTCACATTTGCTCCTCCTGCAATATAGATGGTCTGTCCGTCATGTACCTTGATCTCACCGACGTCATGGTTGCCGGGACCATAGTAGTCTATGTTCTTGTCCTTTGGTGATGGCGCGTCCTCTTCAAGAGGATTGGCGAATATCGCAAGGTAAGGAAGGCTGTTGATCCTTATATACAGTTTCATCGGTCTGTCGATGCTGACTGTCAGCGTATTGCCTTCGGCTTCTCCCTTGATGCCGCAGCTCTTTGGCTGGATCGTATAGCTCTTTGTGTTCTCGTTAACCGTGATGACGAAAGTCTGCGTGCCTTCGGCTGAAAAGTTCAGGACGTGCAGATCCTCCATACCTCCGGCGCTGACAGCCTCGACCCAGGCATCTTCACCGTTGACAGCGACCGAATAGACTTCGCTTGTCCTCATTCCCGGAACAGCGGGATAGAGGATTGTCTCTGCCCCTGCTGATAAACAGAGGCAGAGCATCGCTGCTATTATTGTAAATGTATTTCTTGACATCTCTTATCTCTTGAATTCCACTATGAGTGCTGTCTCTGGATCAACCACAGTCTCGTTGCTCATCGCAACCGATTCACCTGTAATCACATTCTTGCCGTCTTTAAGGCTTTCGGCGATTTCTGCATAATCAGACCATGGCACATTCACCGGATCAGTTGAGGCATTCACGAATACAAATACCGCATCAGTATCGTTGTAACGGAAGTATGCATAATTGTTGCCCCTTGACATGAAATGGAGGGTCTTGCCGTTGTGGATGACTTCCTTACCTTTTCTCCACTGGAAGAGGCGGCTGGTGTAGTCGAACAGGTCAGCTGCCTGACCTTTCTCCACCTTGTCACCTGCAGTGTTGACGGTCATCTCCTTTCTTCCTTCCTCTGTGAACCAGTCAAGTTCATCTCCGGGCCATCCTCCAGGGAAATCCACTCTGAGGCCAGGGTGTCCCGATCTCGGATCCTTTGACACGAACATCATCTCGTCACCGCCGAAGATCTGCGGAATACCGCGCATTGTGGCCATCATTGCCATCGCGATCTTCTGCTTTGCAGCCGACTTGCCCACAACATCTCCTAAGCGGTCAGTATCATGGTTGCCCGGGAAGATCAGCATCTTCGAAAGATCATGATATACGAAGTCGCTTGCAAGAATATCATATACTCTTGATATGCTGCCTCCTCTGCCGCCAGGATTTCTCCCTTGTTGTTCGCCGGAAAGACCGGAACGGATGGCGTCATGGAGAGGGAAGTCCATGATAGACGGAAGGTGAGAGTCGAAACCGTCATTGTTGGCGTTTCCACCCTGCCAGTATGCGAGCTGAGGGATGTTGCCTGTCCAGCATTCTCCCACGATGTTGAATTTAGGATACTCATTGGTGATGGCCGCGCACCACTCTGCCATAGGCTGCTTCTCGTTGTATGGATATGTGTCAACGCGGAAACCGTCGAGGCCTGAATATTCAATCCACCAGATGCCCCACTGCTGGAAATACTTCAGCATGTAAGGGTTGTTGAGGTTCATGTCCGGCATCGCGCGGGAGAACCATCCGCTTTCGTGGAAGTTCAGGTCCCTCTTTGATGCGTTAGGGTCCATGTGAGTTGAGAACTTGCCGTTTGTTCCGGTATAGGTAGGGAACTGGTGTACCCAGTCTTCAAAAGGAAGGTCCTTCATCCACCAGTGCTCGCTGCCGCAGTGGTTGGTGACGATGTCCATAATTATCTTGATGCCTTTCTCATGTGCCTTCTCCACATATTCCTTGTAGAGTTCGTTGGTACCGAAACGAGGGTCGATCTTGTAGTAGTCCGCCGCCGCGTAGCCGTGATATGAACCTCTTCTCGCGTTGTCGAGGAGGAACGGGGTGGCCCAGATTGCAGTGGCACCGAGTTTCGAGATATAGTCAAGATGGTCGATCACTCCCTGGATGTCGCCGCCATGACGTCCTCCGAGGCTGCTTCTGTTGGCCTTCTCGGCTGTATCGTCAGTCGAGTCGTTTGAAGGGTCTCCGTTCGCGAAGCGGTCAGGCATGATGAGATAGATCATGTCAGCGGTCGTGAAGCTCTCCCTGTCTGCAGAGCCCTTTACGCGCTCTTCGATCTGATACGGATACTTGAACGACTGTCCGTCTTTTGTGAATACTATATAATATGTACCGGCAGCGGCATTTGAGCTTACTTCCACATCAACGAACACATAATCAGGGCTGTCCGCCTTGTGGATCTCAGTAACTTTCACACCCTTGCCTCCTTCGATGGTCACATCGTATGCCGAGATGTCATTTCCGTTGATAAGCAGCTGGAGCGGGGTCTTCATTCCGGTCCACCAGGACAGAGGCTCCACATGAGCCACCTGGCTTTCATTTGCGTCTGCAACCGAGGCAGGGTCGAATTTCGGCCCTGCGCATGCAGCTGCTACCAGCAAAATCGCTGAGTATAATATCTTTTTCATAGTTTCTTAGTATTTGATTACGATAGAAACCGGTGAATCGGCATTAAGGACAGGAAGCTTCACGCTTGCCTCCTTTGTCTGAGAGTCATAGGTCACCTCGAGATTCTCCGCTCCCATCTTTGCAGATGCAGGCTTCCTGTCGAGGCCTCCGAGCACGATTGTAAGGTCTCTCTGAGGATCCATGCCCTTGTATGTACCCTTACGAGCTCCGACAGACACTGTGCATGTCGATGAAGTAGCGTTCTTTGTAATCTCCGTAGTAGCGTATGCTGTCTCGTATGCCTGGCTCACGCCGTCATCCTCATAATGCCTGTATGTGCTCTTTCCCTTACCAGGAGCGACATAGATGCGGAGGGCATTGGTCTTGTCCTGGAGGTTCTGGATACCTTCATGTGCAAGCGGAAGGATGGCGCCGGCCTTCACGAACCAGCAGTTTTCAGCTATGCTGTATTCAAGGGTCTTTTTGCTTCCGCCCTTGATCATCTGCCTGTGAGCCATGTCATACCAGTCGTTTCCAGCAGGGAACCATACATCTCGCTTGGCGACTCCTGTGAGCGTGTCAGTCGGCTGGCACACTGTAGCTACGAGGATGTTGTCTCCGAACATATACTGCTCCTTGTATTCATAGGCTTCATTGCTCTCAGGATGAGAGTAGTACATCGGACGGCAGAGTGAAACACCTGTGTCGTATGTCTGTCTTGCTGCGTCATAGATATATGGTGTGAGGGCATAACGGAGTTCGAATGCGTCCTTCATATATTCGTAATGGTCGTCAAATACCCAGATACGCCTCTCGATAATCTCCGAACTTGTACAATGCGTCTTGAAAAGAGGAGAGAATACACCATACTGAAGCCATCTTGTATAGAGTTCCGGATCTGTAGGGATTTGACCCCTCTGCATGTGGCCGCCGAGGTCGTGGCCCCAATATCCGTAGCCGACGTTCGATGCCGTAGCGGTGAAGTAAGGCAGATAGCCGAGAACTTCCCAAAGGATGTTGGTGTCACCCGAGAATCCGAGCTGGTAGCGGTGGCTTCCGAGTCCTCCCCAGCGGTGGTATGTCATAGGCCTTTCGCTATCTTCAGCGGCCTTGTCGCGGTTGCGTCTTACCTTGTCGTTGAAGAATGTGTAGTTGAGCCAGAATGTATTGCTGAGGTTGTCAACATACTTGCTGAGCTTCCACTGCTGCCAGTCAAGCCACCAGAAGTCGATTCCTTCGGCCTCCAGAGGGTGGATTACGGAGTTGAAATATGCGTCCGCCCACTCCTGCTGTGACATTCTGAAAGGAACGTTTGCGCGGTAGCCCTTGACACCGGTCATTGTCTCCGTGATCTTCTCACCGCCTTTGTAAATATATCCTTCCGGACCGTCGTAGTCGTCTGTCCTCGAGAGATAGTCTGCGACAAAGTCCTCATAACTGTCTTCCCTGACACCGATTCCTGATGCAGGATGGAGGTTGAGGGATGTCTTGAATCCCATGTCGTGAAGTTCGTTGAGGAATCCCTTGGTATCCGGGAACAGGTCCCTGTTCCATGAGTATCCTGTCCATCCTACGCTCTGACCGAACTCGTCTCTGCGCTGTCTGCGCGCGCTGCTCTGCCAAGTCTCATGCCAGTCCATATCGATGATCATCACGTCCATAGGGATGTTCCTGTTGCGGAATTCCTTGCCGAGTGCGATGAGTTCGTCAGCCGAGTACGCCTTGTAGCGGCTCCACCAGTATCCGAACACATATTTAGGAGGAAGAGGAATCTTGCCTGCAACCTTGGTGAAGTCTGCGAGAGCATCCGTATAGTCGTGTCCGTATGCGAAGATATAGAGATCCTGCACATCACCTTCAGGGCGCTCCTGAACCCACTCTCCCCAGTCCGAGTCGTCCTTCACGAAGATGTGGCGCTGGCTTTCGTCAACGATAGCCCATCCGTCGCGTGACACGATTCCGAGTTCCATAGGGTCGTTGTTGTTGATCTTCTCGGGTCCCATGCATCCGTCAAGTGTGCGGGCTGTTCCCATGAGATTGCCTGTGTCTTCCATGCCGGGGTTCCAGGTCACGGTCTTGCCGTTGAGCTTGAACGAAACTGAAAGATTGTCCTGAGTGAATTTACCGTTTCCGGCATAATCCAGTGTCACGGCTCCGGTCCTGATCTGTACTCCTTCGCCTGTCCTGCTTGTCGTGAAGGCAGGAACGGGGAGGTTCCTGTTGACGATTGCAAGCGTCGCGTTGTCCTCGAACTTTCCGTTCTCGGACCACTCCATTCTTATAAGTCTGTCTGTCAGTACTGTAAACCTTGCATTTCCTGCGATGACCTGCGCCTTTGGATCTGCAACCGGATCGTTGTCAGCGTATGCTGTGCCGGAAAAGCCCATAAGGCCTGCAAGGAGCACTATAATGATTCTGTTGAATTTCATGATTCTATGTTTATTTGGTGACATATCCTGCTATGCGTGCGATGAGCAACGGTATATCGATGTTCTCTGTGCATGTGTTGAACTCAGCTGCACGTACTCCGTTCACATAGAGTCCGACAGGGGAGCCGCTGTGGGAGCCATGCGCCCACTGATAGCCTGCTGCAGCATTCAGGTAAAGGACAGCATCTGATACGAGTCTTGTATTGACTGAATAGAGACTCCTGATGTCATTCTCACCCTCTTTTGCTCCGAATGTTGACTGATAGGTCTCGAAGAATCTCTGTTCTGTCCTCTTGTCAACCGGAACAGAGTCCCACAATCCGAGGTTGGCTTTCAGAAAGTCCTTTACTGCATCCCATGTAGGTGGGTTATATTGCGTCTGCTGCTGTTGGAACATCCTCTGAGGGCCTCCCTGGCCGCCGCCCATGCCTCTGCGCTGCTGTGGATCCGGAGGCATGAATGCCGTGCGGAACTTAGATGTAAGTTCGTTTTCGGAAACTGTCTGTACCGCAAGCAGTTCAGGCTTCATCTCATATTCGCCGGCTCCGAGCATGAGTCCTCCTGTCTCGTGGTCTGCCGTGACGATGATGAGTGTCTCATCAGGATGCTGATTATAGAACTCGAGCACCACGTCCATTGCCGCTGCAAAGTCATTTACTTCATTGAAGCATGATACGGCATCGTCATTATGACCTGCGTAGTCGATCTTTCCTCCTTCTATCATGAAAAGGAAACCTTCTTCAGCGAATCTTTCGTAAAGGTAGCCGATTCCGGTGCTCACGAAGTCCTTGAGTGCCGTGTCCGTTTCCTTGCGGTCAACGGCAAACGGAAGTTCACCCATATTCTTTCCTCCGAGGCAGATCACACGCTTATGGCCTGCTGATACCTTGCCGAACTCTTCTGCTCCGTAAAAGACCTTTATGCCTTCTCCTCTTGCCTCCTGTTCATAGAATGTGGCATCGAGGCCCGTCCTTCTTTCGGTAAGGAAACCTGCTCCCGCAGCAAAGTCTATATCGGAATTTATGAGCTGGCGTGAGATAGCGTCATAGCTGTTCCTGTCTGCCACGTGGGCATAGAATGCTGCCGGAGTGGCATGATTTATACCGACGCTGGTTGCTATACCCACACCTGCACCGGATGTCTTTGCCCATTCTGCAAGTGTCGCAAGGGTGTCGCGGTCGGAGTCAAGTCCTATTGCACCGTTGTATGTCCTTGTTCCGGTGGAAAGGGCTGTGCCTCCTGCCGCCGAGTCAGTCACGAGAGAAGAAGCCGAGAATGTATTCACGAGAGTCCTGACAGGGAAGTGCATGAAATTGATCTGTGCCGGTCCTTTCCCTGTAGCCTGATTGTACAGTTCCGTTCCGGTCACCTCATTGATGCCCATGCCGTCGCCTATCATGTAGAATACATATTTAGCTTTCGGCTCTCCCTTTACCCTCTTTGCTTGTGAGGGGGTGATGGTGCCCACCATGAATACCATGGTGAGCGCCAGAAAAAGGAATCTGTAAGTGTGTTTCATCTGATATTACTCTTCGATTACAGGGAATGTAGTGAGTCTGAGAGTGGTGCTTCCGTAAGGTACAAGCTCGATGTATTCCACCTTCTCGCTTTCCGCCGTCACTGTCTCTGGAAGAGGAGGCGTGAACCTGTTGTCCACAAGAGTCCAGTCCTTGACGCCCTTCACAGGCACCTTTATCTTCACAGGTACTGAATTGAGGTCGAACGGGAATCCCTTGCTGCCGGTGGTCTCCACCTCGAGGCCTTCGAGCATGTTGTCAACAAGAGCATAGTTCCACTTGCCTGCAGGGGTAAGCTCCCAGCTCTTGAACTCAGGGTTTGCAGATACTTTTCCTGCGAGGTTGTCGTATATCTTGGTATCTTCAACCCAGTTGGCAGGGATTGCATAAGAATATACGATCGGTCCTCTCTGGATGCACTTTCCGTCAACAGGATTATCAACGACCTCGACCTCCATAGGGAGTCTGACTGTGAACTCCTCACCGCTCTTCCATTCTTTGCTTTCTGTGCGGAAGCCTGATTCTGCAGCCTGACACCAGCCCGGAATCCTGTATGTGAAGTCCATCTTGTGAGCCTCTTTCGACTTCTTGCCATCCTTGTAGAATGTGAATCTGAACTTTATCTGTTCCTCGAACGGATACTCTGTGATTTCCTCGATCTTCACGGTGGCTCCCTCTCCGAGGTCATATACTACTGAAGAAGGTCCGTAAAGAGCCGCAACCGGATGTCCCTTCCTGTCCTTGAGCCACATTCTCGCCACATAGTTAGGCATGTATCTGTGGAGATTTCCGATACAGCACTCGGTTTCGTGGATAGGGCGGTATGCCATCCATGTGAGGCCGTGCTTGAAGCCGTTGTGGTTTGAGTTGCCTGTCGCTATGAACTGGTTAGGACATGAGAAGTACTGCATGGAGCGGAAGTCCTTGGTTATGGCTCCGAGTCCTCCGTTGAATATGCCTTTCTCTATCCTGTCCGCCCACTGGGCATCACCTGTCGTCATGAGGTAGTATCCCATGGTCCATGTATAGTCCGAAATGTCGCAGGTCTCGTGGCTTGCGAGAGGGTCGTTGCCTGCAAGAGCCTCAGTGCTGGAGTTGATTCCGTCTATCAGCATGTTCGGAGTCTCCATCTTGTGGTCCGCCTTGAGGGCAGCCTGAAGATATTCCGGTCTGCCCGTGTGGGCATAGAGTATCATAGGAAGCTTCATGAGCTCGTTCATGGTCACCCCGTGCATGTGGAATTCAGAATCGTCGAGGCAGGTCTCCTGAGTGAGGTTTGACGCGTCCTCGTCCCATGCCTTGACGGCGAGGTCGAGGAGGGCAGGGTTCTTCGTTATCGAATATGTCCAGAGGATACCTTCGATATTCACGACGAAGCGGTCCATGCCGAGTTCTTCAACGGTGTATGACAGATAATTCTTCTCGAGAGCCTCAGGAATGCGAGGGTCTCCGGTCACTTCATAGTATGCCTGCACCGCTCTGAAGAACACTGCGAAAGGCCATGCCATAGAGCTTGTCTCAGGTCCGAGACGGCCTTCTGGACGGTCTGCAGCATTGATCCTCATCTGCTTCTCGCGGCGTGCCTGCTGAGCAGCCATTCTCTGGCGAAGGCGTGGGTCAGCCGAAATCTGGGCGTTGAAGTCCCTTCGAGGCCCTCTGCGCTCCTGCTCCATCTTCTTCTGAGTCTCTATATCGACACCCTTCTTTGGAGGAAGAGGGTTTGCAAGCACATAGTCTATGTTTTCCTGCCATATCTGCAGGAATCTCTCGTCATCAAGAAGGTAGCCGAGCCTTGTCAGGCCGTCGAGATAATATGCTGTCTGCTCGAATCTCCACCAGTCTGCTCCACGTGATTCCGAATCTCTTTCGAGTTCTCCTGCCCAGAGGCATGAGTCGTAAGGATATGCCATGGCTTCAGGATGGCCTGTCAGGCCTTCCTGCTGTCGTATGAGGATTTCCTTGAGCCAGCCTTCCGGAGTGATGTCGTCTATCAGTCCTTCAGAGAACTGCGCATATTCCGGTGCCGGTACGTTCTGTACCGTAGGTGTCTGAGGCGCCTGGGCACATCCGTAAAGTGCCAGCGCTGCAACAGATAATATTATAGATGGTCTTTTCATACGTCTTTATTTCTTAAGATCGAAGATATATGTACCTCTTGCAGGGACATCGAGAGTGCCCGTCAGGTCGAGAGTGGATCCTGTGATCACATCCGTTCCCTTTGTGAAGTCCTTCATCACGTCGCTGTATCTCGACATGCTGATAGCAGCATCCTTGTCCGAGCCGTTGAGCACTACGAGAACGGTTTCATCATCCTTGATGCGTGCATAGACATAGCAGTCTCCGTGGTCGTGCAGAGGTGCGTACTGGATCATCGAGCCTTCCGTCACGGCCTTTGAAGTCTTTCTCCAGTTGAGGATGCGGCTCATATAGTTCCATGCTTCATTTTCTTCTGCTGTTCTGCCTTCGGCTGTGAATACAGACCTTTCGTCTCCTTCCCATCCTCCCGGCATGTCCTTGCGGATGACGCCGTCACCCTGCTGTTTCGAACCGGTAAAGAGAAGTTCGGTACCGTAATAGATCTGCGGGATGCCTCTTGTGGTGAGAATGAATGCCACTCCCTGCCTGTATTTGTTGAGGTCCTTGTCGTCAACTGTCGAGAATCTTCCGAGATCGTGGTTGTCAAGGAAGATGAGAACGCTGGAAGGGTCTGTATAGAGGAAGTCGTTTGCCATCGATACATAGATGTTGAACAGGCCCTGAGCCTTTCCGTCGTCAGGTACGTTGGTGTCAACGAATGCTGTAGGGACGATGAAAGCGAGGTTGAAGTCCATCACGGATGTGAGGTTGCTGTTGATAGGGCTGAACGGCGAATCCTTCTGCCACCATGCAGGGAAACCGCTTCCCACAGGATACCATGTCTCGCCTGTGATGTTGAACTGAGGATATTCATCTAATGTGGCCTTGCACCAGAGCGATGCGAATTCCGCATCCATATAAGGATGTGTGTCCTGACGGATTCCGTCGATTCTCGCATATTCGATCCACCATGTAGAGGTCTGGATGAGATAGTCCCTGACGAGAGGGTTTCTCTGGTTGAGGTCAGGCATGCCTCTGTTGAACCATCCGTCTGTGAAGAGCTTCTTCTCTGAAGGTGCCGCATGAGGGTCAACCTGAGTCCATTTCTGATGGCTTGTAGGCACGAATGTGTTGTCGAAGTTGAGCCAGTCTCCTGTCGGGAGATCCTTCATCCACCAGTGTGAGCTTCCGCAATGGTTGAATATCATGTCCATGACCACCTTCATGCCGTTTTCATGAGCCTTGTCGATCATCTCTATGTATTCCTCCATAGTACCGAAACGTGGATCGACATTGTAGAAGTCCGTGATGGCGTAGCCATGGTATGTGTTGGCGTTGTTCTCCTGGACAGGGTTGAGCCAGATAGCAGTAACTCCGAGGTCTTTGATGTAGGCAAGATTGTCGGTGACACCCTTTATGTCGCCTCCGTGTCTCGCGCCGGATCTCTCTCGGCTTACCCTGGCTCCTCCGATGGCATCGTTTGAAGGGTCTCCGTTGGCGAATCTGTCAGGTGTGATCAGGTAGAGGACGTCCGCAGAAGTGAAGCCTTGCGCTCCTTCCTTCGTGCTTCTCGGGAGAAGCTCATACTCGTGGACTGTCTTTTCTCTGCCTTCCTTGAATACTATGTCCATCTTTCCCGGCTTGGTCTCGGGAGCGATGTCCAGATAGATGAAGAGATAATTAGGGTTTTCAGTCTTTATGACTTCCTTGACAGTGACTCCCGGATACCTGATCTCGACGGAAGAGTTCGAGATGGCCGGCCCGTGAACCATGATCTGGAGTTCCGTGTTCTTCATCCCGACCCACCAGCAAGGAGGGTCAAGATGCTGGATTTCAGCGGCCTCAGCCCTCTGTCCCGCAAAGGACAGAAGGATGGCCGCGACTAATGATAATCTGAAGTTTTTCATATCGGTCATTTACTTAATTCAAGTACATAAACGCCTCTCGGCTCCATCTTTACAAGCGATGTGAGATCGACGGTCTCTCCCGTCACCACATCCTTGCCCGTAGTGTTGTCTCCGACGACCTCTGAGAATCTGGCCATGTCAACGAGTCTCATCGTGTCGCTTCCGTTGAGGATGACGAGGACGGTCTCATCACCGTGCTGACGCGCATAGACATAGCACTTTGTCCTGTTGTCCGGAGTATAGTGGATCAGCTTGCCTTCGGTGACAGGCTTCGATGTCCTTCTCCAGTTGAGGAGGGTACTTGCGAAGTTCCAGCTCTCGTTCTGCTCAGGAGTCCTTCCTTCTGCAGTGAAGGCCGACTTCTCGTCCTCAGCCCATCCTCCAGGGAAGTCTGCGCGCATCATGTCGTTTCCTTCTACGCCCATCATGATTTCAGTTCCATAATATATCTGCGGGATTCCTCTTGTGGTGAGAAGGAAGGCGAGTCCCTGCTTGAACTTCCATATAGGGTCTCCAGGTTTCATGAATCTTGCGATGTCATGGTTGTCAAGGAATGTGAGTACATAATCCGGGTCAGGGATGAGGAAGTCCTGTGTCACGCACTCGTACATCTTGAAGAGTCCTGCCTCGGAACCTTCGCTTGTGTTGCTTTCCTTGAGTATTTCGTTCTGTGTGGTGAATGTGAGGTCGAAGTCCATTACGGTCTTGAGCTTGGAATCGGCGTCGTTGACGTCGGAACCGCCCTGCCACCAGCCGGCTGCCGAGTTGCGCGGATACCATCCTTCGCCTACGATGTTGAAGTCAGGATACTCGTCATTGATTTCCTTGCACCATCTTGCCATCATGTCGTAGTCCGCATACGGATAGGTATCCATCCTGATGCCGTCGATGCGTGAATACTCTATCCACCAGATGCTGTTCTGGATGAGATATGTTGCAAGATGACGGTTCTTCTGATTGAGGTCCGGCATTCCGCCTGAGAACCATCCTTCCACGAGGATGTCCTTTTCTGTCTGAGGAGCATGAGGATCGAGGAGTGTCCATTTGTAGTGCGTCGTAGTCACCAAAGCTTCCTCGTCGATGCTGTTCATTCTGATGAGGGCATCCTTCTGCTCCTGAGGAAGAGCCTCGAATTCCGCTACTGTTGCAGGCATCTGCATCTGCTGTCTGCGGAATCCTCCGGTGAACTGCCTCTGCTGCTGTTGCTGCTGTCTCCCGCGGTTGGCCTCGGCTTCACGCATCCTTTCACCGGTCTTTACGGCATGGTCATTCTGATTGAACCAGTCTGAGGTAGGGACGTCTGTAATCCACCAGTGCGAACTTCCGCTGTGGTTGAATATCATGTCCATAACGACCTTGATGCCTTTCTCATGCGCAGCGTCGATCATCTGGCAATACTCTTCATTCGAGCCGAGACGAGGCTCCACGAGGTAATAATCTGAGATCGAATAACCGTGTGATGCATTTCCCTTGTTGTACTGGACAGGATTGAGCCATACGGCAGTCACTCCGAGATCGTCAATGTAGTCGAGATGCTCCATGATTCCCTGGAAGTCGCCGCCGTGCCGTCCGCCTCCCTGACGGTTGGCGATGTATCCGTCGAGATTGTCATTGTCAGGATTACCGTTTGCGAAACGGTCAGGCATGATGAGATAGAGCACATCCTTCGGAGTGAATCCCATCGCTCCCGGCTTCCTGTTCCTTGCTCTGAGCTCGAACGGATGCACAGTCACCTTCTTTCCTTCCTTGAAGGAGAAGTTGAGTGTGCCCGGCTGAGCCTTTGCGCTGACATCAAGATAAACGAAGAGATAGTTGGGGTTTTCTACCTTGCATACCTCCTTGACGCTTACTCCCTCATATTTCTCTAATGAGAAAGATGATTCGGCTATGTTCTCTCCATAGAACATCACCTGAAGTTCAGTATTCTTCATTCCTGCGTACCAGAATGGAGGATCGACACGCTGGATGTCGGTGGCATTTGCCGCCATGCAGCATAATGCGAGTGCAATGAAAGTGATAAAATTTTTCATAATATGTGTTGGTTTTTTGTATATTGTCATGCAAGCCATGCAAGGAAGGCCTCTACTCTCGAGCGGGATACCGTCATGTCACATTTTGGTTCGAAGTCCGTGGCTATCTTCAGCCTTCCTCCCTTGATCTTCATCACTTCCCTGATTTCCGAGAGGGATATGATTGCGACTCTTGAAATCCGGAAGAACTCATAATGATCAAGCTGTGTGTAGATGACATCCAGTGAGAGGTTTATCATATAGCGGTCTCCTCGCTTGGTGACGATGAACGTAGTGTTGTCTTCACTATATAGGTAAGCGATGTCTTTCGTCAGAACTAAGACGAAATTTTCGCCTGCCCTGATCAGAAACCTATGTTTTATTCCTTCTTCCATACTGTCTGTCGGCTTGTTTGCGGTGAACTGCTTGAAGGCGGTAATAAGCATCATGGAATCCACAATGTTGAGATTCTTCCTGCACCTCTCCACCGAGCGGCAGAGAGCCTGCGGGTTGATGGGTTTGAGCAGATAGTCGATGCAGCCGACCTTGAATGCCTCTACTGCATATTTGTTATACGCCGTGGTCAGAATCACATTGGAGGTGATGTGGACCTTTCTGAAAATGTCGAAGCAATTTCCGTCGAGAAGCTCGACATCCATGAAAATCAGGTCGGGGGGGGGAATTTCACCTGATTGTAGAAACTCTACGGTCTCCTTTACGGTCCGTGTGGTCCCTACTATCTCCATGTCAATGAATATTTCTTCAAGCAGCCTTCTCAGAGCAAGCTGCGCGATTCTCTCGTCTTCAACAATCAATGCCTTCATATTCTTCAGTTTATTAATATCGGCAATTTTACTAAAAATTCCTTTTCGTCGGAGCGCACGATTACTTCTTTTGAACAGATGTCGCTGTACATCTTTCTGATGTATTTGAGACCGAAACGCGTCGAGGAATCGCATGAATTCTTCTCCAGCCTGTTGTTCCGGACAATGATGTGGGTCGAAGTGTTATAAATCTGTATTGTCAATGGAGTCCTGTCTGTACCTCCGTTATGCTTGATTGCGTTCTCTATCAGCATCTGTATAGAGCATGGAACGACAAGGCTGTTCATTATGCTTTCGTCCATATCCGTAGTCACGTTGAATGATGATTCGAATCTCACTTTCATGAGGGCGATATATTCATTCACGAAATCAAGCTCCTCGCGGAGGGGAACCAGGCGCTCATCTTCATTTTCTATCATGTACCTGTATAGGTTTGCGAGACGGTATATGAAGGACGACGCTTCCGAGTTGCGGTTTTCACATACGAGACTGTTGAGTATGTTCAGGTTGTTGAACATGAAATGCGGTTTCATCTGCTGCTGCAGACGTATATAGCTGTATTGTGTGATTATGGATTCCTCTTTAGCCTTCTGAGCAGCTATGCTTTCCTTTATCGAGTTGAGTGCTATATATAGCAAGGCTACTCCGCAGAACGTATAGTCGATTATCACGTTGAGGGTTATGTTTCCCTGATACAGTTCCTTGTCGGTAATGAGTATCAGGGCCAGCCTTACTACTATGATGACCGTAAATACGAGCAGAAGCCAATATATGCTGAATTCCTTTCTATTCCTGGGATTGCCCCATCTCTTTCTTCCCGATGCTATGCCCAATACTATAAGGCCGGTGAGAATGGTTGTCGAGAAAACGGCTGTTCCTCCCCGTATATATGTGTTGGCAATGAATGTGTGGAGGAATCGTCCTATCCATCTGCTGAGATAGAATCCTCCGAAATTCACTATTATCAGTATTATGATCATGGTCATGACATCGGTCCTTCTGATCTGGCATAGACTGACTGCCATCAGCATGGTGAGG
>CAYXMV010000026.1:0-19133 GCA_964466235.1 uncultured Muribaculaceae bacterium | reverse complement strand
AGTTTCAACAATTAATGATTTTTCGGAGAAAAATTTAAACAGTTTCTGAGGCTATCGGCGGGCGACGACGTAGCGCGGACGTTCGCAGAGATCCGGCTCGATACGTACTTCGGAAAGGCCGGCTGAGCGGAAGAGGGCGGCGGTTTCAGGGCCGAGAGCTTCGTTTATCTCTACTATGCACATGCCGCCTTCAGAAAGAAGGAGGGCAGCATGCGTGGCTATGGCGCGATAGAAAATCAGAGGGTCCTCATCGGGGACGAAGAGGGCGAGATGTGGTTCGTGGTCGAGGACATTGGGGCGCATGAGGGCCTTTTCCTTGTCCATCACGTAAGGAGGGTTGCTTAGAATGAGGTCGTATCCTGATGCGGGAAATGTCATGTATGCTCCGGGCATGACTGAAGCCTCCTTGCCTGTCGTGACAGACATGACTGTGCCTGACAAAGGATCATGAAGCACATCGGCTTTGATGAAGGTCGGGGCTTCAGCTCCGGTAACAAGCATTTCTTCACGGAAATCCTGGCCCAAGGCAACGCTCAGCGCATCTTCCGATATATCAACCGCAGTCACTTCCGCGTCAGGAATTTCCAACGCCATTGTCCATGCAATGCAGCCGGAACCTGTACACAGGTCTAAGATATGAAGAGAAACGTCTGGACATCCTGCAGCAGACACAGCCCTTCGGCAAACAGGAGATTCCAGTGCCAGACGGCATAGAAGTTCGGTTTCAGGGCGGGGTATGAGGACGGAAGGCGTCACACGGAAGTCACGGCCATAAAATGACGTCCGGCCGGTCACATACTGCAGGGGTTCACCCGCGGCCATGCGGGCGAAAGCCGATTCTGAAACTGACACGGCTTCATCCGGGACCTCGGTCACAGGCTCGAGGATATGAGTATGCCGGCTGATGCTCAGGGTATGGCAGAGATATGCGAGAACCATCTCCCGGGCTTCCCTTTCGGGGTAGAGACGGGAGATGGTCCTTGTTCCCTGTTTTATCAATTCAGTCAGTTTCATTTCATACAGATTTCGACTCTACCTGCCTATCGGCTGAAAGCCACTGAAGCGATTGCGAAAGAATGGCAGACGTCAGTTCTCTATGACGGTAGTGAGGAAGTCGGTCATGTCCATTCCAGCAGCACGCACCATCTGAGGGACGAGGGATGCTGCCGTCATTCCCGGAATAGTGTTCACCTCAAGGAAATAGAGGCCGTCCTCGGCGCTGATATAGTCAACACGCACGAGACCGCTGCATCCGAGATGAGCATATATCTTCTTGGAAACCTCCTGGATCTCATCCCTGAGCACATCGGGAATCTCTGCCGGACATACCTCACGGCTATGGCCGTTGTACTTCGCCTCATAGTCGAAGAACTCGTTATCGGAAATGATTTCGATTACAGGCAGGGCCACATAATCCTTCCCATCATAATATACTGCACATGTCAGTTCCCGGCCAACGACTGCTGCCTCGGCAATCAGCATGTTGCCCTCGGCAAAGGCATATTCCACAGCCTTGTCGAAATCCTTCTCCGTCTTGACCTTCGTCACACCGAAGCTGCTGCCTCCGTCTGTAGGCTTGACGAACATCGGAAGTCCGAGCCTGCCGACCGCCTTGCGGGCCATGCCCTCGAGCGACTCACCCTTGCGGATGAATATATCGTCCGCACATTTCACATAATCAACATCCTTGAGATAGCTCTTGCATGAGAATTTGTCGAAGGTGATGGCCGCAACGAATGAGCTGCATCCGCTGTGCGGCACTCCCAGCATCTCGAGATAGCCCTGCATGAGGCCGTTCTCGCCTGGTGTGCCATGCTGCATTATATAGGCATAGTCGAACTTCACTTTCCCTCCAGCCACTGTGACAGAGAAGTCTGTCTTGTCGATCTGAGGCCGCTCATTTTCCGGAAGCACTATCCTCATCGAGTTCTTCTTCCTGTATGCCACAAGGGTCCAGCTGCCGAAACGGGCAAATATTTCATAGACATCGTATCGAGACCCGTCGATACGGGATGCGGTGAATTCACCGCTTCGGCAGGAAATTTCCCATTCAGAGGAGTCGCTGCCGTATATTACTGCTATTTTATTGTACTTCATCATTTTATGAATTTCTCAACTTCGACCTCCGTACGTAATCGGCTTTGCGCTTGAGCTTCAGCGAAATAATGACAGAGGCTATTCAAAGAAATAAGAATCATCTTCTTCTGCCTTCATGACGGCATCGGCGTCGCTTCCGTCACAGTCAAGATTGAGGCTTATGCCCGGAGGAGCGATGAAACGGTCAGTCTCATAGACACCGAGAGTTCCGTCCGCAAGCACCTTCTGCATGAAAAGTCCCCATATCGGAAGAGCCATGTTGGATCCGCCGCCGAGAGACAGTGATTCGAAATGCACCTGACGGTCTTCGGCACCCACCCATACGCCTGCAGTAAGAGATGGGGTATATCCTATGAACCATCCGTCGGACTGGTCGTTTGTTGTACCGGTCTTGCCGGCAATCTCACCCTTGAGCCCGTATTTCGCACGGAGCCTTACACCGGTACCGCTGTTGACCACACCCTGCATGAGGTTGGCCATCAGGAAGGCTGTGTATTCGCTCACGGCCTCACGCTTGGTGTTGTTGAACTCGCCGAGCACATTGCCGTTGCTGTCCTCGATCCTTGTCACGAAGATCGGCGACACGAACACACCCTTCGACGGGAATGTGTTATATGCCGAAACCATTTCATATACATTCAGGTCGGCCGATCCCACGCAAAGTGAATAGGTCTCGTCCAGATAACTTCCGACGCCCATCTTACGCATCATGTCGGCCATCGCATGAGGGCCGTACTGTTTCATCAGGTATGCGGAGATGTTGTTCGAACTCTTCGTCAATCCCCATTTGAGCGTCACGGTCTGGCCGATCCATTCATCGCGGTCGGTACTCTTAGGGGTCCATGTGGTATCCTGTACAAGGAAGGTCTGCGGCACATTCACCACCTTGTCGCAAGGGCTCATGCCTTCCTGCATCGCAAGGGTATAGAGGAAAGGCTTGATGGTCGATCCCACCTGACGCTTGCCCTGACGCACATTGTCATATTTGAAATAGCGGTAGTTCGGACCGCCGACGTATGCCTTTATATGTCCTGTATCAGGCTCTATGGCCATGAAGGCCGCCCGAAGGTGGGACTTGTAGTAACGGATTGAATCGTTAGGGGTCATCACCGTGTCGATATAGCCTTTGCCCTTCCATGAGAACACCCTCATCTCCGTCTTTTCGTCGAAGCTCTTGCGGATTTCTGCCTCAGAGGCCCCCCTGCTCTTCATTATGCGGTAGCGGTCGCTCCATCTTCTGGCCTGGGCCATGAGCTGATCCACTATTTCTGGATCCACATCGTCGGAGAACGGCTTCTGCTTCTTCCACCTCAGGTCACGCCAGAAACTGTTCTGCAGATCCTTTCCGAGATGCTCCGACACAGCTTCTTCAGCATATTTCTGCATCTTGTAGTTGATGGTGGTATATATGCGGAGTCCGTCCTTGTCGAGATTATATTTCGAACCGTCGGCCTTGGTATTCTTGTTAAGCCAGCCGTAGAACTGGTCGTCGGCCCAGAGAAGGGAATCCACCACATAGTCCTCATACTGGGCGTACGAAGAGCGCTTCGGTTCCTTAGCGTTCATGGTACGGCGGAGCATGTCCCTGAAATATGGGGCGAGGCCGGCATTATGGTCCTGGATCTGATAATTCAGAGTGATAGGCACGAGCTGGAGAGAATCGCGGTCATCCTTGCTCAAGAAACCGGCCTTCTCCATCTGCGATATGACGAAGTTCCTGCGCGTCAGCGACTTGTCAGGATTGAGGACCGGATTATAGCGGGTAGGCTTGTTGACCATTCCGACTAAGGTCGCCGCCTCTTCGACCGTGAGTTCGGCAGGCGTCTTGCTGAAGAAGGTCTGTGCGGCCGCCTTGATACCATAGGCATTGCTGCCGAAAAAGACCTGATTCATATACATTGTTATGATCTCGTCCTTCGTATAGTTGCGCTCGAGCTTGACTGCAGTGATCCACTCCTTGAGCTTTATCCACACCATCTTGACCATAGACCCGCCCGGTATGCGGCTGCTCACGTCCTCACGAGGGTAGAGGGTCTTTGCGAGCTGCTGGGTGATCGTACTTCCTCCTCCCTGGCTTGAATCGCCTCCGAGAAGGGTCTTGAAGATCACTCGTCCGAGACTCTTGAAGTCGATGCCGGAATGATTGTAGAAACGCACGTCCTCAGTAGCCACGGCTGCATGGACGAGGTTAGGAGAAAGTTCATCGTATGTCACGTACGACCTGTTCTCGATATGGAAGGTGGTGAGTATCTCGCCGTCCTCGGCTATCACCTGAGTGGCGAGCTTGCTGTCAGGATTCTCGAGTTCTTCAAATGAAGGTATATCGGCGAAGGCCCACACTAATCCGATCATCAGAATGACCATGACCACCGGAATACTGAAGAGTATCCAGAACCACCGTACTATCCTTTTTCGTGTCTTTTCTGTCATTTTACCTATTTATATATGTCTGTCAAAAAATTTTTACCTTTAGGTAAGGTCGGAACAAAGTGACAAAAATAGCAACAAAATTTGGAAAATTGCCCGATTTGTGGCTTACTTTGCACATTCTTTTGTGAAAGAAGGCATTTTGAGGCCTCCGGCCGACAGTAAATAAACTTGTGTGTATGAAGGAAAGCAATCTTGTGATAGTGGAGTCTCCGGCAAAAGCCGGCACAATCCAGAAATTTCTCGGAAAAGACTATATGGTCAAATCCAGCTTCGGCCACATCCGTGACCTGAACGAAAGCGAACTGAGTATAGATATAGAGAAGGGCTTCATGCCTGAATATGTGATACCGGCCGACAAGAAGAAGGTAGTGGCCGAGCTCAAGAAAGCGGCGAAAGAGGCACAGACAGTGTGGCTTGCATCCGATGAGGACCGTGAGGGAGAGGCTATATCATGGCATCTTTTCGAGACCCTCGGTCTCAAGCCAGAAAACACAAAACGCATTGTATTTCACGAGATTACAAAGCCTGCCATTCTCAATGCGATAGAGAATCCGCGCGAGATAGACATGAACCTTGTCAACGCCCAGCAGGCCCGCCGAGTCCTCGACCGCCTCGTGGGATTCGAACTCTCACCGGTGCTCTGGAGGAAGATCCAGCCTAAGCTTTCAGCCGGCCGCGTGCAGTCTGTGGCCCTCCGTCTCATAGTCGATCGCGAAAGGGAGATCCTCGCATTCACCAGCGAACCTTTCTATAGGGTGGAAGCCCTCTTCCATCCAGAGGGGACCCCTGACAAGACCCTTGTCAAGGCCACTCTCGACAAGAAATTCACTGATCTTCAGAGCGCACAGGCATTCCTCGAAAAATGCATCGGAGCCGACTTCATCATCTGCAGCATAGACAAGAAGGAAGGCACACGCACCCCTGCGGCACCTTTCACGACATCTACCCTCCAGCAGGAAGCAGCCCGCAAGCTCGGACTCTCGGTGAGCCAGACAATGAGCATAGCCCAGAAACTCTACGAACACGGACTCATCACCTACATGCGTACCGACTCCACAAACCTTTCCGGCCTTGCTATCAACACGGCCAGGAAGTTCATTTCCGACAATTTCGGAGAAGAGTATTCGAAGGTACGCCAGTACAGGACCAAGACGAAGGGAGCTCAGGAAGCCCATGAGGCCATCCGCCCTACATATATAGATAACACCTCCATCGAAGGAACGCCTCAGGAGCAGAAGCTCTACGACCTCATCTGGAAGCGTACGGTGGCATCACAGATGGCGGACGCCCGGGTGCTCAGGACAGACATCAAGGCAGGTACGGACAGATTTGAGGAAAAGTTCAACGTACAGGCCACCCAGGTACTTTTCGACGGTTTCCTCAAGGTCTATATGGAGAGCAGCGACGAGCCTCAGCAGGATGATGAGACCGTGATTCTTCCTGAGATGAAGGTAGGCGACAAGATGTACGAGAAAGGGATCACAGCAGAATGCAAGTTCACGAGCGCTCCGGCGAGATATTCGGAGCCGACTCTCATCAAGAAGCTCGAAGAACTCGGCATCGGCCGACCTTCGACATACGCTCCTACAATCACCACTCTCACAAAGGCCCGCGGCTATGTGGTAAAGGGTGACAAGTCCGGACAGAAGCATCAGGTGACCAACCTCACCCTCAGGAACGGAGTGATAAAGTCGTCCTCAAAGACTGAGACCGTAGGAGCAGAGAAGAAGAAGCTTCTTCCTCAAGATATAGGAATGATAGTGACCGACTTCCTCGTGAAGAACTTCCCTCAGGTACTCGATTACGGATTCACAGCCAACGTGGAGGAGGACTTCGACAAGATCGCGGAAGGAAAGATGGTATGGAACAATCTCATCGGAAAGTTCTACAGTCCGTTCCACGGAAAGGTACAGGAGACTCTGAGCAACAAGGAGTACAGCCATGTAAGCCGCGAACTCGGAAACGACCCTAAGGACGGACAGCCTTTGGTGGCGAGATTCGGCCAGTACGGCCCGTACATCCAGAAGGGTGACGGCGACACCAAGCAGTATGCAAGCCTCGCTCCGGGACAGCTCATCGAGAGCATCACCCTCGAAGAGGCACTCAAGCTTTTCGAGCTTCCGCGCACAGTGGGCCAGCACGAAGGCATTGACATCATCTGCACCAAGGGACGCTTCGGACCATACATCAAGTACGGTGACAAGAATGTATCGCTTCCACGAGGCACAGACCCTCTCAAGGTGGATCTCGCCACCTGTGTGAAGATAATCACCGACAGCCTCAACAAGAACACCGGCGGAATCATAGCCGAGTTCAAGGGCAGCGACATACAGGTGATCAACGGAGCCTACGGCCCTTACATCAAGCATGCGGGAAGCAATTACAAGATTCCGAAGGGAACCGCTGCCGATGGACTTACAGAAGATAAGTGCAAGGAAATAATCGCCAATTCGGAACCTACAGGACGTAAGAAAAGGCGCAGATAAAGTTAAGATTCGTAAATTTCCGGCTGTGATTTTTTGACAAATGATATTTTGTCATTAAATTAGCAGCCGGAAACGTTATAAATCAACAGACTATGGCAAACTATCAGATCGATCAGATTGATCAGAAAATCCTCTCATTCCTTGTCAAGAACGCAAGAATGCCATTTCTTGAGATAGCAAGGGAATGCAATGTGTCGGGTGCGGCCATCCACCAGAGAGTGAAGAGACTTGAAGCCAACGGCGTCATCACCGGTTCGAGACTGCTCGTCAAGCCTCAGGCTCTCGGCCTGAATGTATGTGCATACGTGAGTGTATCCCTTTCAGAAGCCAACAAGTACCCTGAGGTGATCGAAGCCTTCAAAAGGATTTCAGAGATAGTGGAGTGTCATTTCGTAACGGGCAGATATGCCCTCCTGATAAAGCTCTACTGCTTTGACCATGACCACCTTATGCAGGTACTCCTCAACACCATACAGAAGATTCCATACGTGCTCCAGACCGAGACTCAGATCTCGCTCGACCAGCCGATAGAGCGTCAGGTGTGGGTGAAGGAATACCAGAACACCAGCTTCTCCGCAAGCGTGAAGGAGAGCAGGAAGAAGAACAAGAAAGACTAATCGTCCTCAGACATGAGAAGCGCCCGGGCGACCTTGAGGTCGTCCCGGGTAGTTATCTTTATATTGAGCCTCTCCCCCATCGTGTAGGAGAGGTTTTTTCCATACCGTTCCACTACGGAAGCATCGTCTGTAAACGCTGTATCGTAGGCCTGGCCGTATGCGGCCTTGAGGATTTCAGATTGAAATATCTGCGGAGTCTGCACACCATAGAGCACCGACCGGTCAACTACGGCTCCCGGCACTGGTTCAAGCACACCGTCGGCTGTCTGAAGCATCTTCATCGTGTCAACGCATGGCACCACAGGAATGAGTCCGGCCACGTTTTCAGCCTTGTCGAACATATTCCGCACAAGTTCCGGCGACAGAAGAGGCCGCACGCCGTCGTGGACCGCCACCAAGGCTCCATCCGGAACCTTTGCGAGGGCGTTCCTTACAGAATGAAAGCGGGTTATGCCTCCCTTGACGATAATCTGAGGACAGATGAAGTTGTGCTCGAGGCAATATTTCTTCCAGTATGCGACATGACCCTCCGGCAGCACAGTGACCACCTTTATTCCGGGACATGCCTCAAGAAACACCTCCATGGTTCTCTGGAGAATGGCCTTCCCGCCTAATTCGATGAACTGTTTGGGTTTGTCCGCACCCATCCTGAGGCCGCTTCCGCCAGCCATAATGACGACAAATCTTTTCCTGTCCATAAGCCTTTGAAAATCTTTGACAAAATTAAGCTTTTTTATCGGGAATATTTGAGAGTTTTTTTGTAATTTTACGGCCTATTTTGTAAATCCGAAAAAGAAAGCAAAGAAATATGGCATTTTCATTCTTGACACAGGAAATCGCGATGGACCTCGGAACGGCTAACACGGTCATCTTCCAGAAGGACCAGATCGTCCTTGACGAGCCGAGCATCGTTGCGATAGACAACAACACAGGCAAGGCGATAGCATTGGGACAGAAGGCAAAGATGATGCAGGAAAGGGAAAACCCGGGCATCAAGACGGTGCGTCCTATGAAGGATGGTGTGATCGCCGACTTCAACGCTGCGGAAATGATGATCCGCGGCTTCATCAAGCAGGTAAACAGCATGCGCAGATCGATATTCACCCCGAACATCAAGATGGTCGTGGGCATACCTTCGGGCAGTACCGAGGTGGAGATCAGGGCCGTACGCGACTCTTCGGAGCACGCCGGCGGACGTGATGTATATCTGATCTATGAGCCTATGGCATCGGCCCTCGGTATCGGCCTCGACGTAGAGGCTCCGAAAGGCAACATGGTGGTTGACATAGGAGGCGGTACGACCGAAATCGCGGTGATTTCCCTCGGAGGCATCGTGGTTCAGGATTCCATAAAGGTTGCGGGCGATGTGTTCACAGGTGACATCCAGCAGTATCTCCGTCAGCAGCACAACATCAGAGTGGGTCAGATCACAGCCGAAAAGATCAAGATCGCGATCGGAGCAGTCCTTCCCGACCTTGACGAAGAACCGGAGCCATACGCAATCACCGGACCTAACCTCATGACGGCTCATCCGGTACATGCGACGATCACATATCAGGAAATAGCCCACTGCCTGGACAAGTCGGTTGCACGCATCGAGAGCGGCATCCTCCATGTACTCGAGCAGACTCCTCCGGAACTCTATTCGGACATCGTGGAGAACGGCATCCATCTCGCCGGCGGCGGATCCCTCCTCAGAGGACTTGCAAAGCGTCTTACCGAGAAGGTGAACATTCCGTTCTATGTGGCCGAGGATCCTCTGAGGGCTGTTGCAAGAGGTACATGCCTCGCCCTCAAGAATACGGAGAACTATACATTCCTTATGAGATAGAGCCTTGCGCAAGAGCAATCTCATATCCTATCTGATCAATGCAGCTATCTTCATAATACTGGAGATAGCTGCGTTGAATATGCTGCGCAATAACGGTCCTCTTCAGAATACATGGTTCTCAAGGGGCGCGCAGAATTTCATGGGAGCCGTCTGGGGCGGAACGGAAAGCATTGCAGAATATTTCTCACTCAGAAAGACGAACAAGCTTCTTTCCCAGGAGAACGAGGCCCTGAAGATGCGTGTGACCCAGCTTGAAGCGGCCGCGGCCATGCGCGGACAGGAAAGTATGGTTCCGGCTTCGGACGACTATGTGTTCATACCTGCGGAAATAGTCAAGATCAGCAACAACACCCAGCACAACTATATCATTATAGGCAAGGGTTCCTATGACGGCGTGACCGAAGGCTCGGGAGTCATCACGGGACATGGGGCGATCGGAGTGATAGACGCAGTAAGCCCGCGGTTCTCATACGCCCGATCGTTCAAGAACCATGACATGAGCATAAGCGCAAGAATCGGCAGAGAAGGATCCGTAGGGCCTCTGACATGGGACGGTACGAGCAGTTCGGGAGCTGTGCTGAGCGAGATTCCGCACCATGTGGAATTCGAAGTCGGCGACACTGTCTATACCAGCGGCTACTCATCGATATTCCCGCCTGACATTCCTCTCGGAACCATCGGTAAATCGAAGATAGTCAACGGCGCGACATACGAGATAGACATCAGGCTGTTCGAAGATTATGGAGCCTTGAGGTACGTGATGGTCGTAGGCCATGAAGGAAAGGAAGAAATGAAGGAATTGGAGGAGGGAACATGAAGGTAAACCGTAATTTCAGGACATTATATATCCTGCTTCTGATCTGTCAGATCATCCTCTGCAATTACAGCAGTCTCGGTCCTTACGTGATGCTGTCGATGCTGCCGGCGATGGTGATGTGCATCCCGCTGTCGGTCAGCACTCCGCTGTGCATGTTCATAGCCTTTGTCAGCGGCCTTTCGGTTGACTGGATATCCGAAGGACTCATAGGTCTGAACGCCTCTGCCATAGTACCGGTGGCCCTTCTCAGGAAACCTTTCATAAGCATGTTCCTCGGGGAAGACCTCATTGTCCGCAACGAGAACTTCTCCATCAGAAAGAACGGATTCACAAAGATATTCTTCGCACTTTTTGCCGCGACACTTCTCTTTGTATGCATCTATGTTTTCCTTGACGGTGCGGGGGCAAGGCCATTCTGGTTCATCCTCACGAGGACGGGAGTTTCTCTCGCATGCAACATGGTGCTCGCATTCTTAGTGACCAACGTCCTCACCGGAGAAGATAACAAATAGGAGGCTACGGGATGAAACTAAACAGGGAAAACAAGCTTCTCATAGGACTCTGTACTGCAGCCGTCATATTGATAGCCAAATTGTTCAGCATCCAGATACTTGACGACGACTACAAGATGGACGCAGAGAACAATTCCGTGGTCTATACGACCATCAACCCGACCCGAGGCATTATCCATGACCGCAACGGCAACATCCTTGTCGGAAACAAGGTCGCGTATGACCTTCTCGTCACCCCTAAGGACGTGGAGGAATTCGACACCCTCGCCCTGGCGCGGATCTTAGACGTGACACCCGAATTCATAAAGGAAAAGATGGATGGTTACTATAAGAACCGCCGAAGGATAGGCTATCAGTCAGTCGTGATGATGAAGCTGCTTCCGCTTGAGACATATATGAAGTTCGCGGAGGTGGCGTACAAGTTCCCAGGATTCCGCGGTGAGGCCCGCAGCATAAGGGAATATCCGTACAACGCAGGAGGAAACCTTCTCGGTTATGTGTCGGAAGTGGATGCCGACTACCTTAAGAGACATCCCGACGAATACAGGGCCGGCGACTACGCTGGAAAGACCGGCATAGAAGCGGCAAGGGAGAAGGAACTGAGAGGCGAAAAAGGCTATCATATCTGGCTCCGCGACTCGCGCAACAAGATAATGTCCGAATATGAGGGCGGCTCGAAGGACAAGGAGGCGGTTCCGGGTGACAACATCACCACCACCATCGACGCCGAGCTCCAGCACTATGGCCAGATGCTCATGCAGAACAAGCTTGGCAGCCTTGTGGCCATAGAGCCTTCTACGGGTGAAATCCTCACCCTCGTGTCGAGCCCCGGAATCGATGTCGAGATGCTTGCCAACATCGGTCAGCACTACAACGACATCGTCAGCGACCCGAACAAGCCGATGTTCAACAGGGCCGTGCAGGCATCCTATCCTCCAGGATCGGTATTCAAGTTAGTCAACGGTCTGATAGGGCTTCAGGAAGGGGTCGTGACCCCGTCAACAAAATACCCGTGCAGGGAAGGCTATCATTTCGGAAGGAACAAGGTGGGCTGCCACGCACACAAGTCACCTATCGATTTTGAGGAATCCATAATGATGTCCTGCAACGCATACTACTGCTATATCCTGCGCGACCTGCTCGAGAATCCTGCCTATGGATCGTTTGCTGAATCGATGGACAAATGGAATGAATATGTGAAGAGCTTCGGATTCGGAAACAAGCTCGGTTCTGACTTCCCTTCAGAACTCGGAGGCTTCATCCCCGACTCCGAATATTATGACAGGGTATATGGGAAAGGGGCATGGAAGGCGACCACGGTCATTTCCCTGTCAATCGGACAGGGAGAGATCGGATGTACGCCTATGCATCTCGCAAATCTCTGTGCCATAATCGCAAACCGTGGTTATTATTACATCCCGCATATCGTGAAGGATTCGGAGAATGTGACCATCGATCCTAAATACAAGGAAAGGCATTACACTCTTGTTGACACAACCCATTTCCCAAAGGTGATCGAAGGTATGTACAGGGCTGTTAACAGCGGATACGGCTCAGGAGGTACTGCCAGCGTTGCTGCCGTTGACAGTCTCGACATCTGCGGAAAGACGGGTACGGCACAGAATCCCCACGGAAAGGACCATTCTGTATTTATCTGCTTCGCTCCTAAGGACAATCCGAAGATTGCCGTCGCTGCATACGTGGAAAATGCCGGATTCGGAGCGACATGGGCTGCTCCTATAGCTTCTCTGCTCACTGAGAAATATCTCAACGGAGAAATCAGTCCCAAACGCAAGTACTTGGAGGACAGGATGATGAACAGCAATCTTCTTAAAAAGGAGGAAGAATGAGAAGTACGGGAAGATACAGAGACAGAGGTCTTGCAAAGACCATAGACTGGGGCTTGGTGATATGCTGGCTCGTGCTCGTCCTCATAGGATGGGCCAATATCTATGCATCCATCCATGCTTCTGATCCGTCCTCGATCTTCGACTTCGCGAGTCGCAGCGGCAAGCAGTTCGTATGGATGGTAACGGCCTTAGGCATAGCCGCCATGATTCTTTTCGTCATCCCTCCGCGACTATATGAAGGACTGTCCCTGCCGATATACCTGTTCACGATTGCATTGCTCGTCGCGGTCATCTTCCTCGGAATCGAGGTGAAGGGATCACGGTCATGGTTCGCATTCGGTCCCGTCAGATTCCAGCCTGCGGAAATATCAAAAATAGCCACGTCACTGCTCTTAGCCACGGTCATGAGCCAGTTAGGCTACAGGATAGGGAAATTCAAGGACTTCATAATCACTGCCGCCATCATCCTTGTTCCGATGATGATAATCGTGCTCCAGAGCGAGACGGGCTCGGCCCTTGTCTATGTAGGATTCATCTTCATGCTCTATCGTGAAGGACTCTCCGGATGGCTTATCTTCATGATAGGAATGGCCATTCTCACATTCATCCTGACCCTCACGTTCTCTCCTTTCGTAGCCGTGCTCGTCCTGGCCGCCGTGGCATCGCTGTGCATCTGCCTGTATTCCGACAGATTCAAATGGTGGCTGATCATCTGTGTCCCGGTGATTGCATTTTTCGCATTCCTTCCATTACTGACGGACATGCTGACAGAGTGGATTGTGGGTGCGGAGAGATTGGCCGAGATTGCAGCCGTTCATGAGGCCGGAGGAAGTACGGATATTCCTTTCATAATGAAAGTCAAGCCTATGTATATACTTTTAGGCGTGACATTCGGCAGCATACCTTTTGTGGCCTTTCAGGCGTTCAGGGAGGGAAACAGGTCAACATATCTCGCAATACTCGCCTTCCTCGGAGGACTTCTGCTCGTGTTTTCTACGGATTTCCTTTTCAACGACGTGCTTCAGGACCACCAGAGAAAGAGGATCGAGGTTCTTCTCGGAATGAAGGAGGACCCGACCGGTGTCGGATATAATGTGAATCAGTCCATGATCGCAATAGGTTCAGGAGGACTCACCGGCAAAGGCTTCCTCAACGGCACCCAGACCACACTCGGATTCGTGCCTGAACAGAGCACCGACTTCATTTTCTGCACTATCGGAGAGGAATGGGGATTCATAGGCGCTGCCGCCGTGATACTGATATATGTATTCCTTATATGGAGGATTATCCGCAATGCGGAACGAAGCAGGGAGGCCTTTACAAGGATTTATGGATACTGTGTGGCATGCTGCATATTCATGCATTTATTTATAAATATAGGTATGACGATCGGACTCATGCCTGTGATCGGAATTCCTCTGCCGTTCATAAGTTATGGCGGCTCATCCCTTTGGGGATTCACCGCCATGCTCTTTATCTTCATTGCTCTCGACCGCAACGAAAGAAAGTATTTTTAAGAACGGTTTCTTGGCTGTCAGGCTATTCTCCGAACAGGTATCTGTGCTGTTCAGGAGTAAGGGTATCGATCTCGCATCCCCAATATGCCAGCTTGCGGCGGGCGACTTCCTGATCGATTTCAAGAGGGACATCATTCACCATTCTGCCCGGCTCACGTGTGATGGTGTCACGGTTGTCAACGAGGTATTTGGCGCTGAGGGCCTGAATCGCAAATGACATGTCCATGATTTCGGCAGGATGACCGTCTCCGGCTGCAAGATTCACCAGACGGCCTTCTGCAATGATATAGACCTTGTTTCCGTTTTCAAGGGTATAGCCTACAATATTCTTTCGTGCAGGTTTGATTTCCTTTGCGATTTCCTTGAGGCCGGCCACGTCCACCTCGCAGTCGAAATGTCCTGCATTGCAGCAGATGGCTCCATCCTTCATCAGCATGAAATGTTCCTTGGTGATCACGGCATCGCAGCCGGTTACTGTGACAAACATATCGCCGAGAGGGGCTGCCTGTTCCATCTTCATTACCTTGAATCCGTCCATAACGGCCTCCATGGCCTTTATAGGGTCAACCTCCGTGACAATGACTTCCGCTCCGAGCCCCTTGGCACGCATGGCAACTCCCTTTCCGCACCATCCATATCCCGCAACCACGACATTCTTACCTGCAACGATGAGATTGGTCGTACGGTTGATTCCGTCCCATACGGACTGACCTGTACCATAACGGTTGTCGAAAAGATGCTTGCAATCGGCATTGTTGACCAGCATCATAGGGAATTCAAGAGCCTTGGCCTTGTTGAGTTGGACGAGACGGAGTATTCCGGTAGTGGTCTCCTCGCAGCCGCCTATGACATTAGGGATGAGGTCCTGATATTCGGTGTGCATGAGATTCACCAGATCGCCGCCGTCGTCGATGATGATGTCCGGACCCACTTCGAGGACCCTTCTTATATGTGCCTCATACTCTTCAGGAGTCGCATCATACCATGCGAAAACATTGAGACCGGCCTCCACAAGGGCTGCGGCCACGTCGTCCTGAGTCGATAGAGGATTGCTTCCCGTCACATACATCTCCGCCCCGCCTGCCGCAAGAACCTCACAGAGATACGCGGTCTTGGCCTCGAGATGTACGGATAGAGCCACCTTGAGACCCTTGAAAGGAAGAGTCTGCCTGAATTCCTCTTCAAGCCCGTTGAGAAGAGGCATGTGATGTCTTACCCAATCTATTTTCAGTCTGCCGTCTGGCCAGAGCTGAGGATTTCTTATTTCGCTTGCCATATTCCTTTTATTAAAACCGCCACAAAGATAATCTTTTTTGACCACATAAAACCGTTTTTGACCACAACGGCCCCGTTTTAGCCAAATGTCAGCGTTTCTGTTTGGCAGATTCGGGGGGATGGGATAATTTTGCACCCGTTCTCAAGGATTTGCTATCTTTGAAGAAAAATTGTGAAGATTATGGGAATTCTAAGCGGAAAGGTCGCCCTCGTTACGGGCGCAACAAGAGGAATCGGCAGGGCAATAGCCCTCAGGTTTGCATCTGAAGGTGCGGATGTCGCCTTCACATACAGGTCACAGCACGAGGCGGCTCAGAGTCTGACTGCTGAACTCGAGGCTCTCGGGGTACGCGCCGCCGGGTACGCTTCTGATGCTGCTTCTTTTGAGAATGCGCATGAGGTGGTCTCGGCCGTACATTCGGCTTTCGGACGCATAGATATTCTTGTAAACAACGCAGGAATCACACGCGACGGACTTATGATGAGGATGGATGAGGCACAGTGGGACGCAGTGATCGACACCAACCTCAAGTCCGCATTCAACTTCATACATGCATGCACTCCTATCATGGCCCGCCAGCGAGGCGGAAGCATAATCTGCATGTCATCGGTGGTGGGTGTATCAGGCAATGCGGGACAGTGCAACTACTCGGCTTCAAAGGCCGGCCTGATAGGTCTCGCGAAGTCCATAGCAAAGGAAATGGGCCCTCGAGGAGTTCGCGCGAACTGCATAGCTCCGGGCTTCATAGCCACCGACATGACAAATGCCCTGCCTGAGAATGTGCGCCAGGACTGGGAGAAACAGATTCCTATGCGCCGCGGCGGCACTCCTGAGGATGTTGCAGGCGTGGCACTCTTCCTTGCAAGCGACCTGTCTGCATACGTGACAGGACAGGTGATCAACTGCTGCGGAGGAATGAATTGTTAGAAACATCGTATTTGCATAAAACCTAAACCCATGCGGTCCGGCAGGCGTGAGCTTTCCGGGCCGTTTATTTTGAAGCTTGAGGTAACTAAAAATGCCCTTTAAGTCCGAAATATCAGAAAGATGAGGTATATTTGAGGCATGAAAAGGATTATAATGAGGGGATTGAGGACTGCGGCGGATGTGCTGATGCCGAGGGTATGCATAGTTTGCGGAAGGAGACTGCTGGCTGACGAACAGTATCTTTGTCTGCATTGCACCGCCGATATGCCTCTGACAAGGTTCTGGACAATGCGTCATAACCCTATGGCGGACAAATTCAACGCTGTGATTCAGAAAGGACTGGACAAGACAGACAGCCATCCGGGAGAACAATATGCTTTTGCGGCTGCACTGTTTCTTTACCGCGAGGACGGGGATTACAGAAGGATTCCTCATCAACTGAAATATCACGGGAACATTGCGGCAGGACGATATTTCGGGAGAATGCTGGGACGCAGACTGGCGGAGAGCGGTCTGTTCGAGGATGCGGATATGGTGGTTCCCGTGCCTCTGCACTGGATGAGGCGATGGAAAAGAGGGTATAATCAGGCCGAAGTGATCGCCAGGGAGGTCGCTTCGGAAACAGGTGCTGAGCTTTGCACGGATATTCTTGTGCGGTGCAGGAGGACGCAGACGCAGACTAAACTCGGTCCGGAAGAGAAGGCAGCCAATGTGTCGGGAGCCTTTGCTGCAAACATGAAATCCCTTCATGGATCGGATCCCGGTTCCGTCAGGCATATCATTCTTGTTGACGATGTATTTACCACAGGATCGACATTGGGAGAATGTTTCATGGCGCTCAGGAAGGTGTTCCCTCCATCGGTGAGGATAAGTGCGGCTACTTTGGCCTACGTAGGTCAGGTCTGACTTCTATCCGCTCCTTCGGCACGAAATAGAAACGGTGTATGTCGAATGCCGTCGCCTCATCTGCAGCAGCTATGACGTCCGAATGCCTCAGAGCCCATTTCAGCCAATGATGGCGGAAATGCCTCTGGAACCAGTTGTATCTGTGCGCCGGGTCCTTCAAGAACTGCAGGTCGGTGATCTCGAGGACCGTCTTTCCTGCCTCAGGATCGGCATAACGTCTGAAAGTATCGAAAGTCTGTTCCATACCATATTGTTTCCGGCAGCAAATTTATAAGAAACTGTTTAGAAACTGTTTAAATTTTGAATGAATTACATATTTAGATATTTTTGCAGTCTGAATATTTGTCATCAGGACGCAGGTTGTTTTGCCGGTTCCCGGGTGTCATGATGAAGGCCGGGTGTCATGATGAACAAGGCGAAGCATCTTTATTACAGATAATGACATAGCATGAAAAGATACATTATATATATAGCACTTTCCGTCTCACTGATGTTTTCCGCAGCAGGACCGTCGGAAGCACAGATCGCGGACTTTGTCCCATATACGAAGTATTCCATGGACACGGACCTGTACGATCTGCGTTTCGCCACGATGCCGGCTTTCAATTATATCTATGATGACTACACTCAGTACGCACCTGCGGCTGTCATGCTCGGCCTTAAGGCATTCGGCTACGAAGGCAGGACCAGATGGGCCGGAATGTTGGTGTCGGATGCATTCTCCGTAGGAATAATGACTGTGGCCGTCAGGGGCGTCAAATATATAGTAAACCGACAAAGGCCGAACGGTGGAAACCATTCCTTCCCGTCAGGACATACCGCAACCGCATTCATGACGGCGACAATGCTGCACAAGGAATATGGCTGGAGAAGTCCGTGGTTCAGTATCGGAGGTTATACTGTGGCTGCCCTGACCGGAGTATCGAGGATGATGAACAACGCTCACTGGATGAGCGATGTGGTGGCAGGTGCAGCCGTCGGTATCGGTTCCGTACATTTGGGATACTATCTTACCGATCTGATATTCAAGGGAAAGCACATCTATGACGGATATGAAAGACCTGTCTTTGAATATGACGGAGAAAAGAAGCATTATGTGGCTGAGCTGCTGTTCGCACGCAGATTCATTCTTGGTGACAGCGGACTTCGCGAGGAAGGCGTTCTTCCGCAAAGAGGATCGATAGCCGGAGTTCAGGCTGATATTCCTGTAGTTCCTCGTGCCGGAGTCACGGCAAGGCTCTACACAGGTTCCCTTAGGTATGCGGGAAATGTGACGGGATTTCTTCATTCGGCCACGGCAGGAGGATACTGGAATCTTCCTTTTGCTAAAAGACTTGAATTTCAGACCAGGGCCGGACTCGGCTATGCCGGGATGAAAGACATGAACGGTTTTGAACTTACTGCCGGAATCAGCCTCAGTTTCCTTCTGGACAATAATTTCAAGATCAAGGGCATGGCTGAATATGATGCGATAGGCCTTCTCCCGTCAGCCTCGTGGATACATAGTTTCCTGATCGGCTACTCAGTGGCCTGGTTCTGGTAGAATTGTGATTGAATATTCCAAATTTTAGACTATATTTGCACGCGGATTGCCTTGGTGGTGGAATAGGTAGACACGCGGGACTTTAACAGACAGTTTTTAAAACTGCCACAAAGAGTGCCACAAAGGAAACTTTGTGAGTAGAACTCCCCTAACAAACAGAAACCTCGCCCGTAGAAATACAGGCTTTGGCGATGGCTCACTAAATTCGACCTCTGGTTGATAAATGGCGTAGAGACTATACAGGGAGGGCCTAAACGCAATAGCGCATGGTCAAGAAATAGTCCAGACTACAACGGCTTAACATTACGGATGAAGCCGGCCTGT
>CAYXMV010000025.1:0-19677 GCA_964466235.1 uncultured Muribaculaceae bacterium | reverse complement strand
ATTCAGTTTCAACAATTAATGACTTTTCGGAGAAAAATTTAAACAGTTTCTAAAACAGAGTCGGATGATTGTCATCCAGTTCTGAAAGGACTTTTTCCATGATGGCTTCGCGGAAGAGAACGGTTCTTGCACCGACCCGGAATTTCTCGCAATAACGGCTGATGGCAGCCATTTCGCTGTCATTAAGATATATGACCTGTCTGTGACGACGCACAAGTGACGCCTTCTGCTTCTTCAGGTATTCGGGATCGACTCCCGACAGATTATTCTTCCTCTTTTTGGCCAAAATATCAGGTATTTGCCCACATTGGGCTTCTGTTCAACAAAAATCTTCGCAAAGGTAGCAATTAATTCAGATATTTTACTAACTTTGTAATTGTTATGCGCAAATCTGAATTCATATCGTTTTTAGTCCGACTTTAGGAGGGGCCTTCGAGGCAGATCCCTCCCAATTGCAATTGACAATCTCGGTTTGTCTTGCAGTCAGGACATTTCCACACCCGTTCCCGGGATACGCATAAACCTGAAAAACAACAAACTCACAAATAGACATCCATGCGAATTGATGTATTGGTGGCTGATGCAAGCCACGCAGTGTATGCAGACGAAATCTGCGAAGAAATACTTTTGTCCGCCCGTGAAAGAGGAACGGGCATTGCACGAAGAACCCCGGAATATGTGACGGAGAAGATGGAGGCCGGCAAGGCTGTCATAGCCATCACTGAAGACGGCAGGTTCGCAGGATTCTCATATATCGAGACATGGGGAGGCAAGGAATATGTAGCCAACTCCGGACTCATCGTAGCTCACGGATTCCGTGGAATCGGTCTGGCTATGAGGATCAAGACCCGCATATTCGAACTTTCCCGCGAGCTTTTCCCAAATGCAAAGATATTCAGCATCACCACTGGTGCAGCTGTGATGAAGATGAATTACGAACTCGGTTTCCGTCCTGTGACCTTTGCAGCGCTGACCGATGATCCTGAATTCTGGAAAGGCTGTCAGGGTTGCCGCAACTATGCAATCCTTGAAAGCAACGAACACAGGATGTGCCTCTGCACCGGTCTGCTTTACGACCCGGCAGAACACATCGAGATCAAAAACCCTGCTCATCCTGAACTTCTCAACATGAAGGACGGGGAGCAGAAGTCAAACAGATAATAATCACTATAGATATGAACAACAAGGTTGTACTCGCCTTCAGCGGCGGCTTAGACACATCGTTCTGTGTCCCTTATCTCAAGAATGAAAAAGGACTTGAAGTCCATACAGTAATGGTAAACACCGGAGGCTTTTCTCCTGAAGAGGAAAAGGCCGTAGAACAGCGCGCCCTTTCACTCGGTGCAACAACACATAAGACCGTGAATGCTGTTGACACCTATTATAATAAAGGTATAAAGTATCTTATTTTCGGCAACATACTGAAAAACGCCACATATCCGCTTTCCGTAAGTTCTGAAAGGGTATTCCAGGCACTTGAAGTCCTCGCTCATGTCAAGGAGCTCGGAGCGTCATACGTTGCCCACGGCAGCACCGGAGCAGGAAATGACCAGGTGCGTTTCGACATCGTGTTCGAGATCCTTGCACCGGAAGTGGAGATCATCGCCCCGGTCAGGGAACATGGATTCACCCGTCAGTATGAAATCGATTATCTCCAGAGCCATGGTTTCGATTTCTCATGGGAGAAGGCCAGATATTCCATCAATCAGGGTCTATGGGGCACAAGCATCGGCGGTGTCGAGACACTTTCATCAGACGGATGGCTTCCCGAGGATGCTTATCCTACAAAGGTGACAAAAACCGGACATGAGCATATCAAGATCGGATTCCGCAAAGGGGAACCTGTATCACTGAACGGCGTCGAGATGGCTCCGGTGGAAGTTATAAAGGCTGTTCGTGACATCGCAGGCCCGTTCGGAATAGGACGCGACATCCATATCGGCGACACCATCATCGGAATCAAAGGCCGAGTGGGCTTCGAGGCTGCGGCTCCGATGATAATCATAAAGGCCCATCACCTGCTTGAGAAGCATGTTCTTACAAAGGGACAGCTATACTGGAAGGAGCAGATTGCAGGATGGTACGGACAGCAGATGCATGAGGCAATGTATCTCGACCCCGTGATGAGGGACATGGAGGCTATGATGGACAGCATCGAACAGAATGTGACCGGCGAGGTGGAGGTGGCTCTGATGCCATATCATTTCTCGGTACTCGGCTGCACAAGCGACCATGACCTGATGAGTCCTAAGTTCGGTGCATACGGAGAAGTGAACAAGTCATACACGGGACGTGATGTCATCGGCTTCACCAAAGTCATCGCCAATCCTTTGAAAATATATTATTCCGTAAACGGCAATAACGACAAATAACCTCCGTCATTTCGACAGAGTTATAAAAATGTTCTGTCATTTCGACTAAGCAATGAACATCTCAGTCTTTTCGACAGAGCGAAGCGAATGGAGAAATCTTATGACAAAAAAAATCAGAGCAGCAATAGCCGGCGCAACAGGCTACACAGGAGGCGAACTGCTGAGAATCCTGTTGAATCACCCTGACGTAGAGGTGGTTGCAGCTACCACTACATCCGAGGCAGGCACCCCTGTGGCAGCAATACATCGCGACCTGATAGGCGAGACCGGCCTCTGCTTCGGCACCGGACTGAACGATCCCGATGTGATTTTCCTCTGTCTCGGACACGGAATATCCCGTCAGTTCGTTGACACACATGAGATCAGGCCTGAATGCAGGATAATAGACCTCGGCAACGATTTCAGGCTCGACGGCGAATATGCCGGACGTCATTTTGTATATGGTCTGTGCGAAAGTGCACGGGAAGAAGTGCGTAATGCCCATGATGTAGCCAATCCGGGTTGCTTCGCGACGGCAATCCAGCTCGCTGTCCTGCCTCTCGCAGCCAAAGGACTCATCACCGACGACATCCACGTAACGGCAATCACAGGCTCTACAGGAGCCGGCAAGAAACCGGGAGAGACCACGCATTTCAGCTATCGCACCGACAACATATCCATATATAAACTGTTCAGTCATCAGCATCTTGCCGAAATAAGGCAGAACTTAGCCCGCGTGGCAGCCATGCAGTCCGAGTCACATAATCAGCCAAAGGTCAATTTCGTTCCCATGAGGGGAGATTTCGCCCGTGGCATATTCGCAAGTGTCTATACCAAGGCTGCAGAAGGTATGTCGGAAGCAGAGTACAGGAAACTTTATGACGACTATTACTCTGAATCTCCGTTTGTATTCCACAGCAATGAAGGCATTTCCCTCAAGGAGGTTGTCAATACCAACAAAGGGCTTCTGCATGTGGAGCTGCATGACGGATACGTACATATTGCATCTGTCATCGACAATCTTGTGAAAGGCGCTGCCGGCCAGGCGGTTCAGAACATGAATCTGATGTTCGGACTTCCCGAGGATTCCGGACTCCGCCTCAAGCCTTCCGCATTTTAAGAAACTGCCATCCCGAGCCTTTGGCAAAGGATCCAAACAACTGAGAATGAACCTTTTCGAAACATACAAACTATGGGACATCGAGCCCGTACGCGGACTTGACACTACCCTCTGGGACAAGGACGGGACCAGATATACCGACCTCTATGGAGGTCATGCCGTCATATCCGTCGGGCACTGCCATCCTCATTACGTGAGGATGCTGCAGGATCAGCTCTGCCGCCTCGGATTCTACTCAAATGCCGTGCAGAATTCCCTGCAGAAAGATCTTGCAGCCCGCCTCGGCAAGGCAAGCGGATACGACGACTACAAACTTTTCCTATGCAACAGCGGAGCGGAAGCAAATGAGAATGCCTTCAAGGTGGCCTCTTTCCACACCGGGAAGGCCAAGATCCTGGCATTCCGCAAGGCTTTCCACGGAAGAACATCAGGAGCAGTGGCAGCCACTGACAATCCGAGGATACAGTCTCCTTTCAACTCGACGCAGAACATAGTCTTTGCACATCTCAATGATCTTGAGACCGTTGACGCCGAGCTATCCAAAGGAGGATTCGCCGCAGTCGTGATAGAAGGCATCCAGGGAGTGGCCGGAATCCATGAGCCGACATCGGACTTTCTTCACGGACTCCGTCTGCTCTGCGACAAACATGGATGCATGCTGATTCTCGATGAAATCCAGTCGGGCTACGGACGCACAGGACGGTTCTTCGCCCATCAGCACCATGGGGTCAGGGCCGACATAATCACAGTTGCCAAAGGCATGGGCAACGGCTTCCCTATAGGCGGAGTGCTGATAAATCCTTGCATTGAGGCATGGTACGGAATGCTCGGCACCACGTTCGGAGGCAATCATCTCGCATGCACAGCGGCTCTCGCCGTCTTAGACATAATTGAGAATGAGCACCTTATAGAAAATGCAGCAAGGGTCGGAGATTATTTTGAGAAGGCTTTCAATAATCGGGAAGTCTCAATCAAGGAATACAGGGGCAAGGGACTGATGATAGGGCTTGAGCTCAATGATGAATACATAGGACTGCGTGACAGACTGCTTTTCGAGAAGCATTTCTTCACAGGAGCAGCCGGTGCAGATGTAATAAGGCTGCTTCCGTCATTGACAATAGGCATGGAGACTGCAGAATCATTCGTTTCTGCATGGAAGGAACTTACAGAATGACATTTATGCGACATTTCACATCAATTACACAGCTCGGAGACCTCGGTCAGGCGCTCGAAGCGGCAAGATATGTAAAGGGAAATCCTTTCGCTGATCAGGCACTCGGCAGGAACATGACCCTGCTGATGATATTCTTCAATTCAAGCCTCAGGACAAGGCTGAGCACACAGAAGGCTGCTCTGAACCTCGGGATGAACGTGATCGTACTCGATGTCAATCAGGGTGCATGGAAACTTGAGACCGAAAGAGGAGTGATAATGGACGGAGACAAGCCGGAACATCTCCTTGAAGCCATTCCCGTGATGGGATGCTACTGCGATATTATAGGCGTTCGCTCATTCGCCCGTTTCGAAAGCAAGGAAGATGATTATAATGAAGTGATCATCAATCAGTTCATACAATATTCGGGGAAACCTGTATTCAGTATGGAGGCTGCCACGAGGCACCCGCTCCAGACATTTGCCGACCTCATCACCATAGAGGAATTCAAGAAGGTGGAGAAGCCTAAGGTCGTCATGACATGGGCTCCGCATCCCAAGGCATTGCCTCAGGCAGTACCGAATTCATTCGCCGAAGGCATTAACATGACTGATTATGAATTCGTGATAACCCATCCGGAAGGATATGAGCTTGACCCGGCATTCGTGGGCCGCGCACGCATTGAATATGATCAGAGAAAAGCATTTGAAGGAGCTGATTTCATATATGCCAAGAACTGGTCTGCGTATTCAGGCGGCAATTACGGTAAGATTCTCTGTACAGACCGCGACTGGACGGTGGATGCGGAAAAGATGGCCCTGACGAATAATGCATATTTCATGCACTGCCTCCCGGTACGCAGGAACATGATAGTGACTGACGATGTCATAGAAAGCCCGCAGTCTATCGTGATTGCAGAGGCTGCCAACAGGGTCGTATCCGCACAGACTGTCCTGAAGGAAATACTCAAAACGCTATGATAAAGGTCGTCAAGATAGGAGGAAACGTAGTTGACAATCCCCAGCTTCTGCAGGAGTTTGCAAGGGATTTTGCCGCCATGCCGGGAATGAAGATCTTAGTGCATGGAGGAGGCGTGATGGCAAGTTCTATGCAGAAGGCCATGGGTATAAAGCCCATTATGGTGGAAGGTAGAAGGGTAACGGATGAAGACGCGCTGAGAATTGTCACTATGGTCTATGCGGGATGGTGCAGCAAGCATATCACCGCACTGCTTCAGGCAGAGGGCTGCAATGCAATCGGCCTTAGCGGAGCGGACGGTAATGTCATATGCGCCTCGAAGAGACCTCCGGTGAAGGTGGCCGCAGAAAACGCAGAGGCTGTCGGAATAAATGCGCAACCGTCTGATGAGGAAGGATATGCGATGCTTGATTATGGATTTGTGGGGGATGTGACGCCTGACTGTGTGAATGCCTCCTTTCTATATTCGCTTCTGGAAAGAGGTATCGTGCCTGTGCTCTGTGCCATCAACCACGACGGCAAAGGCAGACTGCTCAACACAAATGCTGACACGATAGCTTCATCGGTTGCCGTAGCCATGGCGGGATACAGGTACCGCTCACCGCGGGAGGTATGCTGCAGATGCGAGGAATGTACTCATTGCAGCGATGACGGCCGTCTGACGCATGAAACAGAGCTTATATATTGTTTCGAGAAGGACGGTGTGCTCTATGACAAGGATGATGATGCAAGCGTGATTCCGGAAATCGGGCCGGAGAAGTTCGGGATTCTTAAGGCAGAAGGAAGAGTGGCTGACGGTATGATACCCAAGCTTACCAATGCATTCAAGGCAATGGATGCCGGAGTGGCACGCGTCATGATAAAACATGCCCGGAATCTGTCCTGCCCCGTCGGTACAGTACTTATAACAAAGTAATGATAAGATGGATATAAACAGTCTGACACGCGAAGCAGCTGAACTTCTGAGGGAAATGGTTGCGATACCGTCACTTTCCTTCAGTGAGGATGCCGTGTGCGATCATATCTGCAGATGGCTTACAGACAGAAGAATCGGGCACAGGCGTATAGGCAACAACATTGTGGCGGAACACATTACCGATCCGGAAGCCCCGGTTCTGATTCTATGCGCCCACATCGACACTGTAGCTCCCGGTGAGGACTACAGTTTCGATCCATATACACCGGACTATGACAAGGCCACAGAAGTCATCGGCAGTATGCTACAGAAGGATGACCTGAGCAGAGAAGATATTGTGGCAGGGATAGGAAGCAATGACGACGGCGGGTCCGCGGTGGCTATGATTGCGGCATATCGGTGGATTGTGGAAAGATCCTTCACCTCGTCCGGAATGAAAGGAGAGTGCCTCAGAACGCCAGACCCCCCTCCCGGTATGGATGAGGATACGTTCTGTATGGCGTCGAATATAGTTCTGGCTCTTACATGTGAAGAAGAGAGATCCGGCAAAGGCGGAATGACATATCTCTGGCCGGAAGTCCTCAGCAGGATGACCGGGACTAAGAAGTATGCCATCATAGGCGAACCGACAGGAATGAAGGCGGCCACTTCGGAACGGGGACTGCTCGTAATAGACGGAGAGGCTGTCGGCAGAAGCGGGCATGCTGCAAGGAACGAAGGCGAGAGCGCGCTGTACATCGCCCTCGAGGACATCGGGAAGTTACGCAACCACAGATTCAGCAAGACATCTCCGCGGATGGGAACCGTCAATCTGAATGTGACTCAGATCAATGCCGGCACTGCCCACAATGTGATTCCTGACAGATGCACATTCGTGATCGACATCCGTCCGACGGAGCAATATTCAAATGAGGAGATTCTTGCAGAACTCCAGTCGCTCTGCCGGAGCAAGCTTACGGCACGCAATCTTGCAAACCGTTCAAGCGCTACGGCTGAGGGCTCCCCTCTCCTGAAGGCAGCAGAAACTCTCGGGGCCGTCACATTTTCCTCCCCTACCACTTCTGACTGGATGCGTGTCGGATGCGATGCCATCAAGATGGGTCCCGGTGACTCCGCACGTTCCCACCGCAAAGACGAATTCATCCTTGTATCAGAAATCCACAACAGTATAAAAGATTATATCAAAATATGGCAACACTTTGGAGCAAAGGAACAAAAGCGACAGACCTTGTAGAAGCCTTTACGGTAGGCAACGACAGGATACTGGACATGAGGCTGGCAAAATACGATGTGATGGGCTCAAAGGCACACATCACTATGCTTGAATCGATCGGGCTTCTCGAAAAGGACGAACTGGTCACCCTTACGGATGCTCTCGACAGCATCCTTATGGAGATTGAAGAAGGACGCTTCGTTCTTGAAGACGACGTGGAAGACATCCATTCACAGGTAGAGCTCATGCTCACCCGACGACTCGGCGACCTCGGCAAGAAGATACATTCGGGACGCAGCCGCAACGACCAGGTTCTCGTGGATGTAAAGCTGTTCCTCAAAGATGAAGTGCTGAAGATACGTGAAGAAGTGCTGACACTCTTCAATACACTGCAGGAACTCAGCGAAAAGCACAAGGATACTCTCCTGCCGGGCTATACCCATGGTCAGATCGCCATGCCGTCATCATTCGGACTGTGGTTCGGTGCATACGCCGAGGCCTTCGCCGACGATATGTTCATGCTCCGTGGAGCCTACAATGTCACCGATATGAACCCTCTCGGTTCCGCAGCCGGATACGGCAACTCATTCCCGCTCGACAGACAGATGACTACAGATATCTTAGGCTTTTCAGACCTCGACTACAACGCGGTTGCAGCCCAGCTCAGCAGGGGAAAGACCGAACGTGCCGTAGCATCCGCAATAGGAGGCATCGCACTGACCCTCAACAAGTTCGCAGCCGACTGCTGCATGTATATGTGTCCGAATTACGGATTCATAAAGTTCCCAGACACACTCACCACGGGATCAAGCATAATGCCGCATAAGAAAAACCCGGACGTATGGGAGATCATGAGGGGCAACTGCAACAGGATCATGTCTGTGGAGAACGAAATCAGCATGCTCTGCAGCAACATGCCTCACGGATACCACCGTGAGTTCCAGCTGCTGAAAGACATATTGTTCCCAGCCCTCGAACTCATGCACAGATGTCTCGCAATGGCTGACTACATGCTGCAGCATATATCCGTCAACGGAAACATCCTCGATGCCCCGATATACGATTATCTTTTCACAGTGGAAGAAGTGAACCGCCGTACTCTCGAAGGGATGCCGTTCCGCGACGCATACAGATCCGTCGGCATTGAGGTGAACGAAGGACGGTTCCGTTACGGGGCCACCGGAACATGCCGCGATGATGGCAGGACGAACGGCTGCCTGACTCCGGCTGACCTCGGGCACACCCATCTCGGCAGCCTCGGCAACCTGTGTACAGACCGAATAGCCGCCAAGATGGAATCAGCCTCCGACTTCCGAAAAATTTAAACAGTTTCTAAACAATGAGAAAGATTTTCATAGCAGCAGCTGTACTCACTATAGGGATCAGCTCATCCGCACAACAGGCCCTATGGGGCGGTGCTTCTGTTGAATCGCCGGTTGTAAATGAGGATGGAACCGTAACATTCCGCTACCGTGCCCCAAAGGCAGTGAAGGTGACCGTTTCAGGTGACTTCCTTCCTGTACAGAATACGAGCACACCTTTCGGAGAATTTGAGGGTCCGGGAGTGGCAGAGCTCAAGGAAGGAGAGAACGGTATATGGGAATATACGACCGACTTCAAGGTTGACCCTGAAATGTACACCTATACATTCAACGTTGACGGAAACTCCGTGATCGACAATAACAACATGTGGGTGAACCGTGACGTATCTTCACTTTCAAGCGCATTCATCGTTCCCGGAGGACGTGCAGACCTCTACACTATCCAGGACGTTCCGCACGGAACTGTTTCAAAGGTGTGGTATGACAGCCCTTGCGCTGGTTTCGACCGCCGGCTGAGCGTCTATACACCAGCCGGCTATGAGCAGAACAAGAAGGCCAGGTATCCGGTCCTATACGTTCTTCACGGCATCGGCGGTGACGAGGAGGCATGGCTTGCACAAGGCCGTACGGCTCAAATCCTCGACAACCTGATCGCACAGGGCAAGGCCGAGCCTATGATCGTCGTCTTCACAAACGGCAATATCTCTCAGGAGGCTGCCCCGGGAGAGAACTCTACCGGCTACACCCGTCCTACAATGTCGCTTCCAAAGACTATGGAAGGTTCATTCGAGACTTCATTCCCTGAAATCGTAAAATTCATCGACAGCAACTATAGAACTGTCGCAAAGAAGCAGAGCCGCGCAATCTGCGGCCTCTCGATGGGTGGTTTCCACACGCTATATATCAGTATCAACTATCCTGACATGTTCAACTATTCTGGCATGTTCTCGGCAGCAATCGGATCTGGAAGAGCACAGAAGGACAATGCTATGTATCAGGACATGGACGTGAAGATCGCCACATATTTCGGCAAGAAGCCGGCTCTCCTCTGGATAGGCTGCGGAAGTTCTGATTTCCTCATCAAGTCAAACAGAGACTTCGTTACAAAGCTCAAAGAGGCAGGTCATCCCCACACATACATGGAGACTGACGGAGGACACATCTGGCGCAACTGGAGAATCTATTTCACTGAATTTGTTCCACTTATTTTCAAATAATTATTTTAAGACGGCCCTGCGGGCCTCCGCATCAATCCTACACGCGAGGGTGATGACCAGACTTATTATTGTACGCACTTCCCTATCGGAACACTCTTGGCCTCCACCTGGAATCAGGAGCTCGTGGAGTCTGTAGGACAGTCCATCGGCAACGAAGTCCTCGAGTATGGTGCAGACGTGCTTCTCGCACCCGCGCTCAACATCCACAGGAACCCTCTGTGCGGCCGTAATTTCGAATACTATTCCGAGGATCCGGTTGTCAGCGGAAAGATTGCAGCTGCATACATAAAGGGCGTACAGAGCAATGGCGTCGGCACATCAGTAAAGCATTTTGCAGTCAACAACCAGGAGACGAACCGTATGTCGAATGATGCTCAGGTGAGCCCACGCGCTATCCGCGAAATCTATCTCAAGGGATTCGATATTGCAGTGAAGGATGCGGCACCGTGGACCGTGATGTCATCATACAACTATCTCAACGGAGTCTATACTTCAGAGAACCCTGAACTCCTCACGACAGTCCTCCGTGACGAGTGGGGCTACAAGGGAATGGTCATGACCGACTGGTTCGGAGGCACAAACACAAAGGCTCAGATGATTGCCGGCAATGACATGCTCCAGCCGGGCCGTCCTACCCAATATACAGACCTCGTTGAACTCATGACTACCGGTGAGATCGACATGGCTGTCATTGACCGCAACATCAAGAGAATCCTCGAGCTCATCCTCCAGTCTCCTAAGTTCAAGGGGTACAAGTACAGCAACAAGCCTGACCTCAAGGCTCACGCCGAGGTGACAAGACAGTCTGCAACCGAAGGTATGGTGCTCCTCAAGAACGAGGCCGGCACACTCCCGCTCGCTGCCGACGTGAAGAACGTGGCACTCTTCGGAAACACCTCATACAACTTCATCGCTGGCGGTACAGGTTCCGGTAACGTGAACCGCGCCTATACGGTTTCTCTCCTCGACGGTCTCAAGAATGTAGGTTACACTGTGGATGAGTCACTCAAGGCATCTTACGAGAAGCATATCGCAGCCGAACAGAAGAGAATCGATGCAGCCGTTGACCCTGACGACCAGTTCGCGGCATTCGCTCCTAAGCCTCTCCCTGTCGAGATGATTCCTTCAAAGAAACAGCTTGCCGACATGGTTTCAAAGAACGATGTGGCTCTCATCACAATAGGCCGCACATCAGGTGAGTTCCTCGACAGGTATATCGCAGACTTCACACTCTCTGAAGCAGAGAACAAGCTTATCAAGTCCGTATGCGATGCATTCCATGCAGCAGGAAAGAAGGTAGCTGTGGTTCTCAACATCGGAGGTGCGGTCGAGACAGCATCATGGAAGGGCATGCCTGACGCTATCCTATGCGCATGGCAGGCAGGCCAGGAAGGCGGAAACAGCGTGGCTGACGTGCTCAAGGGCAATGCATCACCTTCAGGAAAGCTCACAATGACCTTCCCTATCGCATTCACAGACCATGCTTCATCAGCAAACTTCCCTATCGACGAGGTTGCCAACACCAACATCATCAACAATGTAAAGACATCTTTCGACAGAAGGAATGTTGACTATACCGTATATGAGGAAGGAATCTATGTGGGATACCGCTGGTTCGACACAAAGGGTCTCGATGTATCTTATCCATTCGGATATGGTCTCTCATACACAACTTTCGAGTTCAGCAACCCTGTCATCGTTTCCGGCAAGAAGGAGACCAAGGTGACTGTTGACGTGAAGAACGTAGGTGACTATGCAGGAAAGGAAGTCGTTCAGCTCTATGTCACTGCCCCTAAGGGCACTCTCGACAAGCCTGCACAGGAGCTCAAGGCATTCGCAAAGACTGCAGAGCTTCAGCCTGGCGAATCTCAGACAATGACTCTCGTGGTGAAGAACGAGGATCTCGCTTCATTCGACGAGGCACAGAGCGCATGGGTGGTTGACACCGGCAAGTATGAGTTCCATATCGGAGCATCATCACGTGATATCAAGGCTACCCTCGCAGCCGACATCAAGGGCTCAGTGAAGAAGGCCAACAATGTGCTGAATCTTCAGTAAACCCAATACAGGATACTATAGAAGCCGGATCACACCTGGAATACCGTTCCAGCGAGTATCCCGGAATGACGGAGGATGACAGAGTTTCGAGATTCGATGTTATTACAGGGACGAGGAAGGAAGCAGTTTCGTAATCGAGATGCAGAACTGGCAGCAGAGGAGTACCGCAGACAGAAGGAAATGCTCGGAAGGGATTGGGACTATGATTTTCGTCCGCTATATGTAGCAAGAAACTGTTTAAAGTTTTTTCAATTGTATCCGGTCATTGGCTCATGATTATTTTTTTGGTTATATTTGTCATACAAACCTTGGTGCAGAAAACCACGCTGCAGATCTAAGGTTTATGGAAACTAAACCGCATATTTATGAGACATTCAAGACTTTTACTTTTCGCGATGCCGCTCATGGCGGCCTGCATGTTCATCTCATGCAATCCGCAGGACAACGGTCCACTCCCACGTGGGAAAGCATCTGCAGAATTTGATGCTGCCATGGTCTGAAAGTCCGGACGGAGTCAATACCGGAGGATGGGGACTATACCTCAAGACTGAGGATCTGGCAAAGATGGGCCAGATTCTTCTTCAGAAAGGAAAATGGGGGCGCAGACAGCTTGTCCCGAAGGAATGGGTGGAAGAGGCTTCTTCAAGACAGACTCATTGCATAAATGCCGGTCTCAATTCAGACATGCTGAAAGAAATGCCTGAGGAATATCTCAACAGCAGCGACTGGACTCAGGGATACGGGTATCAGATGTGACGCTGCCGCCACAATGCATTCCGTGCGGACGGAGCCAACGGGCAATATATAATAGTAATCCCAGACAAGAATGCCGTCGTTGTTACGACTGCCGCCATTCAGGACATGCAGTCAGAGCTCAACCTCATCTGGCAGTACATACTTCCTGTTCTTTAAGCAACGACAGAATATCTGCTCTGACGCGGACTATCCTCCTCGGAAGGACATAATACCATTTCCTGGTAAAGATGGAATTCCGGGGAGGCTATCTGTGAGTATATGAGTTCTTCATCTATGCAGTCATACCAGTTGCCGCTTACGGTTTCTTTTGCCATTGCGATTGCTGTGGCGGGATCTTGAAGATAATCCTCGATGAATGTTTTCATAATGCTATGCTGTTTGTCGTTATATCGCGGGCAGTTCTGCCTTGCGATGAGAGCAGCAAATCAAAGAGCGGGCCAAAACTTTACAAATTCAGTTATATTTTACACTAATTTTGTAATAAAATTATCACAATTCGAGCTACAGAAAACAGTAAAAACCCTTTAAGTACGTGATTGACTGAAGATTCTCCGGGACAGGAACACACATCATCTCAATGTGAGATAACGCCTTTGAATCCGTCCTTTCTTATCCGTCTGTATGATGAACGGGAGAGAAGAAAGGTCAAAACTGTCGAAGAAACCATCGGCAAGAGACGGGTCCGTGGCCATGATACTGTCGATATTGACAGTCAGTACATTGATCTTACGGGCTGCTTTTGAGATAACCTTGTCCTTCGAGTTTCCCTGTGCAAGGATTGCATCGGCAGCAGCCTTCTCGGCCTTGCATACATCACAGCCTTCCGTATAGAAAATGATGATGTTTCTCTCGCCCTTGAGTTTCCTGAGGCTTGTCCTGACCTGCCTTGTCTTTTTCCATGTGCTGAGTTCACCGGGAACCGCAAGATCCTTGATGAACGTGCCAGGCCTGGCCTTCGAAAGCAGGTCGTACATAGATTGTGCAAATCCTATGACCTTCAGTGAGTCATCCTGAGAGCGCCACACCTCAGGCATACCAAGGATATGTTTGTCTATCATGCTTCCCATACCCTCCTTGAAGCCTTCACCCGAACGCCCCGCAAGATAGTAAAGAAGATCACCAGTCAGCTGACGGAACATCACGGTATCGCCTTTTGCAAGAGTCGTGGAAGCTATATGGTCTGCTATTCCGGATACATCCTCTGCCGAAGGGACTTCCTCCCGGCCGAAAATACCGTCAAACAAAGTTTCCGATTCCTTGCTACCGTACTCAAGCTCTACGGGATCGAATATGCCATGCAGCATCTGTGAAAGCGCCTGTGCATCAAGTCCACGGCCGAGTATAGTTCCGTCCGGAGCCACAAGGAATAGCCGAGGGGTCTGAAGCACACCGTATTTGCGCTGATAATCAGAATCCATAGCTGGATTCCACAGATGAATGACAGCGGCACTCTTTGATTCCGGAGAGAGACTTTCATTTACATAAGACTCCCATTCCTTCCGGTCATCACCAAGATATATGGCAAGGAAGTCTATAGGAAAATCTTCTGTCTCCAGGAGATTGCGAAGCAGTATCGTCTCTATGCGACATTTCGAACAGTCTGCATCATAAAAATACAGGACTCTGAAGCGCAGTGCATTTTCTTCAGGCTGAAAAAGGCTTACATATCGTCCGTCGAGGGATTCCATTGCTATTTCAGGAGCCCGCTCACCTATCTGGGACCGGCGGTTGAACTCCGCAAAGAACTTTGCAGCAAACAGCTGGGAATCATCTGAAAACTTTACCTTGCCCGGAACAAACCAATTGTCAGTAAGGTGTATGGCAACAGCCTCCGCCCCCATCAGCTTAGAACCGATATAATGGTCATATATGGTCTGCGCTATGAAATCACGGACAGCCTGTTCCCCCGCAGCCTCGATCAGGAAATCGCACTCGGCCTTCTGCACCTCGATATTTTCATACTTCAATGCTTCGAAATACTCCTCCAACTTCTGAGAAAGCGCCTCCTTCTTCAAGGAATCCAGTTCCTGTCCCCACACATTCCCCGTTCCTGCCGTCAGCAGGAACAACATACATATATATAATAGAACCTTTCTCAAAGCTACAACATCATTAAACTGACACACGGCCACATTATATCGGGTTAATTTCCAAGGTATCTATAATTCAACACCTTCTGGAACAAATAGAGAAGTATCGCCTCCGTGCTTGAGAAGGTCACGCACAGCAGTAGATGAAATATGAGCAAATTCCTGGGCCGTCGGTATTATGATGGTCTCGATGTCCGGTGCCAGCTTGCGGTTGGCATCAGCTATTGACCTCTCGGTCTCGAAATCAATCATATTCCTGACTCCACGGACTATATGCCTTATACCGAGCTCACGACACTTGTCGATAGTGAGATTGTCATACTGGATGACAGACACTCCTTCAAGCCCCGCTGTAGCCTGACGGATGATCTCGATTCTCTTTTCATTAGGGAAGAATCCCCTCTTGTCTATATTTACACCCACTGCCACTACAACCTCGTCAAACATGGTCAGAGCCCGCTTGAGTATGTTCAGGTGGCCTGCCGTGAATGGGTCGAAAGACCCGGGGAACATTGCTTTTCTTTTCATTTTCATTTAATATAGTTCCTTCGCTTTACTCATAATTTCGCTCAGGATGACGGATATTACAACGACCAGTCAACCGGACTCCGGCCATGAGAGGCAAGCAGGGAATTGGCCTGTGAGAAATGCCTGCATCCGAAGAACGCTCCCCGGGCAAGCGGAGAAGGATGGGCCGCCTCGAGCACATGATGACGAGAAAGGTCGATAAGTCCGCGCTTGCTGCGGGCGAAGTTACCCCATAGCATAAATACGACACCCTCACAATTATCCGATATATATTTGATTACCGCATCGGTAAATTCCTCCCAACCTATCTTGCTGTGGGAAGCCGCCTCACCGCTGCGGACAGTCAGTACGGCATTGAGAAGAAGCACTCCCTGCCGGGCCCACTTCTCAAGATTGGGATACCCGCTCATCCGGATTCCGAGATCAGACTCTATCTCCCGGAATATATTCTTGAGCGAAGGTGGTGCCGGTACGCCGTCGGGGACGGAAAAAGACAATCCATGTGCCTGACCGAGACCGTGGTAGGGATCCTGACCGAGAATCACCACCTTTACCTGCGGCACAGGTGTGAGATCGAAAGCCCTGAATATCTGGCTTCCCGGAGGAAAAATCTTCTTTCCCGCCGCCTTCTCCTCATGAAGGAAACGCACTAATGACTCGAAATACGGTTTCCCGAACTCCTCCGCCAGTGCCTCCTTCCAGCTACGTTCAATTTTAACTTCCATATTTACATTGCATTTTCGATTATCAAATGTGAAGAACTGGCATTATTTGCGCCCTTGCTGCCGACAAGCTGGCAGGCATGCCGGCTTCTGCAACGGTCAGCCTGCGGAAAAGGCGGGCCGACGGAACACACCGATAACCGAAATATTCTTTCTTTAAAAGATGTAATCTATGACTTCTGATATATTGTTTACATATACGAAGCTGAGTCCTTTGATGTAAATATCCTTTATATCTTCAACATCCTTCCTGTTCTCCTCTGAAATGACAATAGTATTGATTCCGGACCTCTTGGCCGCCAGAATCTTCTCCTTGATGCCGCCTACAGGAAGTACCCTGCCCCTGAGAGTCATTTCACCGGTCATTGCGATACCGCTCCTGACACACTGCTGCCTGTATGCCGAAACCATAGAGCTGACCATCGTGATACCCGCTGAAGGTCCGTCCTTAGGCACTGCCCCCTCTGGAACATGCACATGGATGTCCCTCTCCATGAACTCCTCATAAGTGAGACCGGTGAGTTCAGGGTGAGCCTTGATATACTGGAATGCGATCTGAGCCGACTCCTTCATCACGTCACCGAGATTACCAGTCATGGAAAGAGCGCCTTTTCCCTTGCTCACAGAACTCTCGATAAAGAGGATTTCACCTCCCATGGACGTCCACGCGAGACCTGTGACTACGCCCGGAGCCTCATTTCCCTTCTGCATGTCATGCGAGTTGGTAGGCAGACCGAGATATTCCTTCAGATGCGAAGCCTTGATAGTCTTAGGATATTTTTCATCGAGAGCTATCTTCTTCGCCGTAACACGGGCCACCTTGGCAATCTTCTTTTCGAGGCCACGTACTCCTGATTCTCGCGTATATTCATCGATTATCTTCGCAAGAGCCTCCTTGTCGAACTTCAGCTGGTTCTTGTCCAGCCCGTGTTCTTCAAGCTGCTTGGGAATAAGATAGCCTTTAGCTATCTCCATCTTCTCCTCTGCGAGATAGCCGCTCACATTGATCATCTCCATACGGTCCTTCAAAGCCGGCTGTATGGTATCTATATTATTGGCCGTCGTAATGAAGAGGACATTCGACAAGTCATAATCTATATCCAGATAGTTGTCATGAAAGGCCGTATTCTGCTCAGGATCAAGAGCCTCAAGAAGAGCAGACGAAGGGTCGCCCTTGAAATCGCTGCTGAGTTTGTCGATCTCGTCAAGCACGATGACCGGATTGGATGTACCAGCCCTGTTTATGCCGTTGAGTATGCGGCCAGGAAGTGCACCTACGTAGGTCTTTCTGTGTCCGCGGATTTCCGACTCGTCATGTACTCCACCGAGAGCGATACGTACATATTTGCGCCCCAGAGCCCTTGCCACAGACTTTCCGAGACTGGTCTTTCCCACTCCCGGAGGGCCATAAAGACAGAGGATCGGCGACTTCATGTCTCCTTTCAGCTTGAGTACAGCGAGATACTCGATGATTCTCTCCTTAACCTTGTCGAGACCGTAATGATCCTCGTCAAGCACCTTCTGCGCGTTCTTCAGGTCGAGGTTGTCGGTGGACATCTCGCCCCACGGCAGGTCGAGCATGAACTGTATGTAGTTGTACTGTATGCTGTAGTCCGGAGAAGTTGGATTGTACCTCTCGAGCTTAGCCATCTCCTTCTCGAAGATTTCCTGAACGGCAGGTGCCCACATCTTCTCTTCCGCACGCGCCCTGAGCTGCGCAAATTCCTCCACATCATCCATTCCGAGCTCTTCCTGAATGGTCTTGAGCTGGTTGTTGAGATAATATTCCCTCTGCTGCTGATCGATCTCCGTCTTTACCTTCTGGTTGATTTCCTGCTTGATCTTCTGAAGTTCCACCTGAGTCTCAAGCACGGACAGAAGCTTCATCGCCCTTGTCCTGAGATCGCTGTACTGCAGAAGTTCCACCTTGTCCATGAAATTCTCCACCTCAACGGTCGTGGCGATGAAATTGACAAGAAAATCGAAACTGTCTATACCTTTGAGGGCAGTAGCGGCCTCACGTGGAACGAATGTAGCGCTGCGGATGATGGAAGTGGCCTTTTCCTTGAGTGACTCCGCTATCATACGGGTTTTCGTATCGTTCTCCGGCACCACATCTTCAAGATAATGTACCCTTCCGAGCATATATGGCACGTACTCCACGACCGACTCTATCTCAAAGCGTCTGAAACCCTGAAGAATAGCCGTAATCGTTCCGTCCGGCATCTCGAGGGTCTTGATGATCTTTGCCACCGTTCCATATCTGTAAAGATCGTGCTCACGCGGATCCTCTACAGCCAGATCATTCTGGGGCACGGCGCCTATGAAGGCATTGTTGTTCTCTGCATCTTCAATCAGACGGATGGACTTCTCCCTTCCTATCGTGATAGGATAGACCGTACCTGGGAAGAGCACCGCATTCCTCAGCGCAAGCAGAGGAAGAGAATCAGGCAGCTGCGATTCATCCATCTTCATCATAACCTCACCCTGCACCACCGGGATTATACTTACTTCTGCCCCGGAAGGCGCCATCATTTCATTAAAAATATCTTTCATTGCTGTCATATTCCTGTTTTGTCACTACACTATTTCTGACATTTTGTCAGATTCCGGCTGGTCCTACGACCTTTTATATATATGGTCAATCTCCATGCCAATACAAAGACCTCCGGCCCTGTCTGCCACACTGACAAAAATACGCATAGAATTCAGTTTTTCAATGGATTTTGAAAAAATACTTTTGCTATTTAAAAAATTCACACTAACTTTGCAGGATGTATCGACAAAAAGTTTTCGAGTTAATTAAAAATAAATAAGTTATGACAAAGGCAGAGATTGTAAATGAGGTTGCTAAGTCAACCGGTATTGAGAAGGCAACGGTTCAGATTGTGGTAGAGTCTTTCATGGAGAGCGTAAAGGGCTCTCTTGCAAAGGGTAACCCCGTTTATCTCCGTGGATTCGGCAGCTTCATCATCAAGCACAGAGCTGAGAAGGCCGCAAGAAACATCACAAAGAACACTACAATGACCATTCCGGCTCACAACATTCCGGCATTCAAGCCAGCCAAGGTGTTCATGAACGAAGTGAAATAATTCTATTATAAATCAATAAATCCTTTTAATCATGCCAAACGGAAAGAAGCATAAGAGGCATAAGATGGCTACGCACAAGCGTAAGAAGCGTCTTCGCAAGAACAGACACAAGAAGAGAAAGTAATTTTCTCGCAGTGTCTGCCATTTTAGCAGTCTGCTAA
>CAYXMV010000024.1:0-20114 GCA_964466235.1 uncultured Muribaculaceae bacterium | reverse complement strand
GGTGAAGCGTAAGCGACAACGTCAGTGCCTACGAGAGTCTTGCGCTCGTTAGCCTTGATTTCGTCGAGAGCTGCCTGGAAGTCCTTGATAGACTGTGAGCTGAGCTGGTTGTTTCTTACAGTTGAGCTGTTGATTGTGTAAAGAATCTGGCCCTCAGCGGTCTGCTTGATGATCTCCTGATAGTTGTCAGCCTTGAGATCGAGCTTGCCGCCCTTCTTTACGAGCATGTAAGTCGTGTTTGCGCCGTCAGCAACCTTCTTTGAAGGAACAGCGATGCTCTTGGACTTGTGCTTTACCTCGCCACGGAGTTCGAGATAGCTCTTCTCCATGCCCGGTACGTAAGTGAAATGAACGTCCTTGGTGATTGTTGCGCCGGCGTTAGAGATAACCTCATAGTTGTCCTTTACGCTCTCGCCCTGGAATACGAACGGCTCCATAGCTGCTTCGCCACCCTCGTAAACGATTACAGGAGTAACTTCGAGGATTGCCTGCTTGTGGAAATAGTCCTCAGGATAAGTGACTGTAACAGTGGCGTCAATCTCGCCCGCTACAACCTCAAGAACAGCAGGCTCACACTTTACAGTGACATTCTCTGCCATCTCTGCCATCTTCTCAGGTGAACTACATGCAACAGCAGCAAGTCCGAGAACGACAGCTGATAAGAATTTGATTCCTTTCTTCATGTTTATAAAAATTAAAATGGTTTGTTTTCAAGTTAATATGTCTCGTACGCGCGAGGGCATATCAAAGCGCAAAGATAATGATATTTTCGTATTTTTTAAATGAGCCGTTACATTTTTTAAAGGGTTTTCGTAACTTTGTGCCGTTATGACAAATCAGGAATTACAGACATTAAAGAATAAGTTCGACATCATAGGCAACGATCCCGCATTGAATCGTGCCCTGGAGATTGCCGTTGCGGTCGCTCCGACGGACATCACTGTCCTCGTGTCGGGTGAAAGCGGTGTCGGAAAAGAGAATATTCCAAAGATAATACATCAGAACAGTCCCCGCCGCAGGGGGAAATATTTTGCCATAAACTGCGGCGCAATTCCTGAAGGGACCATAGATTCGGAACTTTTCGGCCACGAGAAAGGCTCGTTCACGGGCGCCAATGAGATGCGTCGCGGTTATTTCGAGGAAGCTGACGGGGGAACGCTCTTCCTTGACGAAGTCGGGGAGCTTCCGCTCTCATCACAGGCGAAGCTGCTCAGGGTGCTTCAGTCCGGCGAGTTCATCAGAGTGGGTTCGTCAAAGGTGCTGATGACAGACGTACGAGTCATTGCCGCGACCAATGTCAACCTCATGCATGCCGTATCGAAGGGCAAGTTCAGAGCCGATCTGTATTACCGCCTTAATGCCGTGTCGATAACGATGCCGGCTCTTCGTGAGCGTCCCGGCGACATAAATCTGCTTTTCAGGAAGTTCGCTTCTGATTTTTCGGCAAAATACGGTATGGAGAAGGTCACTCTGACCGAAGACGCATCTATAATGCTCCGTAAATACCGCTGGCCGGGCAACATCCGTCAGCTCAAGAACGTGGCCGAGACGGTATCCGCACTTGAGGCTACAAGGATTTCCGGCTTTTCGGACAAATGCATGATAGGAGTCGATGTACTTTCTAAATATATACCGAGGGAGGAACCTAATCTCCTGCCGGCAAAGTCGTCGCCTTATCAGGAACAGGAGAATCCCGGAGAGAGGGAGGCCATAATAAGGATGCTGCTCCAGCTCAAGCAGGATGTGGAGTATCTGAAGGATGTGGTTGCGAAAGCCGGTCTCGGACGCCCTTCCGCTCCTGCGATAGCCCCTCCGGAAAGCATTGCGGCGCCTCGGAATGAAGAAAGGTGGGAGGAACCTGAGGAAGTTATTCCGGATGAAGCCCCTGAAGAGCAGGATTACCGTGTGCCGGAGGATATGTCTATCAAGGCGGCGAGCATGGAGCTGATAGAGAAGGTCCTTCGCAAGCATGACGGAAACAGGAAGGCTGCGGCTGCGGAATTGGGAATATCTGAAAGGACGCTTTACCGGAAAATCAAACAGATTACAGAAAAATGATGACAGGAAAAAGAACTATATGGGCTTCTATAGGTGTGGCTGCTGCTATGGCGGTCACCGCTTTTCTCGTGCAGTCGTGCGGGATATATTCGTTTACGGGAACATCCATTCAGCCTGATGTTAAGACGGTGACCATCAATTATTTCGAATATACCGCACCTAAGGTCAACCCTTCTTTGAGCAATATGATGACGGAAGCTGTGCAGGATAAATTCACCAAACTTACTAAACTTGAGCAGGTGGACATGGACGGTGACCTTGAGATCAGAGGAGCAATTACCGGTTATGACGTGAAGGCTACGGCGGTATCCGCAAGCGAGCAGGCCACTCAGAACCGTCTTACGGTAAGTGTGAAGGTTTCATTCGTCAACAGAAAGTATCCCGAGGATGACTTCGATGACAAGGGATTCTCAGCATACGCCGACTTTGATGCCACCCAGTCTTTGGATGCAGTGGAGGCGGGCCTATGTGAGGAAATCGTGGAGCAGCTCTGCGAGGACATATTCAATGCAACTGTAGCTAACTGGTAGAAAATGAGGCAGATAGATATAAAGAATCTCAATATGGGCGAGCTGGTGGGAGTAGTGAATCTTTATCCGTGGTATGGCGGAGCAAGGAAGGAATTGTGCGAAAGGATGATGCGCATGGGCGGTGAAGAGTGGGGAGAGGCACAGTTTGCCGATGCTGCGTTATATATGGCTGACAGGGAGGTGCTGGCAGGAATGCTGCGTTCCGTACGTGATGATGACTGGTCGGATTCCGATGTGGAAAAGCTGATCAAGTCCTATATATCGGAAAAAGAGCAGGCGAGTGAGGCTGTGGAGGCGAAACCGCGGAAGATTCATGTCGTAGGCGGTGACTATTTCAGCCAGGCTGATTATGAGGCGGTAAGGAATTCGGATGACAATTTGCTTTCAGCATACTCTGCAAAGGTCCGTCAGGAGAGGAACGAGGGCGATATGCATGACCGGGATGTGACCATCTATACCGAGACTCTTGCTCAGATTTATCTTGAACAGGGCTATCCTGAGCAGGCGAAACGCATTTATTCAAAACTAATTTTGGCATATCCGGAAAAAAATGCTTACTTTGCAGCCCTTATTGCAAAAATTGACAGTGAGATAATAAATCAGTAAAGATATGAACGCACTTTTTACAATTTTGACAGTGCTTGTCCTTGTTGCAAGTGTTCTCATCACTCTCATCGTTCTTCTTCAGAACGGAAAGGGCGGTGGACTTGCAAGCAACTTCGTGGCAGGTAACCAGACATTCGGTGTACGCCAGACAACAGACATCCTCGAGAAGATTACCTGGGGTCTTGTTGCATTCATCTTTGTAGTGTCAATCGTCACTACTTTCACACTCAATAACGGAGTGAAGGAAATCGACTACACAGAGAAGATCGAGCTCGACGCACCGGCACCGGAGTTCCCTGCAGCAATCCCTTCGGCAGAGAATCCTGCTGAGGCACCCGCAGAGGTTGCAGAGTAATTGACGGGACTGCCGTCTTGCTGACAATTTGTCAGAAAAAGACCTTTGGAATATAATTTGACCTATAGCCGTTCGGTAATTTACCGGACGGCTAATTATGCATATATAAAGGAGAAAAGACAATGGCAGAAAACAAGTTTGAAAATTTAAGCAGGTTCGCTGTCAATCTCAATGAGAGGGCAGCGCAGGGAAAGCTCGATCCTGTCATAGGCAGGGACGAAGAAATCAGAAGAGTGCTTCAGATCCTAAGCAGGAGGACAAAGAACAACCCCATATTGGTGGGTGAGCCGGGAGTCGGCAAGACGGCCATTTCGGAAGGCATTGCCCAGAAGATAGTTGACGGCGACGTGCCGGAAAATCTCAAGAGCAGGAAGATATATTCCCTCGATCTTGGTGCCCTTATCGCCGGTGCGAAATATCAGGGTGAATTTGAGGAAAGGCTCAAGGGTGTGGTTAAGGAAGTGGTTGACAGTGAGGGAGAAGTGATTCTTTTTATAGATGAGATACATACATTGGTGGGTGCCGGACGAAGTTCGGGAGCAATGGATGCCTCCAACATCCTCAAACCGGCTCTTGCCCGCGGAGAACTCAGGACGATAGGATCCACCACTCTTGACGAATATCAGAAATATTTCGAGGCGGACAAGGCTCTCGAGAGGCGTTTCCAGATGGTGATGGTTGACGAACCGTCTCCGGCAGCGTCAATATCAATAATGAGAGGACTGAAGGAGAGATATGAGAATCACCACAAGGTGCGGATTGAGGATGACGCCCTTATCGCCGCAGTGGAGCTTTCGCATAGATACATCACAAACCGTTTCCTTCCGGACAAGGCCATAGACCTTGTTGATGAGGCGGCTTCCAAGCTGCGTCTTGAGATGAATTCTGTGCCCGAGCCTATTGCAGACCTTGACAGCCGCATCCGTCAGCTTGAGATCGAGAGGGAGGCCATCAAGCGCGAAGGCGTGGGCCTTAAGCTGGACAAGATCAAGGCCGAGCTCAAGGAACTCAATGCCGAGCGCGACTCTCTCCGCACGCGTTGGAATGAAGAAAAGGAGATTCTTTCCGGACTTCAGCAGGCCCGTCAGAAGATGGAGGATTACCGGATTGAGGCTCATAATGCTGAGAGGGCCGGAGATTACGGAAAGGTCGCGGAAATCAGATACGGCAAGATGGCTGAAGTCCAGAGCCGGATAGATGAACTTACTTCACGTCAGGCTTCAGTCAAGGATCCGATCATCACAGAGGCTGTCACACCTGAGGATATTGCGGAAGTGGTGGCGAAATGGACTGGAATCCCAGTGAAGAGGATGCTCGAGAGCGAAAGAGAGAAACTGCTCAGAATGGAGGCTGAGCTGCATAAGCGGGTTGTCGGACAGAATACCGCCATAGAGGCGGTTGCAGATGCCGTACGCCGTTCACGTGCGGGCCTTCAGAACGAGAAACGTCCTATAGGCTCCTTCCTCTTCATGGGTACGACCGGCGTGGGAAAGACCGAACTGGCAAAGGCACTGGCCGAATTCCTGTTCAACGATGAGAACATGATGACCCGTATAGACATGAGCGAGTATCAGGAGAGACATTCCGTAAGCCGTCTTGTGGGTGCGCCTCCGGGCTATGTGGGCTATGATGAAGGAGGGCAGCTTACCGAGGCAGTCAGACGCAAGCCGTATTCTGTGGTGCTGCTCGACGAGATAGAGAAAGCTCATCCGGATGTGTTCAATATTCTGCTTCAGGTACTTGACGACGGTCGTCTGACCGACAACAAAGGCCGTACGGTCGATTTCAAGAACACGATTCTGATCATGACTTCGAATGTGGGTGCCGACATCATCCAGGGATATATGGAAAGGATTTCTCCGATCCCTGCGGTCGGCCGGAATGACAATGCCATTCTGAATGATGCCGAAGGAACTGAGAGGGAAAGGCTTCTGGCGGAATGCCGCACCGAAGTATTGGAAGTACTCAAGAGGACAGTCCGTCCCGAGTTCCTGAACAGAATAGACGAAATCATAATGTTCGAGCCTCTCTCTCAGACCGACATCCGCGACATCCTCAGGATGCAGATGGCCGATCTCCAGGAGAAGCTCGGAGAGAATGGAGTCACAATCGAGTTCACTAAGGAATTCGAGGACTATATGAGTACCAAGGGCTATGAACCGGCCTATGGAGCCCGCCCTATCAAACGTCTGATGCAGAAGGAACTCGTCAACATGCTGGCCAAGGCCATACTTGACGGCAAGGTCAGCCGCGACTCGCTCATACGCATTGATGTGCGTGAGGGGCAGATAATAATAGTATGATCCTCAGGCCTGTCGGAATGACAGGCTACAGGCCGATTTCTTCGATAATGTGCGTCATGCCGGCATAACGGTCGAGTGTCCAGAGCACGAACCTGATGTCAACGCAGACGCACTTATTGTATCCAGGAATATAGAATACGTCGCTGGCGAGAGACTCTTTGTTGCCGTCAAATGCCAGTCCTATAAGCTTTCCGTCCGCGTCAAGTACAGGACTGCCTGAATTGCCTCCGGTAATATCGTTGTCAGTCAAGAAGTTGACGTACATCAGATGATTATCTTCTCCAAATCCCCAGCGGCCCCAGTCGCCTGATCTGTAGGACTCTCTCTGTCTTTCGTCAAGATTGTAGTCGTATGATGACGGATCATATTTCTCCAGAATACCTTCCGGGGTACTCTTCCAATCGCACCACACTCCGTCGTAAGGCTCAATCGGACCTACCGTTCCATAGGTGATACGCATCGTGGAATTGGCGTCCGGATACTGAGGGACGCTCATGTCCTCGCGCATCTGATAAAGGGCATGTGTGTATTCCTTGTCAAGTACAGTACGGTCGTTTTCGCCCTCGGCCTCGGTGATCTTCCTGTTGAAGTCCAAGATGAGGACATCGTTGAAGAAACGGAACAGAGGGTCGGCCATATACTCGTTGACTGTGTGTTCTTCATTAAGGAAGCGGTTCAGCCTGTCTGTGTCCGTGAAGAAACTATTGCTCCAGATAAACTCTGCAATAGCGTGATAGTCATTGTTGTATGTTGTCAGCATTTCTTTGTGATATGGACCGGTCATATCTTCTGTGACATTCTTGAGAAAGCCTTTGACCGCATAGAAGAACAGATCTTTTTCCACTCGCAGATCGAAGTTTTCATATTCCTTGACAAGCCCTTCCGCTTTGTCAGGAATGGTGCTTCCGGTAAAAAGGAAGGTGCTGCAGCATTCTTCTTCCGCAGGATTCACATCTGTATTGACCTGAATCAATCCGTTTACAATCTTGACATTCTTCTGAGGCTGTATGCCGTTCTTTTTGAGGATTTCGTCGCGGAATTGGCGGGCCTTGCTTACAGCTCGGGTTATTCTTGTGCCTCTCGCAAGGGTTTCGCGATAATATGATATGTTCTTTTCAGCGGTTCTGACATCGTTGTATGCATTTTCAAGACTGACGAGCATATCGCCCCACCTTTCCTTGAACGAAGGATCTGTTTCAATCCATTCCTGAAGTTCTTTCTCAAGAACTTCCTTCTGCTCCACCACGTCGAATCTTCCCACGCACTCCACCTGTCCGCTGTAAAGCTCCTGCACATTGCTAAGGCTGAAAAAATAGTCGGAATACTTGAGTCTTATTCCGGGATCCGCATCCATCCATCTCTTGATTATTGCCATCTGGTCCCCGCGTAACCTGTTGGTTATCGGAAGCTTGAGAGTTTCGTTGAAATTTGTTTCAAAAGAACTGCTGTATCTGTTTGTGCTGCCGGGATAGCCGATCACCATCGTGTAATCTCCGGCCTTATAGCCATCAAGCGAGATGTCTAATTTTCTGGAAGGTTTCAAAGGGACATTCTCCTCTGAATACTCGGCGGGAGAGCCGTCCGGTGCAGTATATACACGATAAATGGCAAAATCGCATTTATGCTGCGGCCATTCCCAGTTGTCGATGTCACCTCCAAAAGCTGCGGCCGATACCGGAGGTGCAGCTACAAGGCGGATGTCTTTATATACTTCATACAGAGCAAGATAATACTTTGAACCGCTCCACATTGATGAAAGCGATGCTTCGAGTCCCGTTTCTTCGCTGTATTTCTTTTCTATCAGATAGCTGATCCTTCTCGATCCGGCAAGTCGTCCCGCTGCGAGTTCGCTTTCCTTCAGGTTCTCAACCTCCTCTGTGACATCAAGGACCCTCTTGAGGAAATATACTCCTTTGCCTTTGATATGGACTTCCTCATCCGATCTCATGGCCCAGAATCCTTCTTCCAGATAATTGTGTTCCGGTGTGCTGAGCCTGTGGACGTCGCTGTAGGAGCAATGGTGGTTCGTTATCAGAAGGCCTTTGTCCGAGATTATGCTGCCGGTGCAGCCGAAGTCGAGGGATACTATGGCATCCGTGAGGGAAGCGCCCTCTGCGTCGGCATTATAGATTTCGCGGGCCGAAAGCCTCAGGCCGCGCTCCTGCATCTGTTTTTCGAGGGCTGAATTGATGGCGTGTACCATCCACATTCCTTCATCGGCCGAAGTCTTGACCGCCATAGCCAGAAGCAGCGATAATATCAATGTTGTCTTTTTCATATCAGTAATTATATACAGTACCAGGTTTTTTGAAACTGAGTCTGGCTCCGGTTTCGCGCACATCATCTTTCGAATACGTAATGGTCCAGGTTTCCATTGTCATGAGTTCCCAGACCTTCTCCGCAGTCATAGGTGCGGCATAACGTACCTGGATGGCCGGCATCAGATCCTTGTTAAGGTTGAGATAGACTCCTATGATTCCATCATGCCTTGAAAGGTGATTGCTCAGGAAAGGCATGCTCCTCAATATGATAGGCTTTTCATAATTCTTGTCTGTAATCTCATAGACATACTGCCTGTCATCCTGATGCTTCTCCACACGGCTCTTGAATTCTGCATTGAAAGGAGAGAACATCTTTCTGATGAAATCTTCGGTTGAAATATATGAAACTTCCTTCTCAAGTCCCTCGAAAGAATAGTTCAGCTCGATTTCCTTGCCGTTGCCCGGCATCACGAGCACATCCTTCTCGATTATTTCCTCCCACCAGTCCTTGTCAAGTTCCTCGTCAGGATGGATATATGCGCGCACGATGAGAGGGCAGGCAAATTCGGTTTCAAGCCCGTAAATCCTCTTTCCTGTAGCTCTGATCTGCATTCCGAGGTAATTGTTGTCCATCCTGTCGTACATGCCTTCGGTGCGTACTGTCACAATCTTGAGCGAATCGGCAACGGTCAGTTCCGGAGTGGCCACCCTGAACTTGGAAGGAGTATATACTGCCTCCCTGATGGTGTCAGGATCGGTCACGGCAGGATCATAAAGAATCTCCACAGAATGTCTCTTCACGAAAGTCCTCACCCCGTGTACTCCGGACACACCTTCGAGCTTGGCCTTGAAGGTCATGGAACTGCCGTAGCATTTCACGGTGCGCAATCCTTCCATTGTCATTGTCTGAAGTGTCTCCGGATCCTTCAGCTGAGTCACGCTGCCGTCCTCGTTCACCTTTTCGATGCCCCACTTCATATCTATGGTCGGCAGTTCGAATCTGCCTCCTGCACACATTCCGAATGCTATGAGGACAATTGTCAGCAGGGCCGGTACGAATTTCCAGCATCTGCCCTTGCTGCCTTTGCGGACGCCTATGTTCAGGGCACCTGCCGCACAGGATGCCACGCATTCCCCGCAGAGCGTGCAGTCAACCGAATTGACCTTTCCGTTCACGCAAGACTTCACGTCTATGTGATAAGGGCATTTCTTCACGCATGCACCGCAGTGGTTGCAGGCTTCCTCATTCTTCATCACATAGAGCAGCTGCATCTTAGGCTTGGCGTGCAGGATCTCAAGCATATAGCCGAGAATGCAGAATGCGCCGAGAAGCACGGCCCACGGAATGTCTGCCCCTACCACGTCAGCCACAAAATATGCTCCGAAGAGCACTCCTATCCACACCCAGAACTTGAGGGAGTTGGAAATAGCTCCGAGCGGGCAGATATAACGGCACCAGAACCTGTCTATCACAAAACTGCCGAGGAAGAGAAGGCAGACTGAAACAATGGCCATCCAGAGCGTGATCTCCCCCTTGAATCCGGTAGCAATCGCGTAATAAGGATCGAAATTCTTGCAGAAAAGTTCACTGGCGTTCACAGTCATGTAGAATATCCAGAATACGATGCCATATTTGACGATACGGAAAATCTTGTCGGCTACAGAGCCGTTTCTGATATTTATAGCCTTGATTCTAAGTTTCTTGCGAAGCCATATAAGAAAGTCCTGCACAGTGCCGAGCGGGCAGATGTATGCACAGAACAGCTTGCTGAAAAGTACGATTCCCGCAACGAGCACGATTCCCATCATCACCTGAAGAGATGACATGCTGCATGGAAGCGTACCGTTGGCCGCGTATGTGGCCAGTGCCTGGAGTCCGCCGAGAGGACAATATGCCTCCGGATCGGCGGCTTCTTTTGACGGAATCAGTCCCGTCATGAAAACGATTATAGCCGCAAGCACTCCCCATTGGAGAATATGCTTCGGCCAATTCCTGATAATTGTTGATTTCTTAAAGCCCATATAGTTTTTCCTTTTATCTTTCAGTGTCAGAATGTACATCCTGCTGTTATGTGGAACGTATTTCTGAAGGTTCCACAAAGCGCTGTCGGGGGCCCTCCGAGAAGGTTTGTGTAACCGTCACCGACCTCAATATAAGCTGCGATGTTTTCTTTAAATAACCTTGTATATCTAAATGTGAACAAACCTTTTATCCTTGACATGGTCCGATACTCGAAATCTCTGTTCATATAGATGTCGGCCGATCGGGGAGCAACGGATGTGCTGCCGGTGAACATGCCGTCCGACGCCGGATTTCCGAATCCTGCAGCGAATCCTGCCTCAAGTCTGACGGTGAATATGTTCCTCCCGTCCTTTCGGATGTTTCTTGCTCCGTATGCTGAGAAATCCATCGTGCTGATCCGGCTTTCCCTGTAGAAAGGATAGATTGTGGTGAGGGAAGTCCTTGACGAAAATCCGGCACCGGCACCATACTCCCATTCAGGACGGAAATCTATGATGCCTCTATATCCGGTATAGCTGAGGGCGGCATTGATGTCGGTACGGTCAAGCACTTCGTTCTGTCCGAAATACTCTACTGTGGTGTTTTCTCCGACATTTGTGTTCATCCTATAGATGTTTTCTCCGTTCACGAGACCTTCATAACTCAGATCGAGTCCGATCCTGTGCATGTCTTTCTCTCCGTTTCCAATCAGAAGTACTCCACGGTACTTAAGTATGTTGCCGGAATGTTCGGTGAATGTCACGGTAGTCGATGATTTTTCCCCGAAATATCCTGCCCTGCGAAGATAGGTGATTTCGTTGAATATCCGTATCCTTTTTCCTGTTTCTATCTGGAGGGAAGCACCATACAGCGAATTGAACATAGGTCGTGTATCACCGACTGCCACATAGCCGAATCTTCCTTCGAATAACTCGCGGGAACCGTAATATCCTCCGAGGTCGATGAAGGTGAAATACTGCTTGTCCGTGGTGCCGTACTGATTTGCTTCAATCTGTTCCACAGTCCGCTCGTACCTGAGATCTGCACCGATGGACAGCCTTTCTGAAGGAGTCCAGCGGAATCCTGCCGACAGATTCATGTCAAGCCATACATTGAGGAAACGTGGGTCCTTCTGCTTTGCCTGGTCTCCTCCGGTGTAATCTATCTTCGCTCCTAAAGACCATCTGTCGTTGAGGGCGTACGAAATACCTCCTATAAGGCGGTACAGCTCTCTGTTCTTTATTCCGAGAGTGGTATCTGAACTCTCATAGAAATTGATGGGATTGTAGGACGGATCCATAAGGACCGGACCTCCCATCTCCTTGCCCTTGAAATAAGAATAGGACAGTCTGCCATAAAAAGACATTCTGTCCGAAATCCTTATGAACGACTCGGTCTGTGCCTCTGCATTGAAACTGTCAGGAGACCCGTCATTTCCGATCAGTCCTCCATCCTGCTTGCCGAAGCGGGCCTCAGCCACGGACATGCGGCCTACAGGCAGGGCGGAAAGTCCTGCCGCGTTCTCTGACGACAGCCACGGATTGACCGAACGGATGAATCTCATGTCACGGGCACCACCACGCTCCTGTCCCGATACACCGGGCATCAGGACAAGAGCGAGCAATACAGCCGTAAATGTATGAGGCCGGAATCTCATTATTTTCCTGTAAGTGAAGCGTACTTCCTCTGGTGGAAGTCTTTAGTTGAGTTGTTGCTGTCGAGATATACTATCTTCGCTCCGTTGGCGATGGACCTCTCTGCGTCGATTCCTGAAGGATCTGTGCTTCCTTCGACATCCTCGGTGCCTCCGGCATAGTCATAGACGAGCTTGCCCTCGTTGCCGGCAATAGCCTCTGTAGCCTCCTTGTCAACATTTCTGTAAACGCTGTAACCCTGCTTGTTTGTGAAAGTCACATATCCGGCGTCGATTGAAGATGGGAAACGCTTGCCGTTCTTGTCCATGGTTGCGGCTCCGAATACCTCTATGCCGTCAACCACCCATTCCGTCATGATCTTTGCATCAGGGAGCTTCTCACCCATGGTGTAGTCGTAATTGGCTGTGTCAGAGGTGTATGCTTCGGCGTTGTCGTGTCTGAACATATAGAATGCAGGGGAGTTGATCGAAAGCGGCCATGCATTTCCACCGGCGTAAGCGTAGGTCTGAAGATAATTGGTTGAAGGAATGTTTTCGCTTACCACATATTTGTCGTTTGCAAAGACCTCAGGGTCATACATGGCATAGTCTGCATGGCTGAGATCTACAGAGTTGATGTATGTCTCCGTATGGTTGATGGCTCCGAAAAGGGAAATCACAATCTGTGAATAAGGCTCGATTGTGACGGTGTTCTCGAACCACCATGTTGCCCATCCGGCAGGAATCCAGCCTTGTGCAAGATATGAGAGTTCGCCGTCAACAAGGTATTTGCTTGCAACGTTGCTGTTGCTTGGAGTTGCGAATGCGAAGCAGATGTCGCTTGCGTCTGCAGGATAGTCGGAATTGTTGTAGAGGATCACATATCCGTCATTCTGGAAAGTTCCGCTGCCGTCGTTCTTCTGACATCCTCCGAAATAGAACTCCTTGATCACAAGCTGGTTGGAAACGGACTGCGCAAGTTCAATCGTAAATGCATTATCCGCTCCCATGGATACTGTCACATTTGAGTTGATTCCGTTGAGCAGATACAGGGTTCCTTCGCCGGCATATCTGAAAGAAGCTGATGCTTCGTAAAGTCCGGGGAGAACAAGGAATGAGGCGGTGCCTGTCTCGTCTGTCACTGCTTCATAGCTTGCGGAGCCGTTGAGGTCTCTGAGGCTGATAGTCACGTCTGCCTGCTGGTATGCTGTGGCATCCTTTGCAAGGCTGACCTTTATCTCCACTGGCTCGTTCTTCGGTGTCTTTTCGCAAGCTACGAGTGCGAGGACTACGGCTGCGACGATAAAAATAATCTTTTTCATATACATATAAATTTTAAAAATCATCAGAATTTAAGTCTGAGGGAAAGTCCGTAATAGAAGCCCGGTATGAAATGGTTGTTGGTGAAAGCTGAACCGGACAGAGACTGGTATTCGCCTGTCTTTGAGGATTTTACCCTTCCCATGTTATTGAAGAAATTATTGGCGTAGAAAGACAGTGACGCAATGTCGCCGATTTCTTTTGTCACGCTTATGTTTGCCGAGAAATAAGGAGTATAGCTGTCTTTCCCGAAATGCCATATATAATTGGTGAGTACTGCAAGCTTCGAAAGGTCGGAATACATCTGAGGGTCGTTCTCGCGGGCCCATCTGAGATCCTCTATATAATTCCGGTGTGTATCCGGATCAGAGGCCGTAGTGTAGTAGTCCGGATAGAGGACGGTGAAACTGTTTCCGTCATAAATTGAGGCTCCTGTCGTTGAAAGGATGTCGTTCCTGTCGGAAATCACCATGCTTCTGACAGAACCGTCGGCCCTTTCGCTCAGATAACGGTTGCTGCGAAGAAGAGTAGCCTGCAGCTTCAGGGATATTATCATCCTGACCTTAGGAATATTGGTCGTGACGGTCAGATTGGTCTTGAGTGACTGTGCCTCTTCACCGTTCTTGCTTTCCTTGCCCCCATAATAGAATCCTACATATTTATATGGTTCACCGTCGGCTCCCGTCATCGTATATGGTGAATAGGCCTCAGTGTTGCTGTCTATATATCGGTAGCCGTAATAAGAACCGTCAAGCCGTATGGCTGTGTTGAGGGATTCTATCCTCTTGAAGTCAATTATCCATTCGAGGCCGTAACGGGAAATGGGATTTTCGTCGTTGGATGCGAATGTGCGGTTCGTAAGTCCATTTTTGGTCGTATATGGGATTGTCTGGGAGCTTGTTGCGCCTGTCCTGTCATGCACGGTCACCTGTCCTGTCACCCTGTCTATCTCGTATAGTCTGTTGTCCGCTGGAATAGTGCAGTTCTGCTGGAGGGCGGAGGTGCTGGTGTAGTTGTAGGAGAACGGATCATATCCCGAACTTATGCGGTAGGCGTCCACGGTGCGGCTGTAGTAGGCGGCAAGCGAAATCCGGTATCCTGCGAGGTCTATCTCCATGCCCACTTCCGACTGCCGGTTCCTCTGCCATTTGAGTTGAGGATTATATTCTATCGTGCGTGGAGAAATATGATATGCCGGATAATAGGATCCGTCGGATGCTGTCACAGGGACGAAAACCGATATGTCCCGGTAGGAAGGGGTAGGGAAGAGTACGGAGAACGAAGGCAGTTTGACTGCAAGTCCGTAGCTTGCACGGAAGGAAAGTTCCCTTATAAGTTTGTTTCTTCTGCCCTTGGGCGAAAAAACGGTATATTTTGCATTGAACCGCGGCGAAAGCGTCGAAGTCTTGTCATAGACCGACCCTTTGATGAAAGTGTTGTCGTTGCGCAGTCCTGCCACGATGTTAAGCCTTGACTCTCCGAACGGGATCATGAGGTTGTCCTCTATATATCCCGCGAGATTGTTCATGAAAGGCACCTCATCATAACGGTATTCGCGGAATGAAGGGGCTGTGGCAAGATCTTCCGAATACTGGCCTATGCCGAAATTTCCGTCTCCCGACCAGTCTGCACCAATCTTCACCTTATTGTTCAGCTTACCCCACTGACGCGCCCAGTTGGCCTTCAGCGCCACCTTATAATTAAGAGGGCGGTCATCGATGCACATCGTGTTGTACCAATATCCCCTCGGAATCAGGATCACTGCTGCATCCGGATTGCTCTCATAGCTCCCGGCAATGAAATATCCTTCCTCCCTCCCGTGCATCGAGGCCGTACCCGACGAACTCGAATAATTGCTTCTCGTCTGAGAAAGCCTGTCGCTATAGACCACCGAAGCATTAAGTTCCAGATTGGTAATCCAGTTTTTGCTCAGAAGCCAGTTCAGCGATATATTGCCTCTGAGGGAGTTATCCTTCTTCTTTGAGAATGTATCAAGGAAAGTGTCCGGGTCGGCTGCAGTGTTCCTTCCGCCGAGATTGCCGGTCAGACCCATCGAAAACTGAAGCGGAGTATCTGTGAATGAGCCTCTGTCGAAGGTGTTGCTATAGACAAGCGAAGCCTGCTTGCGGTCGTAGCCTGTATATGGGGACATCCTGTCGCTAATGGCCTTTGTGTATTCGATATTTGCATTGATTACTCCTTTGGAAGCGCCTCTGCGTGTCTCACCGAGGCTGAATCCCTTGCTTGCAGACACCTGTTTCGTGCGCGGATTGGTGGAAGCCGTGACTATGAAAGGGGTCTTTCCCTTTCGTGTGTTGATTTTCACCACTCCGGAAGTCATGTCTCCGTATTCTACTGAAGGAACACCGGTAATCACCTCTACGGATTCCACATTGCTTGATGCTATGTTGTTGGTGTTCACTCCTTTGGCTTCTGAACTTGTGCTGGTGAAATGCCCGAAGCTCGCATTGTTGGAAAGCCTTACTCCATCCACTTCCACAGCTGTTCCGAAGGATGCGCTTCCTCTTTCGGCCGTACCGTGTTCTCCTGCCCTTATATTGAACTGCCTTTCAGCAGTAAGTTCGGGATTGGCCGTGGCACCTCCCGGAAGGAGGGCAGAGATGTCGGTGACATTCATCATCTGCACGTGATCCAAGGCATTCTTATCGATCAGTCTGCTCGTAGTGGCCGTATTTTCCTTCTCCTGAGCCGTCACCACGACGCTTTCAAGTGTAAGGTTGTCCTCTGAAAGATGGACTTTGTAATTGTCTATGTTGCGTCCTATATTTATCTCGCGAGTGTCTGTCACGAAACCGAGGCATGAGACGCTCACCACATTCTTGCCCTCCTGCACCTTGCCTATGGTAAACCTTCCTTCTGCATCAGCCACAGCCCATTGTGCCGTGCTCTCCAGCACGACGGTCGCGAACTCCACCGGTTCGCCCGTAGTCCTGTTGAGGACGACTCCGCTGAACGACCATGTCTGCGCCTGAGCACAGACCGCCGCTAATATGGCTGCAAATATGATGATAGTCCTTTTCATTCAGCCTGCAAAGATACAACGAACAAAATTATTCCGGAATCCTTATTTATAAGTATTCTTAGGCTTTTTTTATTCAAGTTTTGCAGGGATTCGTCCGATGTATATGAACTGTTATTTCTGCTCTATAACGCTGCCGTGGTCTCTGGCAACGGCCTCCTTCCACTTCTCGGTGTAGCCCGGCTGGCTGATCTGTGCAGGGATGCAGTCGGTGTGTTCATTGGTCACGAAGCTTCCGTCCTCGTTCTGGGCCTTCACATTGCCGTCGATGAACTTCACGAGAAGGAGCTGCTCGAGAGCCACCCACTTGTCGAAAATCTTCTGGGCATTGTCAACAGAGAATCCGGTAAGATAGTCGCGTACTTCGGCATAGGCGTCAACAGTCTTTCTTGCCTCGTCATTGCGGCGGATCTGCTTGCGAGGCTTCGCGTCCGCTGCCTTATAGATGGCAAGAGCTTCCTCGTCAGCCTTCACCACAGCTTCCATCATGGCATTCTCCCATGCGTCGATCTCGGCGTCAACTGTCGGGAACATGATGTCGTATGCCTTGTAGCATGCGTTGGCAACACGGTTCGTCATCCAGAAAGCTGAAGTAGGCGAGTATGTGATCATGTTTCCGTTGCCTGCGCGGAAGCACTCAGGCACTTCTGTGATGGATGTGTAAATAGGTGTAAGGTAAGAAGTTGCGGCATCGTCGCATCCGAACCAGTTGACACCTCCTATTTCATCGGGAAGCCATCCGCGTGACTGTCCCACGAACCAGAATCCTGTCTGCTGTGTGGCGATGGCCCTCTCGTTCACGTAAGTCTTTCCTTCGTGCTCGAATCCCATAGGCCTCCAGCGGTATGGAAGTGCGTTTCCGCCGGCTCCGATGTCCTGGGTCATGTCCATAGGGGTACCTTCGTAATGGTCGCGCATCACGTCAGCCACATCCTTTACGCTGATCTTGCGTGCAGGCTTCACGAAAAGAGGGAACCTCTTTGTCTTGTCGTAGCCCATTGCATAGTCGATATAGTCGTATGCATCAGCAGTCACCTCGTTGCCGTTCTCATCGACAAAAGTGAATTTTCCGTCACAGAGGATGTTGAACGCAGCCCATGCACGAGCCTCGCAGCCTCTCATTCCGCTGAAATCAAGAGGTGCATAGGCGTCGCAGAAGCTGAATTTCTCGTCCTTTCCGCTGAAATATCCCTTCTCGCGTGCAAAAGTGATGACGTCTGGAGCATACATGCAGTTCTCCGGGTCGTCGAGAGGGAAGGTGCTGATGCGGGCCTGGTTGGCATGGGCGCAGATATATCCGTCGGGAACCCTGCGTGCAACCCACACGATGCCCTTGTTGTCCGGTCCCTTGCCGATAAGGTCCATCACCCACACTTCCTCAGTGTCTGCTATGGAGAAAGACTCACCGCTCGAATAATAGCCGTATGTGTCTGCAAGGTCAACGATCACTTCGATGGCCTCGCGTGCTGTCTTTGCTCTCTCGAGGGCTACATATATGAGCGAGCCGTAATCCATGATTCCATTCGGATCTTCGAGTTCCGGACGGCCTCCATAGGTGGTCTCGGCGATGATGAGCTGGTGCTCGTTCATGTTTCCTACCCTCTGGTATGTCCTTGACACCTGAGGTATGAGACCGAGATATTTGCCTGTGTCCCACTCATTTATCCTGCGCATGTCATCCTTGCCCCATACTCCGGCTTTCTGGAAGTAGAGCTCACCGTAAAGCTGGTGAGAATCGGCTGCGTATGAAATCATGTTTGATCCGTCTGTGCTGGCACCCTTAGTCACGAGTACATTGGTGCAGGCGCGGCTGTCGGCACTGAAGAAGAGAGCGGCCGCCGCAAAAGAAATCATGATTGCTGTTGAAAGTCTGTTCATTTTGTACTTTTATTATAAATGACTAATTTTGTGTCGTTTTTCGTGGTGCATCCCGTCATGGACGCAACATCATGCAAAACTAATAAAATTTTATCGTATATGAAATCTGATAATTGCCACAAGGCTTTATTTATTGTCATCCTTTCCCTGATGGTTTCCGGCATCGAGGCTTCGGCGCAGCAGCAGAAGAAGGACGGACCGGACATTTATGAGCAGGCGGAAGCCGAGGCAGACAGGCTGCAGAGGATACTTGACCTCGATGACTGGCAGGTATTCTATGTGGATTCCACACTCAAGCATGACTATCCGGCCATGATGGCCGAGTTTGATGAACTCAGGGCCTCCAAGGTGAGCAATACGGATATTTTTCAGGGTGTTCAGGACAAATGGTGGGACAGGATAGATGCCTCATACAAGAGGATATTCACTGAAGAACAGTGGAAGGCTTATCTCAAGACAGGTGCAGGAAAGGCCCAGAAGGCGAGAGAGAAGCGACGCAGCAAGAACTGAATTCCTCCGCAGACTATGCAAAAACAATAGAGAAAGATCATGGATTTTTTAGAAGTAATAGAAAAAAGGCACAGCGTCAGGAAATATTCCGACAGGCCGGTAGAGAAGGAACTGCTTGACGCCATAGTGAAAGTAGCTCAGACAGCCCCGTCGTCACGCAACAGCAAGAGCTCAGCCTTCATGATAATCGAAGACAGGGACATTCTTGATGCTCTCTCTCAGATGCGCGACTATGGTTCGGCCCTCATCAGCGGAGCTCCCGCGGCCATCGTAGTGATCGGTGACGAGACCAAGACAGACCTCTGGATCGACAACTGCGCCATTTCGGCCACATTCATCCAGCTTGCAGTCACTGCAATGGATCTCGCAAGCTGCTGGGTCCACTGCAACGGCCGGCCGCGTCTCAAGGCAGAGCCTGACGGAGCCAAGGCTGAAGATTATGTAGCCGGTCTCCTCGGACTGAAAGACGGCCTCCGTCCATACTGTGTTGTAGCCATCGGCTATCCGCTTGAGGAAAATAAGAGTTTATAAGTCAAAAAACATTACCTTTGCGGTCTTGTCCATGAAAACCTGCATTTCGGTGCAGAAATGCGGAGCAGACATCAAAGTTCTGGTTGACAAATGATATAGAAAACAAGAAATCAGCATATGAAGGAAAGAATTGAATCCCTGATGGCGGAAATCGCCGCTCTGTCTTGCAAGACAGAACAGGAAATTGAAGAGGCACGTGTCCGCCTTCTCGGAAAAAAAGGCTCGATTACAGCCCTCTTTGAAGAATTCAGGACAGTAGCACCCGAACTCAAGAGAGAATACGGCCAGAAACTTAATATCCTCAAGAATACAGCGGCTGCGAAGATTGAAGAACTCAAGGAAGCCGCAGCCGAATCGCCTGCATCATCTGCAGCGGCATTCGACTATACGATGCCGGGCGACCCGGTAGCCCTCGGTTCGCGCCATCCGGTATCCATTGCCCGCGAAGAGATAGTAAGGATCTTCCGCAAATTCGGTTACGATGTGGCAGAAGGTCCGGAGGTAGAGGATGACTGGCACGTGTTCGAGGCCCTCAACTTCCCGCCTGAGCACCCTGCCCGCGAAATGCAGGACACATTCTTCATCAGCGACAGCGACAACCCGGTCCTTCTCCGTACCCATACATCATCAGTACAGGTGCGTGCTATGGAAAAGATGCCGCTTCCTATCCGTATCGTATGCCCGGGCCGTGTGTTCCGCAACGAAGCCATCTCAGCCCGTGCACACTGCATCTTCCATCAGGTCGAGGGACTTTACATCGACGAAAACGTCACATTCGCAGATATGAAGCAGGCTATCCTTCTCTTCGCCCGCGAAATGTTCGGTGCCCAGACCCAGATCCGCATGCGTCCGTCATACTTCCCGTTCACCGAGCCGTCTGCCGAGATCGATGTGAGCTGCAACATCTGCGGCGGCAAGGGCTGCAACGTCTGCAAGGGTACAGGCTGGCTCGAGATCATGGGCTGCGGAATGGTTGACCCTAACGTCCTCGAAGCGTCCGGAATCGACAGCAAAAAGTACAGCGGTTTCGCCTTCGGTATGGGTGTCGAGCGTATCGCAATGCTCAAATGGCAGGTCCGCGACCTCC
>CAYXMV010000023.1:0-20216 GCA_964466235.1 uncultured Muribaculaceae bacterium | reverse complement strand
TCTCATCCTCAGAGAGGACGCCCTGCTCGAAGAATGTCTCCATGAGGGTGTCGTCGTACTCTGCAGCGCGCTCGATGAGGGCATTTCTGAGTTCCTCGGCCTCTTCTGCATGCTCTGCCGGAATCTCGAGGTCCTCACGCTTGCCTGTGTCACCTGCAAAACGATAATATTTCATCTTGAGGACATCGATGAAGCCGTCGAACTCAGGACCTGCGTTCACAGGATACTGAACTACTACAGGCTTGCTGCCGAATGCCTCTTTCATTGATTCGAGAGTTCCCTCCCAGTTCGCCTTCTCGCCGTCGAGCTGGTTCACAGCCACGATAAGAGGAATCTTATAGTCCTTTGCATAGCGCGAGAATATCTGTGTGCCGACCTCAACACCCTGCTGAGCGTTCACCACGAGCACACCTGTGTCGCAAACCTTGAATGCAGAAACGGCTCCTCCCACGAAGTCGTCAGCACCCGGAGTGTCGATGATATTGAACTTTGTGTCCATGAACTCTGCATAGAGCGGAGTCGCATAGATCGATCTCTGGTTGAGCTGCTCGATCTCGGCATTGTCAGAAACAGTGTTCTTGGCTTCTACAGTACCTCTTCTGTCAATGACCTTACCTTCGTAAAGCATCGCTTCAGATAAAGTGGTCTTACCTGACTTTGTGCTGCCGAGGAGAACCACATTGCGGATGTTTTGAGTTGAATAAGCTTTCATCAGTCTGTGTGTTATTGTGTTATTTTATGTTTCGTTCCGTGTCCGCAAAGACACATCCTCGCAAATCTAATAAAACAATGTCATAATACCAATAAAACACCTCATGTTTTTTCATCAAACATCCACTTTGCCATCCCTGAAGGCTTCAAGAATATCTTCACCGGACATACCGAGCCTTTCATAGAGAAGATTGTCAATTTCCACTCTTGCGGCTCCGTTCTCATGACAGATCTTTCCGAAGTCCGTACGCCTGCTGCGGAAAACCTTTCTTTCAGACAGGATTCCGCATACCTTTTCATAAATCTTTTCAATTCTCATAGCCACCGCTTTTTCCGGCAAAACTCGCTGTTGCCATCGGAAAATCCAAACATTTGTGACGAAAAAAGAAAAACAACATGAAGATTTTTCTTTTTTTTATAGTTTTTGAATCTTTTTTAATCGCTTTTTCTTGCCATTAGCCGGAATATCTTGTTTACATCGCCTGTGCCATTGCCATATTTTTGCCCTTATCAAATCATCAAATCAAGGGGAAATGGACAATACTTCCATAAAGAACAACATCCGGAACAAGCGAAAAGAAAGGAGATTCACTCAGGAAGAGGTCGCTCACAGGCTCGGAATATCTCTGACCGCATACCGTGACTTTGAGAAAGGAGGAACATCAATAGTCAACGGAAACATCATCAAACTGGCCGATCTTCTTGAAACCACAACCGAAGAGCTTGTTCTCGGCTACCGCCCCACCAAAGAACACACAGACATACTTGAAGATGTACGCAACGAATACGGCGGCAAGATACATGTTCTCGAAAAAAGGGTATCCGATCTCGAAAAATTAGTCTGTTCCCTTGAAGAAACCGTAGCCACAAAGAACGAAATAATCAGAATGCTGAGAAAAACACTTGATGAGGCAAAATAGATTGTGTAATTTTGCAGAATGCGCAATGAACCACACCTTATCAGTTATCTGAATGCAGACCGCACGGAGGCAGGATGCGACGAGGCGGGACGAGGCCCTTTGGCCGGCCCTGTATTCGCCGCGGCCGTCATACTTCCGAAGGATTTTCATCATCCTCTGCTCAACGATTCAAAGAAAATGACTGAAAAGTCCCGCGAACTTCTCCGCCCCATAATCGAGCGGGAGGCGGTCGCATGGGCCGTGGAAGAGGTCAGCGCCGAGGAAATCGACACAATCAACATATTGAATGCCTCGATAACAGGCATGCAGAGGGCTGTGAGGAGGTTGTGCGTAAGGCCGGACTTCCTGCTGATCGACGGCAACAGATTCAAGCCGTTCGACGGTTATGAATACCAGTGCATAGTGAAGGGCGATGCGAAATTTGCCTCGATCGCTGCGGCTTCGGTGCTTGCAAAGACCTACAGGGACGAATATATGCGGAGGCTTGCGCTGGAATACCCGCAGTACGGATGGGACAGGAACATGGGGTATCCGACCAAGGAGCATATAGCTGCCGTCATCGAGCACGGCTTCACTCCCCACCATCGGAAGAGTTTCCATCTCAAGCAATTGGAGCCTACCTTGTTTTAGATCCGTCACTTCGTTCCGGATGACCTGCAGACAGAAGGAAATGACAGGATGTAAAAAAGACTGAAGACAATAAAATAAACACCATATCATGAAAAAGATTTTATGTATTGCAGCTGCTCTGGCAATGTTCGCCGGCAGCATAAGGGCAGATGAGGGAATGTGGCTGCTGCCACTCATCCAGAAGATGAACGCACAGGCCATGCAGGACCTCGGATGCGAGCTCACGCCTGAGCAGATCTACAGCATCAACAATTCTTCTCTCAAGGACGCGATAGTGCAGTTCGGCGGAGGATGTACGGGAGAAATAATCTCGGCGGAAGGACTCCTCGTGACCAACCACCACTGCGGCTACGGCAACATCCAGAAGCTCAGCAGCGTGGAGCATGACTACCTCAAGGACGGTTACTGGGCCATGAACCGCAGCGAGGAACTTCCTTGCGAAGGACTAAGCGTCACCTTCCTGGAGTATATGAAGGATGTCACCCATCTCGTTGCAAAGGCTGACAAGAAGGCACGCAAGAAGTTCAAGGACGATGAAGCAAAGGTGGAGGAGGCTATCGTCAAGGCTGTTTCTGAAATAGAGGAAGAAGCGAAGAAGCAGAATCCGGACTGCAGGGTGCAGATCACTCCATTCTACAACCGGAACGTTTATTACCTTATAGTATATAAGACATACAGGGACGTACGTTTCGTGGGAGCACCGCCTTCATCGATCGGAAAGTTCGGTGCCGACACGGACAACTGGATGTGGCCACGCCACACAGGCGACTTCTCTATGTTCCGCGTATATAGCGCACCGGACGGTTCACCAGCGGACTATTCTCCTGAGAATGTGCCACTCAAGGCCAAGAACCATCTCAAGATCTCTCTCGCAGGAGTGCAGGAAGGTGATTATACCATGATCATGGGCTATCCGGGCCGCACGACCCGCTTCCAGACTTCTCCTGAGCTCAAGTACCAGATCGAGAACAACGACATCAGCATCGCCGCGCGTACCGTACGTCAGGACGTGATGCTCGAGGACATGCTTGCAGACCCTAAGGTAAAGATCCAGTATGCAAGCAAATATTCAGGCTCTACCAATGCATGGAAGAAGTGGCAGGGCATGAAGCTCGCTTTCGACAAGCTTGACATCATCGGCCGCGCCGAGCAGGAGGAGGCCGCTTTCACCGAGTGGGTGAACGCCTCTAAGAAGCGTCAGGAGAAATACGGGAACGCCCTCAATGACCTCAGAGAAGGAATCGAGGCCGGAAAGGCAGCCAATTTCGCCTTCACAAGAGCGTACGAGACGGTCTATAGGATAGAACTCACTAATTTTGCCCTCACGATGAATGTCATGTTCCAGAGGGCTCTGACCAACGGTCAGGACACTACTGCGGCACTTCAGACGGCTTACAATGCCATCGCCGGTCAGTATGGCGACTATTCTGTTTCGACGGACCGCAAGGTGGCGAAGGCTCTGATGAAGCATTATCGTGACATTGCCGCTCCTGAGAATCATCTGAAGGGACTTTCCGAGGATTTTGCGACTATGGACATCGATGCTTTTGTTGACGGACTGTTCGATAGCAGCGTGTTTGTGTCTGAGGAAAAGCTCAAGGCCGCTATAGAGGAGAAGGGTGTTGAGGTGATGCAGGATCCTGCAGTAAAGACAGGAGTTTCCATCTATCATGAAGCTCTCGGAGCACAGATTCTCGCCGGACAGTCAGCCGAGGCCCTTGCTGCCGCACGCCAGACATACACTGCCGGACTTCTCGAATGGAAGGCCGGACAGCCGTCTTATCCGGATGCCAACTTCACTATGAGGCTTACATACGGCACCGTGAAGGGATATTCTCCTAAGGATGCCGTTGTGTATAAGCATTATACCACTCTTGACGGAGTGATGGAGAAAGAGGATCCAGACAACTGGGAATTCGTCGTGCCTGAGAAACTTAAGGAACTCTGGAAAAACAAGGATTTCGGCCGCTATGGTACTGCTGACGGCAAGATGCCTACATGCTTCCTCAGCAACAACGACATCACCGGAGGTAACTCCGGAAGCCCTGTCATGAACTCTCGCGGTGAGCTCATCGGCCTTGCCTTCGACGGCAACTGGGAATCCATGAGCAGCGACGTGATGTTCGAGCCAGATCTTCAGAGGTGCATCAATGTCGATATACGCTATGTGCTCTTCATCGTTGACAAGTTCGGCGGTGCAGGGTATCTTGTTGACGAAATGACCATTGTAGAATAAGGAAATATCATGAAGGTAAACGAAGTGGACAAATGGCTCTTCGAAGTTGAGCACCCGGCAAAGGGGGACAAGAACATCGTGGAGCTCGGAATGGTGGAAAACGTAACGGTCGAGGAAGGCAAGGTAAGCGTGACACTTGCCTTCTCAAAGCACCGTGATCCGCTTGCGGAATATCTGATCGGCAGCACTAAGGCGGCCATCATCAGAAATGCTCCCGCGGGAACGGAAGTGGAAGTAAAGACTATGATCAAGGACGAGGCTCCGAAGAAGAAGCCAGGCCTTGACCTCGGATTGGAAGAGGTTGCCGGAGTAAAGCATATAATAGGTATAGCATCGGGCAAGGGCGGAGTAGGAAAATCGACTGTTTCGGTAAATCTTGCCGTGGCACTCGCCCGCCTCGGCTACAAGGTGGGTCTTGCTGACGCAGATGTCTATGGACCGTCAGTTCCGAAAATGACTGCGACAGAGGGCATGATGCCTGACGCAATGCAGGAAGGAGAGAAGGAAGTGATACTCCCGATGGAGAAATACGGGGTCAAATGGATGTCGATAGGATATTTCGCAAGCCCTGAACAGGCCCTGATATGGAGGGGACCGATGGCATGCAACGCATTGAAGCAGATGATTCTGCAGGTGCGCTGGGGAGAACTCGACTTCCTTCTGATAGACATGCCTCCGGGAACTGGAGACATCCACATCAGCCTCGTTCATGACATTCCGCTCGAAGGAGCAGTGATTGTCAGCACCCCTCAGGATGTGGCCCTTGCCGATGTGGAGAAGGGCGTGAACATGTTCCGCAACGAGAATGTGAACAAGCCGATCTTCGGTCTCGTGGAAAATATGGCATGGTTCACCCCTGCGGAGCATCCGGATGAGAAGTACTATATCTTCGGACAAGGCGGCGGCATGCGTATGGCCGAGAAGTATCAGATCCCGCTGCTGGGTCAGATACCTATCGTGCAGAGCATCCGCGAAGGCGGCGACAGCGGCGAACCCGCAGCACTCTCATCCCGCCCCGACGGTCTCGCCTTTGTAGCCCTGGCTGAGAAGCTTGCAGAGGCTCTGGCTGAGAAGCTTGCAGAGGCTCTGAAATAAACAGGAAAGAATATCATTAAAATGGTGGTCCGCCTTCCGGCGAACCACCATCATTGTAATTATTAACATAAAGTCTTACTCTGCAACGCTGAATTTATAGATGCAACGGTGAGTGTAAGTTTCTCCAGGTCTGAGGGTTGCGGAAGGCCATTCCGGCTTGTTAGGTGAATCCGGGAAGAGCTGGGTCTCGATGCAGACTGAGGCTCTTTTCGGATATTTCACTCCATGCTTTCCAGCGACCTCTCCTGTGAGGAAGTTGCCGGTATAGACCTGTACGCCAGGCTGGTCGGTGTATTCTTCAAGAAGGATACCTGTCGCCGGCGAATAGACACTGAGAGCAAGTTTGCTGATGTCGCCGCCTGTATTGAGCACCCAGTTGTGGTCATATCCGTTTCCGAGGACAAGCTGGTCGTAATCGGCGTTGATGTCCTGACCTATGGCCTTAGGAGTGCGGAAATCGAATGGTGTGCCTTCCACCGGACGCATTTCACCGGTAGGGATGAGCTTGTCGTCTGCAGGAGTGAATTTGTCGGCATTCACATAGAGAATCTGGTCGGTCCCCTCTGCTGCGTGATTTCCCGAAAGGTTGAAGTATGCATGGTTGGTCATGCTCAATACTGTAGGCTTGTCGGTGGTTCCGCTGTAGCTTATGTCGATGGCATTGTCATCGGTGAGCGTGTATGTCACTACGGCAGTAACCGTTCCCGGGAAGCCCATGTGACCGTCCGGATCCACCATAGTGAGCTTGAGAGTCTGCGGCTCGATCAGCTCTGCATCATACACCTGATACTGCCATCCCTCTGCTCCTCCGTGGAGGCAGTTGTCACCGTCATTCTTGTCGAGGGTGACTGTCTGGCCGTCGAGCTCGAAAGCGGCGCCGCCTATACGGTTGGCATAACGTCCGATCGATGCTCCGAAATCACTTGGCTTTGTCATGTAGTCGTTGATATTGTCAAAACCGAGGATCACGTCTGTCATCTTTCCGTCCCTGTCCGGAACCATTACAGATACGAGACGACCGCCGAAATTGGTCACGCAGACCTCCATTCCATTGGCATTAGTCAATGTATATAGGGCTGTGGTCTTTCCGTTGCATCCGCCTTCAAAAGCCTTAGGATCAAGGCCTGACAGCGTCATTGCCGGACCGGCAGTGCATGCGGAAACGCAGAGGGCAGCAATTGCCGCCCCTGCGATAATATTGAATACTCTTTTCATCTTTTCTGTCTTTACTTGGCCGTTTCTTCGCAATATGCTCCGAGCTTGAGATAACGCTGATATACCTCATCGTATATCTTCACCTGGTCAGGCTCCGGGAAATATTCCTTGGCGAAACCTGAATTCATGGCATCCTGTGCGTCGGCTACGGTTGCATAGGCACCGGCTGCAGTCGCAGCGAACATAGCAGCTCCGAGAGCGCAAGCCTGGTCTGTGTTGCAGACCTTGATAGGCATGTTGAGTACGTTCGAGAGAGTCTGCATCACGAATGGAGACTTGAGCGCGATGCCGCCGATACCGATGACATCATTGATGCGCATTCCCTCTGACTTGAATCTCTCAACGATAGCGCGTGAGCCGAATGCTGTTGCCTCAACAAGGGCGCGGAAGATCATAGGAGCTGTCGTACCGAGGTTGATGCCGCTTATCGCACCCTGAAGGAGCTGGTTGGCATCAGGTGTACGACGGCCGTTCATCCAGTCTGTAGCGACAACCGAACTCTCGCCTGCAGGAATCTTCATTGCCTCGACAGTGAGCGCAGGGATGATCTTGTCACAAGCCTCGTCGATGACCTTGGCCTTTGTCTCTTCATCAAGAAGCTCTGTTGCACCGAGAATGTTCTTCAACGGGAACTCGAGCACACGGCGGAACCATGCATAGATGTCCCCGAAGGCCGACTGACCTGCCTCAAGACCGATCATGCCAGGCATAACGGATCCGTCAACCTGACCGCAGATACCCCTTACAAGCTTGTCACCGAGTTCTTCCGGCGATACAGTCATGATGTCGCAGGTCGATGTTCCGATGACGCGGACGAAAGTATTGTTCTTCGCACCTGCTCCGATGGCACCCATGTGGCAGTCGAACTCACTTCCTGCCACAACCACGTCTGTAGAAAGTCCCAGACGCTCAGCCCATTCAGGACAAAGCTTGCCTACAGGCTTCTCTGCTGTGGTTGTCTCCGAATAGAGACGGTCGCGGAATCCGGCGAGGACAGGATCGATGCTGCAGAGGAACTCCTCTGAAGGAAGGCCGCCCCATTTTGCATGCCACATGGCCTTGTGACCGGCTGCGCAACGGCTGCGGGGAACCTCGTCCAGACTTCCGGCACCGATAAGAAGAGCCGGCATCCAGTCGCAATGCTCTACGATAGAGTATGCAGCCTCACGTACTGCCGCATCCTCGCGGAGAACATGCAATGCCTTGGCCCAGAACCACTCCGAAGAGTAGATACCGCCTTCGTATGAAGTATAGTCAATATCATTGGCGTGGCACTTTTCATTGATCTCGGCAGCTTCCTTTACGGCAGTGTGGTCTTTCCAGAGAACGAACATCGCGTTAGGATTTTCTGCAAATTCAGGCTTGAGAGCGAGAGGAGTACCGTTTTCGTCTGTAAATACAGGAGTCGATCCGGTGGTGTCGAAAGCGATGCCGATGACATTTTCCGCCGTTCCGGCAGGACATGCCGCAAGTGCCTCCTTTACGGAACCCTCAAGCACCTCTATATAATCAAGAGGATGCTGACGCCACTGGTTTGCTGCTGGAACGCAGTACATTCCCTTCTTCCAACGTGGATAATATTTCACAGCCGTGGCAAGAGTCCTTCCGTCAGCGACGTCAACGACTACCGCACGGGCCGAGTCCGAACCATAGTCCAGACCTATTACATATTTAGTGTCCGCCATGATTATTTGAGTGCTTTGTTCAACATGTAATAGACCTCGTTCACCCTCATCTCCTTCTTGAACTCAGAGAGAGTGGTGTCGTCGTTGATAAGGAGCATCTCGACATCTGCAAGCTCAGCATAATCCTCCCAGTACTCTGCAGTGAGATCGTATGAGAAGCTTGTATGGTGGGTACCGCCGGCAAGCATCCATGCCGCAGCGCCTACCTCGAAGCTTGGCTTAGGAATCCAGAGGGCGGATGCCACAGGAAGCTTAGGAAGCGGCTTTGATTCGATGCACTTGACCTCGTTCACGATGAGACGGAAGCGGTTGCCCATGTCAACCACCGTTACTGCCACACCGTCGCCGGTCTTGCTTGTGAACACGAGACGTGCCGTAGGGGTCTTGCGGACTCCGATTCCGAGATGATGCACCTCAAGTTTAGGCTTTACTGCAGCTATTGCAGGGCTGATCTCAAGCATGTGTGCCTGAAGAAGAGCTGAATTCTCTCCGTCGAAGTGGATGGTGTAGTCCTCAAGGAATGAAGAACCCTTAGGAAGGCCCTGACCCATGAACCATGCCGTACGCACGAGGGCTGCGGTCTTCCAGTCACCCTCGCCGCCGAAACCGTAACCGTCGGCCATGAGGCGCTGCGAAGCGAGGCCCGGAATCTGGTCGAATCCCTTGCCTGTCTCCTCTACGTTCACATCTCCGAGGTCGTCGAAGTTGGTTGTGAAAGCCTTGGCACCGTAAGCCTCGAGGACTGCACGGAGAGTGAGTTCTGCCTTTGCAGAGTTCCATACCTTCTTATATGCTACAGTGGTCTTGTCCTCAAGCTCAGGAGCATGGTCATATTCCTTGAAATAAACCTCTACAAGCTCATCTACGGCCTTATCCTCGATCTTCTCGAAGTAGGTCATGACTTCGCTGAACTGGACATAGTCAACATGGTAGCCGAAACGCATCTCCGCCTCGACCTTGTCACCGTCTGTAACGGCCACATTGTTCATCTGGTCTCCGAAACGGATTATCCTCATGTCCTGAGAGTCAGCCCATGCGGCAGCGACTCTCTGCCATACTGCGATATGCTCGAGTGTCTTTGGATCCTGCCAGTGGCCTACTACAGTCTTGCGGCCCTTGCGCATACGTGAAAGGATGTGTGCATATTCCCTGTCGCCGTGTGCGCTCTGGTTGAGGTTCATGAAGTCCATATCCATGGTATCCCATGGAATCTCCTTGTTGAACTGAGTGTGGAGGTGGAGAAGCGGCTTGCGGAGCTTCTGCATTCCGTGGATCCACATCTTTGCAGGAGAGAATGTGTGCATCCAGGTGATCACACCGACGCACTTTGCATCAGACTCTGCAGCTGTCATGAGGTCGGCAACCTCTTTAGAAGAGTTCGCTGTACCTTTATATACGACCTTTATAGGAAGAAGGCCCGAAGCGTTCATTCCGTCAACCATTGCTGATGAGTGACCGTCAACCTGGACCACAGCATCGCCGCCGTACAGAAGCTGAGCTCCTGTCACGAACCATATTTCAAAATTTTCAAATGCCTTTATCATAATATTTGTGTTTTAGTGTCATTTCTTTTTCTGTCCGTAATATGCACCCGGACCGTGCTTGCGGTTGAAATGCTTCTCGACGAGAAGATCATTCATAGTGAGATTCGGATTGACGCCGTAGGCGATGTAGGCCATCTTGGCCACCTGCTCCATGACGACAGCGTTATGTACCGCATCGAAAGCGTCCTTGCCCCATGAGAAAGGACCATGGTTCTTTACGAGAACGCCTGGAGTATGTACCGGGTTCAGGCCCTCGAAACGCCTGATGATGACATTTCCTGTCTCGAGTTCGTATGCGCCCTTGACCTCTGCCTCCGTCATGCTTTCGGTGCATGGGATGGCATTGTGGAAATAGTCGGCATGGGTGGTTCCGATGTTAGGGATGTCCCTTCCGGCCTGTGCCCAGGCTGTAGCGTACGTGGAATGAGTGTGGACCACACCGCCGATCTCCGGCCATGCCCTGTAGAGGGCGAGATGGGTAGGAGTGTCGGATGACGGGTTGAGATCGCCTTCAACAACATTTCCTTCAAGATCGACAACGACCATGTCAGACGGCTTCATGTTGTCGTATGACACGCCGCTCGGCTTGATGACCACGAGGCCCGTGCTGCGGTCGATCGCAGACACGTTGCCCCATGTAAAGATTACAAGCCCATGCTCTACAAGCTCCAGATTGGCCTTGCAGACTTTTGCCTTGAGTTCCTCCAACATATTACCAGAGAGTTACATAAAGGATGATTGTTATAACGCCGATTGCAAGCGCTCCCCATGCGTAAGTCCTGCTTGTCCTGAAGAGGCTGAGGTCAAGGTTGATTGCCTTGAGATCCATCTTCTTGTCGTTTGCATCCGACCAGAGCCATACGGCGTTGCAGCCTACGAGAACTCCGAAGAAGAAGAATGCCTGGAATCCGATGTCATTGAGATAAGATATGAAGTTGTTCTCCGGATTTGCAGTCTCAGGCAGACATGCTCCCCAGATGACAACGACAGCCGCCATAACGATGAAGAATACACCGGCACCGCCGAGGATCTTTGCCCACTTCATCATTGTGTTCCTGTCCTTCTGCTCAGGTGTCTCGCAAGAGATGAACTTCTTGTCTATGAGAGAGATGAGCACGAACATCGTCACAAGAATGATGAATACATAGCCTGCACGGAGCTGGAAGGCAACCTCAGGAAGGCATACCTTGAAGAGGATTCCGAGAGGGATTGTGGCGATTGCTGTCCAGATGGCGGCCTTGTTGGAAGCACGCTTCCAGAGAAGGCCGAGACCGAATACCACGATTATTCCCGGATAGATGAATCCTGAATATTCCTGGATGTACTGGAACGCCTGGTCGAGACCGCCGAGAAGAGGCTTCACTGCAACTGCAGCAATGATGAGGGCTGCAAGAGAAGTGAGACGGCCCACATTCACGAGCTTCTTGTCGGATGCGTCCTTGTTGATGTACTTCCTGTATATATCCATTGTGAAGAGGGTCGAAGTCGAGTTGAACATCGAAGCGAGCGACGAAATGATGGCCGCTGCAAGTGCTGCAAACGAAAGACCCTTCACCACAGGCGGAGCGAAGTTGCGGATGAGCCATGGATATGCGTCGTCGGCCACATTGATGGAGCCCTGAAGCGTAGTGAACTGGTCAGCATTCTGAGTCATGTAGAATGCGCATACGCCCGGAAGGACCACGATGAAAGGAATGAGAAGCTTGAGCAGACCCGCGAATACGAGACCCTTCTGAGCCTCATCCACGCTCTTTGCAGCAAGACCCTTCTGGATGATGTACTGGTTGAATCCCCAGTAACCGAGGTTTGTGAGCCATACGCCGCCTACTACCGCAGCGATACCGGGAACATTTGCGAATGCACTTGCATTATGTGACTCCTGGATCACGAGATGGAAGTGCGTATCCTTCGCGTATTCTCCCGTCGTAAGGGTTGTATAGACATTCCTGAGACCCTCCATGGCTGCTCCGTCACCGGCTGCCTTGAGGGCGAACCATGCTGTGATGAGACCGCCTCCGACAAGGAAGAACACCTGCATCACGTCGGTCCATGCGACTGAAGCGAGACCGCCGTAGATCGAATAGATTCCGGCCACGAGGAAGAGAACGACCACAATCACCATCCTGAGCGAAATCATCGTCTCTCCGAATGCCATATATACACCCTGAAGTCCGAGGATCTGCTCGATGGCGAGGGCGCCGAGCCATGCCACTGAAGTAAGGTTCACGAAAACATAGAGGAAGAGCCAGAGCACTGAGAATGCAAGTCCCACACCGTCGCTGTACCTCTCTCTGAGGAACTGAGGAATGGTGAAGATTCTCTGCTTGAGCATGATAGGAAGCAGGAATTTGCCGATGACGATGAGAGTGATCGCGGCCATGATCTCGTATGCCGCCGTCGCAATACCGTCACGGAAACCTGTTCCGGACATTCCGATGAACTGCTCGGCTGAAATGTTAGCCGCAATGAGCGAGGCTCCGACAGCCCACCAGGTCAATGTGTTTCCGGCAAGGAAGTAGTCGTTTGCACTCTTTTCCTCACCCTTCTTCGTACGGCCAAGGAAGAGTCCGAGACCGACAAGGACTACAAGATAGATCAACAGGATGATGAGGTCGATCGTCTTGAATCCCGATGTGCCAATGGCTTGACCCAGGTTGATGGAACTGAAGGTCTCGCCGATCTGTTGTACAAAATTCATAAGGATTAAAGTTAGTTTTATGTTAAATTATTTCGGTTGCGGTTTCAAATCGAGCAAAATTATGAAATATCAAGTGTAAAAACAACACTATTAATATAGAGGACATAATACTTTTGTCCCACATGATGCAATTATTGTCCATACGCGACTCCATTGCGGTTTTTAGGACGATTGTGTTATATTTCACACGCGGGATTCTTGTCTATGGGAAAAATATATGAGAAATTTGCATAGACCATGAACAATTAAAAAACAACTAAAGTACAAGCCATGAAAAGAAGCATCTGCTTTATTGCATGCGGCATTCTGATGATGTTCTGTCTCTGGTCTTGCGGAAACTCAGAGCAGGGAAAGACAATCAGAAATGTCGAAAAGATCAGAGTGGAATCTCCGGAAGGAACAGTTCCGAGACTTCCATATCAGGTATGGGTCACTTATGATGACGGGACAGAAGGATTCCGCCAGGTGCGCTGGAGCAATTCGGCATTGGTGACCGAAAAGGAACAGGCCGGATATGCGGCAGGAAAGAGATATACTGTTGAAGGATATGTCACGGGCGACAACACGACTCCCAAAGGCTACCCGATAAAGGCGCGGGTCAAGGTCGTCAAGGGTGAATATGAAGTTCCCGGCAATGTGCTCAAGGCCGAACCTCTTCCACTGGACAAGGTGACCATCAACGGAGATAACCGCCTCACATCGAACAGAGACATGCTCATCGAGCAGGTCCTCAGCTGGGACATCACACAGCAGCTCTACAACTACCGTGAGGCATACAATCTAAGCACAAAGGGCTACACTATGTCTGACGGCTGGGATTCTCCCACAACAAAGCTCAAGGGCCACGGTTCGGGACACTATATGTCAGCTCTCGCATTTGCATTTGCAAGTGCTGCCAGGCCAGAGCAGAAAGACGCTCTCAGGGCAAGAATGAAGAGAATGACTGACGAACTCCGTACTTATCAGGAGATGACTTTCGTATGGAACGAGGAACTGGGACGCTACTGGGAGGCACGCGACTTCGCTCCGGAGGAAGAGCTCCGCGATATGAAGGGAACATGGGCCGCATTCAAGAAGCATCAGAAAGATTACAAGAAATATGGATACGGCTATATCAACGCCATCCCTGCGCACCACGTTGTGCTGATAGAGAAGTATAGTCCATATAACAACGAGCAGTGGGTATGGGCTCCATACTACTCGATCCACAAGCAGCTTGCGGGTCTTATAGACATCGCTGCATACGTTGACGACCCTGCCATAGCAGAGAAGGCTCTCACAATCGCTACAGACATGGGGCTCTGGATATGGAACCGCCTCAGCCACAGAACATTCGTGAATACGGAAGGTACTCAGGAAGAGCGTCGCGCCGTTCCGGGCAACAGATATGAGATGTGGAACATGTACATCGCCGGTGAGGACGGCGGTACCGGTGAATCTCTCGCACGCCTCGCCCTTCTTACAGACGATCCGGAAAAGAAGGAGAAGCTTCTTGAAGCTTCGAACTTCTTCGACAGCCCGGCTTTCTATGACCCTCTTTCAGTCAATATCGACGACATCCGCACAAGGCACGCCAACCAGCATATACCTAAGATAATCAGTGCTTTGAAGAGCTACCTCGGCAACAACAACCCATATTACTACAACATCGCCCTCAATTTCTGGAACATGATCCAGGGACGCTATGCCTATTCGACAGGCGGCGTGGGCAATGTGGAGATGTTCCGTCAGCCATACACTCAGGTGCTCAGCATGAACACCAACGTGATGTCCGACCATCAGGGCAATCTCTACCCGAACCCGACCCTCAACGAGACATGCTGTGTGTATAATCTCGCGAAACTGACCAAGGACCTCAATTGCTTCGATCCTGATGATGCAAGATATATGGATTATTATGAGCGTGTCCTCTACAACCAGCTTGTCGGATCGGTTGACCCTCACCATTATGGCGTCACATACCATTATGCCGTAGGTCTCGACGCAAGCAAGCCTTTCGGCAGCGAGACCCCTCAGTCAACATGCTGCGGAGGAACAGGCTCGGAAAATCACACAAGGTATCAGGAAGCGGCTTATTTCGTGAACGACAACACTGTTTGGGTGGCACTCTACATGCCGACTACAGCTCAGTGGGATGCCAAGGGCGTAAAGATTACTCAGGACTGCCTGTGGCCTGCAGAGAAGTCAACCATCACCGTTGAAGGCAGTGCGGAATTCACAATGAAGCTCCGCGTACCATACTGGGCTACAGAGGGATTCGACGTGAAGCTCAACGGAAAGTCATTAGCTGAATCATATCAGCCATGCTCTTATATTGAGATAGCAGAGCGCAGCTGGAGCGAATCCGACGTTGTGGAAGTGGTGATGCCTTTCACAAAGCATATAAACTATGGACCTGACAAGATGACGGTTGCGGCTACAGGAATGAACGAGACCAACACTGTCTTTACTCCTATGTGGACAGGAACACTCATGTACGGTCCTCTCGCAATGTCAACTGACGCCGTAAGAAGCTGGGATGACGCTCAGCTCAACCTCGACTCTGACCTCGAGTGCGTTATAGGGAACGGAGCCACTGCCGGGACCGGTACTGACGGAAACATCTATACCCTCACGGTGGGAGACATGACATTCTATCCTGACTACTACCTCTGCGAGCATTCTACACGCTATCTGCGCATAAACATGGACAATGCCCTCGAGCGTGCAACCGCAGCCGGCATACTTGACAGATCGGCTCTCGAAGAGTGCCTCATCCTTGCCAAGTCACGCAGAGAGGCACAGGAAGCATGGAATGCAATGGAAGTGAAGGTCCCTGACCACGCGCCATGGGCTCCTCACGCATACGGCAGGATGGTGGAACAGATCGCTGAAGCCGAGAAAATAATGTCGGACAACGACAATGTCTATACTCAGGACGACGTGAACAACGCCACAGCTCTTCTGAATGCAGCCATCAACACCATGCGTCCGGGAAATCTTCCTGAACTGGAAGACCTCAACGAACTTCTCCAGCTCGTGAAGGAGACGAAGGAAAAGAAGAATCCTCGCCATAAGGAAGCGCTTGACTATGCCGAAATGGTGATCAGATATGTAAGCAACGGCAGCGGCACAATGGACATGATAACAAAAGCTGTGGATCAGCTTAAATGACAAAATCCTTTTCAAACGGAAGCCCTCGCGAGCCATAGGCATGCGAGGGCTTTCTCTTATGATTCTGTCTCCATTGACTTTGCGGCAAATTCTCCCGGTTTCATTCCGAACTGCCGGGCGAAGCATTTCGAGAAATATGAAGGGTTGCTGAAGCCAACCATATAACATATCTCATTGATGCGGTATTTCCGTTCCGTCAGCAATTGGGCCGCCTTCTTCAGCCTCATAAGCGAGATGAGCTCGTTAGGAGTGGTGTCGGTAAGCGATTTTATCTTGCTGTAGAACGACGACCGGCTGATGCCCATCTGTTCCGTGAGGAAATCTACCGTAAGGTTGGAGTCGGAAAGATGTTCCTCGATCAGATTGGTCATCGTCAGGAGGAAACGGTTGTCCGCATTGTTGTTCGTTGCGGCGGCAAGAGGCGTCATAGGGAGTGACGAATACCGGCGGCGCAGCATGGTCCTCATGGATACCTGATTCTTGATGCACGCCTCAAGGTACTCCACAGAGAACGGCTTTTCTATATAGACATCGGCACCGCAGTCCATTCCCTTGACCTTGGACGCATCATCCGTCCTCGCAGTAAGCAGGATGAAGGATATGTGGCTTGTATGTTCCTGATTCCTCAATTCCCGGCAGAGTTCTATTCCGTCCATCACCGGCATCATCCAGTCCGCGATGATAAGCACGACATCAGGATAAGTCTCAAGGAGAGAAAGGGCTTCACGTCCGTTGGCAGCGGTCAGGATGTCATATCTGTCGGCCAACGTGTCGGAAAGGAAATTCACTATATCCTCATTGTCATCGACTATCATTATGAGAGGTTTGTATTCCGGTCTGAGCTCCACGACATCGGCATTCAGGATTTCCTTCATACGGCTGTCCTGCGGATCTGCGGCATCTTTGTCATCTGTATCCGGAACAATAGAGTGGACAACCGGCAGCCTCACGGTAAAGGCCGAAAAGATTCCGACCTCCGACTTTACGGAAACGCTGCCACCATGCAGTTCGGCAATACTTTTTACAAGGCTGAGCCCTATGCCTGTACCCGGCTTGTTATCCATTGTCTGATAGAACGGATAGAATATCTTCGACTGCTCCTGCGGACTTATTCCGCAACCGTTGTCATAGACCGTGACCTCGAAGGAATCCGGGTCATCGGCACATTTTGAACATGACAGGCGGACAAGGTCACGGGTATATTTGCTGGCATTCGTGAGAAGATTGCTGACAAGTTTGGTGAAGGCCTCGCTGTCAACACACACATTGAAGTCACTGTTGGGATATTGCACCTCAAACACGGCCCCGTTCTGCACGATGGTCGGCTCAAACCTCTCGCAGACCGAATGCAGAAGAGATGTGACAGGCTGGTTCACAAACCTAATCTCCATGGAATCCTGCTCCACCTTCCGGAAGTCAAGAAGCTGATTGACAAGATAGAGAAGTCTCTGGCTGTTCCTGTCCATGATCTGAAGATCACTCTTCACCTTCGCCGGAAGCTGCTGGGAGTTGCCGAGAATATTTCCGAGAGGACCTATTATAAGAGATACCGGAGTCCTGATTTCATGGGCTATCATCGTGAAGAACTTTATCTTCGCCTCATAGACCTCCTTTTCCTTCCTGTCCTCGAATTCTTCCATCTTCTTCTCATGCTTCCTGTCGTTGAAGCGTATGACAAGGCATATTATGAACACGATGACGATGACCACAAGGAGGACATACAGGATCTTGAAAGAGGTCGAAAGGAGAGGATGAGGATGCACCACGACCTCAAGGACAGCCGGTTCTTCATTCCATACAGCATCATTGTTGGTCCCCTTCACCATGAACGAATATGTCCCTGCCGGCAGATTGGTGTAGGTCGCCTGAGTCTGGTTGCCCACATCATTCCACTCACGGTCAAATCCTTCAAGCATGTATGCATACTGGTTCTTTTCCGGAACACAGTAGCTCAGGGACGCATATCTTATGGTCAGGGAATTATGATGGTGGGTAAGTTCTACCCTGCCCCCCCCCTACAACAGATTTCTTCATCACAGGATGTCCCGGTTCCATGTCTTCATTGTCTATCGTCAGACCTATGATGGCTATGTCCGGAATCACGGTATTGCTTCTGACCTGATACGGGAAGAAGGCATTGAATCCATGGGTCGTACCCAGATATATACGTCCGTCGGAAGCCTTGAAGATGCTGTTGGCGATGAAATGACTGCTCTGCAGACCATCGCTCGTCGTGAACACCTGAACGTCTCCCTTGGGATCATACCTGAGCAGCCCCTTAGTGGTAGTTATCCAGAATATGTTATGATCCTCTACTATTCCGCAGATGTCGGACAGGCTCCTGCTTATGTCCACACTTCTGAACAGATCGGAATCCGAGTCATAGAAACACAGGCCGGAGCCGGTTCCGAACCATACGGTTCCCTTGCTGTCAACGAATCCGCAGTTTACATAGTCGCTCGGCAGGGAGCCTTCTGTATCGGTATGCCTATAGCACTTCCATTCTCCCTTTCCTGAATCATATCTTATGATACCGCCGCCCTGACAAGAGAACCAGATGCCGCCACTACAGTCCTGATCAATGTCGATGACATGATATTCCGTCCGGTACATCCTCCTGAAACAGTCGTTCTGTCTGTCATAGAGATTTATTCCGCTCATGGTGGCTACCCATATTCCGCCGTCAGCATCCTTCATTATGGCGTATGAGCTCGTTCCGTCTATGGAAGTGTCGTCGCCTTCCACGGGCATATAGACGCGGAATCGCCCTGTCTTTGTGTCAAGGACATTGACTCCGCCTGTATATGTGCCGATCCACAGGTCATCCCCGTCGATGCACAAAGCATGGACATTGTCGTATGACAGGCCGCTGTCCGCACTGGTATAGTTGCGGAATGTGCCTGATCTGGCATTGTAGCGGCTTATTCCTCCGTCATCTGAAGCCATCCAGATGTTATGTTCCTTATCCTCGCAGAAACGGCTTATGACCTTTCCGCCCACCGTGTTGGGATTGAACCTGCTGTGGTAATAGCCTTCGAACTGACCGGAAAATGGGGAATTATAATTCACGCCGCCATAATAAGTGCCCGCCCAGAGTCCACCTTCACGGTCTCTCAGAAGAGGATAGACGAAACGGCTTGAAAGCCCTGTCCCCGGAATGCTTCCTTCGGTCATGAGAGAGGCGGACCTGGTGTCCACATCATAGATGAGGATGCCGTCGTCCGAGCCTATGGCAAGATGACCCTGTGCCGTCTCGATGATGGAATGGATGTGGTTGACGCCCTGCTGGCCTGTGGAAGGCTTAAGATGGACATCCACATTTCCCGTGAGACGGTCTATCTCATAAAGTCCTCTGTTCCACGAACCTAACCAGAATCTCTGCCTGCTGTCCTCGAAAAGGACAAGACCTCCCTCCTGAACCTGCTCCCCACGATCATGAAGCCGGAAATCCTCGAATGTATCCGATCCCTTGTTCAGCTTCGACAGTACCGGCTGTCCCCAGTTGGTCAGAACCCAGACCTGGTTTGAACGGTCTATATAGACATTGGCTATGTTATTGTCGCATTGAGGGAAATCAAAACGCTCGAGCAGGCCTGAATCTCCGTTATATCGGAATACTCCCTGTCCTCGCGTAGAAAACCACACATTCCCATCCTTGTCCTTTCTTATGTTGTTGACCTCCTGAGTAACCGACATTCCGTCCGGAGTCTCTGTACTGAACCGGATGATATTTTCGTCAGCATATAAGAATCTGAAAATTCCCTTGTCCGTACCTATCCAGATGGCATTCCCGTCCTCAAGCAGGCTCAGAACCGTTATCCCCATCCACTCCTCGGGAAAGACGAAAGTCTTGAAATCATGGCCGTCATATCTGTTGAGATTCATGTCGGTCCCCATCCAGATGAATCCGAAACTGTCCTGCATCAAGGCTCTGACATGATTGGAAGCCAGTCCGTCTTCCACCGTCAGCTGACGGAATATGGAATTCGCCCTATATGCATGTGATATGAAACCTGACATCATTAAGGCTATTACGACTGAAATCAACTTTCTCATAGGTGGAATTATTGGTATAAAAGACAAATATAAATATTATCTCTGGAAAAATCTAACGAATGAGGGGAAATAATGATGGCAGCACTGGTGTTCAATGACTTATGAGGACTTTAGATGGAGGCCTCGTTGAAGCAAAAGTGCAAGGAAATGAAAGGTAATGAGGGCGGACGGTTGCCAAATCATTACCCAATAATGAGGTAAGTTTATAGGTCGTTGGAGTTCCTGACTTTATCATTGCGTCACCCAAATCAGAGATTTAGCCAATCATCGGTT
>CAYXMV010000022.1:0-20648 GCA_964466235.1 uncultured Muribaculaceae bacterium | reverse complement strand
ACGCACGGATACTCTCAGGGTTGGTGCATATTTGATTTATAGAGGAAATATATAAAAGAAAAAACAGCTGTTGATAATTTTGTGGAAAATTTTGGGAAATAGTGGAAGAAAATGGAAAAAAGTGATTAATTTTGCCACACTCAATAGTACGCAGAAAAATGAACGGATTCTTCGGACGACATAACGCAAAGGTTGATGACAAGGGACGGCTCGTGATTCCCTCTGCCATCAAGGGAGTCGTGCCGGAAGAGCAGATGCAGTTCGTGGTCAGGAAAGACATGCATTCGGACTGCCTCGAGATGTTCACATATACAGAGTGGGAGACAATGTCGCAGGCGGTAAGGTCAAGGCTCGACCTCGCATTCGACGATGACCACATCAGGTACTGGAGGACCTACATGAGCAATACGGTGACAGTGACGCCTGACGCCAAGCTCGGAAGAATAACAATCCCGAGAGAGATACTTGAGTCTGCCGGAATAGAGAAGGAGGTCGTTTTCCTCGGCGTTGACTATAAGGTAGAGATCTGGGCCAAGGAGAAGATTGACGGAGGTTGCCTCACACCTGAGGAGTTCCGTCTGATGGGAAAGAAGATTTCAGGTCGTATTTAAAACAGGAGGCCTGAACATGTCCGAGTACCACATCCCAGTACTGCTTGATGAAAGCGTTTCCGCTTTGATCGGCACCCCTTCAGGAATATACGCAGACGCCACATTCGGCGGAGGAGGACACACCGGAGAAATTCTCAGGAGGCTGTCCCCTGAAGGCCGCGTAATCTCTTTCGACAGAGACAGCGACGCAATAGCCAACCGTCCTGACGACCAGAGGCTTACACTGATAAGGAGTGATTTCAGATGGATCCACAACCATATCCTGCACTCCGGATATGCTGACGGAATCGACGGAATCCTCGCCGACCTCGGAGTATCGTCACATCAGTTCGACACGGCCGAGAGAGGGTTCTCCTTCAGATATGAGGCACCTCTCGACATGAGGATGAACCAGGAGGCCGTAACTACGGCTGCCGACATCATAAACGGATATGAGCAGCAGGACCTCGAGAGGATATTCAGGCTCTATGGAGAAGTTGACAACTCGAGAAGGATAGCGCAGCTGATCTGCAAGGCACGTGAGCACGCCGCTATAGAAACGACAACCGGACTCGGAAAGGCGATAGAGAGCGCACTACCCAAATTCGCCGAGCATAAGTTTCTTGCAAAGGTCTATCAGGCTCTGAGGATAGAGGTGAACCAGGAGATGAAGTCGCTTGAGAAGTTCCTCATAGGGGCGGCAAAATCACTCAGGCAGGGCGGCAGACTGGTGGTGATAACCTATCACTCGCTTGAAGACAGGATGGTCAAGAACTTCATAAAGACCGGAAACATAGACGGAAAGGTGGAGAAGGATTTCTACGGCAACATCACTGCGCCGCTGAGCGCCGTGAACAGGAAACCGATACTGCCGCAGGAGAGCGAGATAGCGGCAAACACAAGGGCGCGCAGCGCCAAACTGAGAATAGCGGAAAAACTATAGAAGATGGGAAGGTTCAAGATAGACTGGAAAGCATGCTTAGGTGCCATACGGGAGTTCATCATAGCTCTCGGACGTGGCGACTTGGTGCTGAGGATGAGGGTTGACCGTCTCTTTCCTTATATATTATGGACATTCGCCCTCGGATGCCTCAGCATCTGGATGAGCTACATGACCGAACAGACCATGCTCAAGGTGGAGAACAACAATGAGACTCTCAAGACCTTGAAGATATATAACGCACAAAAGACCTATGAGCTTGTCAAGATGGACAAGATAGGCACAGTTGAAGAGATGTTGAACCAGATGGGGTCGCAGGTGCAGGCACCTGAAAAGCCGGCCGACATATTGAGATGAAAGAAAAGGACAGAAACAAGGGAAATGACGACTTGAGGATCAGCCGCCTTCTGAGAAGGATGTACTGGCTGTTTCTCGTCCTGTCCGTACTCATCATCTTCAAGGCTGTCCACATTCAGGTCAGATGGGAGCCGGACCCGAAGATAGTCAAGAATTTCCTGCCGAAGAGATACGAGCAGAAGGAGGCCCCGGAAAGGGGCACGATACAGGACCGGCATGGGAACCTTCTGGCAATATCCACCCCTCTCTACAACATATACATGGACTGCACGGTTCTGAAAGAGGACTTCGCCCAGATGGAGAAAGGAGACTCCTTGGAAAATGACTGGATGAAGAAGGCATGGCTTCTGAGCCGGGAGCTGCCGCGGGTCCTCAAGAAAGACGGAAAGACGGCGGACTATTATTACGACATCGTCCGGAAGCACAGGGAATCAGACACCTTAGACGGCAGGAAGCACGTACTTATAACGAAGAACATCGACCACAGCACTTATCTGGAGCTGAGGTCGCTTCCGCTTTTTAATGAGGGACGATTCAGGAGCGGAATGATAAAGGAAGAGGTGGAGAAGAGGCAGTATCCTTACGGTTCCCTTGCGGCAAGGGTGATAGGTGATGTGAAGATCAACAAGGATGACCCGAAGAACAGCAGATACCTCGGACTGGAAGGCAAATACGACTATATCCTGCGAGGCGAGGAGGGCAGGCAGTGGATGCGCAAGACAGACAGAGGAACCATCGTCGATCCTGACAGCACAATTACCGAAGCCCTGGACGGAACGGACATCATCACCACCCTGGACATCGACATCCAGGAAGTGGCTGACAAAGCCCTGAGGAAGAACATCGAATCCGACCCTGAGATTGATGGAGGATGTGTGATTGTGATGGATGTGCAGACGGGAGCCATAAGGGCCATGGTCAATCTGTCGAAGAACAAGGAGGGCAATCTCGGAGAGATATACAACATGGCCATAGCGCGTGCCGGAGAGCCGGGATCGGTGTTCAAGACGGCAACCCTCATGACCCTGCTTGAGGAAGGAAAGACCACTCTCAGCAGCGTCTATAAGACCAATGGCGGAGTGATGGAGGACTTTCCTGAAATCAATCCTTGTGAGGAGACAAGAAAATATGAGAACAGGACCAAGAAGAAGACAATAACCGTCGAAGATGCCCTGAAATGGTCGTCGAACTATGTATTCAGAAGGATAGTGGCCGACAATTATCTCGACTGCCCGGACGAATTCATAAACAAGCTTTATGAGTACAACCTGCATGACGCCTACCAGTTCGACCTCACGGAAGTGGCGCAGTCAAGACCGAAACTGCCTCAACCTGACCCTAAGATGGGAAAATATGACCTTGTGTCTGCTGCCATCGGATATAATGTGGAAGAGACTCCGCTCAACATAGTGGCCTTTTATAATGCCATAGCCAATGACGGAAAGATGATGAAGCCGTATCTGATCGAAAAGCACATGAAGGATGGAAAGACAGTCAAGAAGTTCGGTCCGGAGATACTCAGCGGCTCCATCTGTACGAAGGCCACGGCCGACTCTCTCACGAAGGCCCTTACAATGGTGACCCTTGAGGGAACAGCTGCCACGAAGCTGAAGAATGCAAAATGCGTTGTGGCGGGAAAGACAGGAACGGCACGAGTGGTCCTCGGACCGGAAGACAACCCGTCAAAGCGTGAACAATACCTCTCCGTTGACGGCAGAAGAAGGTATCAGGCGACATTCGTAGGCTTCTTTCCTGCGGACGAACCGAAATATACGGCAATCGTAGTGCTGTATTCGGGACTTCGAAATACGAGCATAGGAGGTGGAAACCTCCCGGCCTTGACATACAAGGAGATTGTCGATAAGATATGGGCCATGGACGGAAGATGGGGAGAAGTCCTTGAGAAAAGGACAGACGTCCCGATGATGAGTTCAGGCTACATCAGTACAGACCGCAAAGGATCGGCCCCGGTGCCTGACGTCAAGGGCATGGGTCTGAAGGATGCGATCTATGCGATAGAGAACAACGGCTATAAATGCAGTTACGAGGGTATCGGACATGTAGTGAGCCAGACCCCTGCGGCCGGAAAGAGAATAGGAAAAGGTGAAACCATTAAAGTGGTGTTGAAATGATATTGGAGAAACTTATTGACGGAAGCGGATGCACCCTCGTCAGGGGTGAAGCCGGGACGGAGGTCACATCGGTCTGCAACGACTCGAGAAAAGTGACCTCTGGTGCGCTGTTCGTGGCCGTCAGGGGATATGCAAGCGACGGGCACAGCTACATTGCCACGGCCGTGAGAAAGGGAGCCGTAGCCATAGTATATGAAGATCAGGAAATTACCGACAGCCAAATGGCGGAAACAGGAGAAGAGGGACAGAATGTGGCCCTCGTCCGCACGGTATCCTCAAGGTACGCCTTGGCAATCATAGCAGCCAACTTCTATGACAACCCGTCTCATAAGCTGACCCTCGTAGGCATCACCGGAACCAACGGAAAGACCACCACGGTGACCCTACTTCACAGAATGTTCACCGCTCTGGGATACAATTGCGGCCTCCTCTCCACAATAGCCAACTATGTGGGAAGCAAGGGCACGGAAGCCGTAAACACCACATCAGACCCTCTGACCATCAACTCTCTGCTCAACGAGATGGTGGAAGCGGGATGCGGATACTGCTTCATGGAGGTAAGCTCTATCGGAGTGGAACAGGACAGGATCGCAGGTCTCAGGTTCAAGGCCGGAATATTCTCGAACCTCACACACGACCACCTCGACTACCACAAGACCTTCGCCGAGTATCTCAGATGCAAGAAGATGTTCTTCGACACCCTGCCAGCCGATGCATTCGCCATCACCAATATCGATGACCGCAACGGGATGGTGATGCTGCAGAACACGAAGGCCACGCCTGTGACATATTCGCTCAGAGGCATGGCCGACCACACATGCCGCGTGATAGAACAGAGCTTCGAGGGAATGCTCCTGAAATTCGACGGAATCGAGGCCTGGAGCTGCCTGATAGGCCGTCACAATGCATATAATCTGCTTGCAATATACACTACGGCAGTAACCCTCGGGGCAGATCCGGAAGAAGTGCTCGTAGCACTGAGCACGCTCAGGCCGGCGCCGGGAAGGCTCGAAAACATCAGGGGGCCTGAGGACATATCGGTAATCATCGACTACGCCCACACGCCAGATGCCCTTGAGAACGTCCTTAAGACACTCAGGGAGATAGCGCCGGACAGGGAGCTGATCTGCCTTTTCGGCTGCGGAGGCGACAGGGACAGGACAAAGAGACCGGAGATGGGGCTCATCGCCCAGAAGTTCGCTGACAGGATAGTGGTCACATCGGACAACAGCAGGACAGAAAAGACTGCAGACATAATGGCTGAGATAAAAGGAGGCATGGACATCAGCGGAAGGGCCAAGTCGCTCTTCATCGAGGACCGCAGGGAGGCGATACGCACTGCCGTGATGCTTGCCGGACAGGGAGCCACAATACTGCTTGCGGGCAAGGGACATGAGACCTACCAGATCAACGGCACCGAAAAGGTGCATTTCGACGAGAAGGAAATCGTCACAGAAATCTTTAACGACATAGCAATATAAGGAGACATGATATATCATCTATTTGAATTTCTACAGGACTTCGACATACCGGGACAGGGCCTTTTCCGCTACCTGTCCTTCAGGGCCATACTCTCGTTCACCACGGCTCTTCTGATTTCTGTCATCGCGGGCAAGAGGATAATCCGCTGGATACAGAAGAAGCAGATAGGTGAGGAGATCAGAGACCTCGGGCTCGAGGGACAGATGCAGAAGAAGGGTACGCCTACTATGGGTGGCATCATAATCTTCCTTTCCGTCATAGCACCGGTCCTTCTGTTTGCCGACCTGACAAACATTTATATCATATTATTGATAATAAGCACTATATGGTTCTTCCTCGTAGGCTTCGCCGATGACTACATCAAGGTTTTCAAGAAGAACAAGGAAGGAATGAGCGAAAGGACCAAGCTCGTGGCTCAGGGACTTCTGGGACTTGCCATCGGACTTGCAGTATGCTTCAGCGACCAGATCGTAGTGAGGGAGAAGATCACAGTGGAGGAGACCGTCGTCGTATCCGAAGGCGGCAATGACAACGGCATGGAGATCACGCAGACCGCGGAGAAACACGATGTGATAAAGAGCACGAAGACCACCCTTCCGTTCATCAAGAACCATGAGTTCGACTACAGTTGGCTATCTCCTTTCAAGGGCACATGGGGCTGGTACTGCAAATGGGCCGTCTATGTGCTGATGATAATCATCGTCATCACCGCCTGCTCAAACGGAGTGAATCTCACTGACGGAATGGACGGCCTCGCGACCGGTTCCTCAGCAATTGTGGGAGTAGTGCTCGGAATCTTCGCATGGCTCTCCGGAAACATAGTGAATGCGGAATACCTGAACATAATGTATATCCCGGGAAGCGGTGAGATAGCCGTGTTCATGTCGGCATTCGTGGGCGCACTCATCGGATTCCTCTGGTACAATTCGTTCCCTGCACAGGTGTTCATGGGCGACACGGGAAGCCTCATGCTCGGAGGCGTCATCGGAGTATGCGCGATCCTCATAAGAAAGGAGCTGCTCCTGCCCATCCTCTGCGGAATCTTCTTCGTGGAGAGCGTGTCGGTGCTGCTGCAGAGATTCTATTTCAAATATACAAAGAAGAAATACGGTGAGGGACGCAGGGTGTTCAAGATGGCTCCTCTGCACCACCACTACCAGAAGGAGGGCATACCTGCCCTCATACAGAAACCGGTCAAGGCGATGGCCGAAGCAAAGATCACGGTGAGGTTCTGGATCATAGGAATCATTCTCGCGGTCATAACGATAGCAATGTTGAAACTAAGATAGAAACAGTCTGAATATGTCAAGAATCGTAGTATTAGGAGGAGGCGAAAGCGGAGTAGGATCCGCAGTGCTTGCAAAGGTCAAGGGATTCGATGTATTCCTCTCCGATATGGGCAGAATATCGGATGATTATGCGTCTGTGCTCGAGAAGTGGGAGATCCCTTTCGAGCAGGGATGCCACACCGAGGAACTCATTCTCAACGCTGACGAGGTGATCAAGAGCCCCGGCATCCCGTCAACTGCCCCTATGGTGCAGAAGATCGAGGACAAGGGCATAAGCATAATCTCGGAAATCGAATTCGCGGGAAGGTACGATGATGCGAAGAAGATCTGCATCACGGGAAGCAACGGCAAGACAACGACCACCTCGCTCATCTATCATCTGCTGTGCCAGGCAGGCCTCAACGTGGGCCTCGGCGGCAACATAGGCAAGAGCTACGCCTATCAGGTGGCGACGGAGAAGTTCGACATATATGTACTGGAACTCAGCAGCTTCCAGCTGGACAACATGTATGACTTCAAGGCCGACATAGCCATCATCACCAACATCACTCCGGACCATCTCGACAGGTACGGATACATGATGGAGAATTATGTGAAGGCGAAGTTCCGCGTGACACGAAACATGTCAAGCGACGACTGCTTCATATTCTGCTCCGACGACGACATCACCGTGAACCATCTCAACCAGATAGTGATGAAGGCGAAGATGCTGCCGTTCACGCAGAAAGGAAAGGTGGATCAGGGCGCGTACGTGGATGGAGACAGGATGATCGTCCGCTTCAAGGAAGAGGAGTGCGACATGTACCTTCAGGAACTCGCCTTGGGAGGAAAGCACAATGTATATAATTCCATGGCGGCTGCCCTCGCGGCAAAGGCTATGGATATAGACAACGAGATCATAAGGGACGGTCTGGCTACATTTCAGGCGGTGGAGCACAGGCTCGAAAAGGTGCTGAGCATCAGGGACGTGCTTTATATCAACGACTCGAAGGCGACAAATGTTGACGCCGCATGGTACGCCCTCGAATGTCAGACAAGTCCAGTGATCTGGATTGCCGGAGGTACAGACAAGGGCAACGACTACAGCACACTCGTGCCTTTGGTGAAGGAAAAGGTCAAGGCGCTCATATGCATGGGCGTTGACAACGATAAGCTGCATGAGGCATTCGACAGCCATGTTGACTGGACATACGACGTAAAGTCGGCCGAAGAGGCAGTGAAGGTTGCGGATTCGATTGCAGCGGCGGGTGATGTCGTACTGCTCTCGCCATGCTGCGCAAGCTTCGACCTTTTCAGGAACTATGAGGACAGAGGACGTAAATTCAAGGAAGCGGTGAGGAATCTCTGATGACGGCAAAGAGGAAACATAAGGAAAAGAACTGGTTCTGGCGCACCATCGACAGCATTGAAGGCGACAAGGTGGTGTGGATAATCGTGCTTCTGCTCATCATATTCTCCATCCTGGCGATATTCTCATCCACTTCTCTGCTCAAGGAGGGTTCCAAGGACAGGATAGACTTCATCAAGGACCACATATTCTTCGTCGGAATAGGTCTCGGTCTGGTATTCGGGATATACAAGATACCGTGGCTCGGACTCTTCCGGTGGTTGTCCCAGTTCGGATTCCTGCTGTCGGTCTTTCTGCTCGTCCTTCTGCTCTCAAAGATAGACATAGAAGGAGTCATCGTTTCCGAATACATCAACGGAGCACGAAGGACATTGAGGATATTCAACCAGCAGTTCCATGTGTATGAAGTGGTGAAGGTGGCGATGGTCATGTATCTCGCATGGGCCATACAGGCCTACAAGACAGACTGCGAGGCCATGGCAAAGAAGAAGCAGAGCAGATGCTTCAAGACCGCCAATTCGCTTGCACGCCTGAACAGGCTCGCCTTCCTTGCGTCCGGACGCAGCAAGAGATGGATGTACATGTATATCCCTATACTCGTCATCACCGTGATGATAATACCGGGCAGCAACTCCAGCGCCATATTCATAGGTGCCGTCATGATAGCGGTCCTGCTGATCGGAGACATGCCGAAGAGCGATATATTGATGATAGGCGCAGGACTCTCCATAGCCCTGCTCATCATGGTAGGCATATATTATGGATCGGGCAAGCAGAAGGCAAGGAGAATCGGCACCCTGATCAGCCGCGTCGAGACCGCTTTCGACAGGAAGCCGCCTCTCGAGGGACTCAAGCCCGGAACCATAGAATACGACCGTGCGATAGACAAGATGAGGCAGCCCTACAGTGCGAAGATAGCCATCCATGAAGGCGGCTTCCTCGGAAAGCACAGCGGCAACAGCACGCAGAAATATGTCGTGTCCAATATATATGGAGACTATATGTACAGCTTCATAATAGAGGAATACGGTATTCTCGGAGGAATTGTCATACTCTTCCTCTTCGTCACACTCCTGGCACGCGGATCGATAATAGCGAGGAACTGCAGCAACGAATTCGCAAAGATAACGGTCGGAGGACTCACTATTCTGATTACCGGACAGGCCTTCATGCACATGATGGTGAATGTGGGACTGATGCCGATGACGGGACAGACCCTGCCTCTGATCAGTCACGGAAGCTTCGCCTTCCTCGTGTTCTGCATAGCCTTCGGAGTGATTCTGTCGATCAGCCGCATGGCTCAGAAGAAGATCAGGGCTGAAGAAGAGGCCGCAAGACCTCTGTATGAAAGCGACAAGGATGACATACAGGTTACGATGGATGTTCTTGAACAGTTATAGGTTATGGAATATAGGAAATTGAGAGTGATAATAAGCGGAGGCGGCACAGGGGGGCACATCTTCCCGGCCCTTTCCATTGCGGACAAGCTCAAGGAGCTTAACCCCGGGACCGAGATACTTTTCGTCGGCGCCGAGGGAAGGATGGAGATGGAAAAGGTCCCGGCAGCCGGCTACCAGATCATCGGGCTCCCCATATCAGGTCTGCAGAGGAAGCTGACAGCGGCTAATCTGGCCCTGCCCTTCAAGCTCATGAAGAGCATATTCATGGCCGGAAAGACACTCAAGAGCTTCAGGCCCGACATAGTCATAGGAGTGGGCGGATATGCCAGCGCTCCCCTGCTCTGGACTGCAGGGCTACTCGGAATACCGACTCTCATACAGGAGCAGAACGGATTCGCAGGACTGACAAACAGGATAGTGGCAAAGAAGGCCAGGAGCATCTGCGTGGCATACGAAGGGATGGAGAAGTTCTTCCCTGCCGACAGGATAGTGCTCAGCGGAAATCCGATCAGGAAGGACATCGTGCCTGCGACCGAAGAGCTGAAGAAGGAGGCATGCGGATATTACGGTCTGAACCCTATCTATAAGCATATTTTCGTGGTGGGAGGAAGTCTCGGAAGCGGAACTCTGAACAACGCGATGAAGAAATGGATAATCGCAGGATGTCCGGGAGGAAGGAATGTAGAGGTGATATGGCAGTGCGGAAAATATTATAAGGACGGAATTGACATCTTCATGAAGGAGGCCAAAGCCAATGGAATCGGAGGACATTGTGCGGAGAGGATCCAGCACAGCGACTTCATAAAGAGGATGGATCTTGCATACGCCATAGCAGACGTTGTGATCTCACGCTCGGGAGCAAGTTCCGTGTCGGAGCTCTGCGCGGCGGAAAAGGCGGTGATCTTCGTTCCGTCGCCCAATGTAGCCGAAGACCATCAGACACACAATGCCATGGCTCTCGTGAACAGGGACGCCGCCATGATAGTGAAGGATGACGAGGCGGAGGAAAAACTCATGGCTACGGCCTGCGCACTGATAGAAGACAAGGCCCGGATCGCTCTTTTAGAGAAGAACATCGGAGAACTTGCCCTTCGGGATGCGGCGATGACCATTGCTGAGGAGGTTTACAGGATTATCGGAAAGGATTCTTCGCTGCGCGCAGAATGACAACAGAGAATGACTGATCTATAGGTTCGGAATGAAAGACATGAATATATATTTTATAGGAATAGGCGGGATCGGCATGAGCGCGATCGCCAGATATTACCACGTCAAGGGATTCAAGGTGAGCGGGTACGACAAGACCCCTTCACCATTGACGCGTGAACTTGAAGCGGAGGGGATAGAAGTGCATTACGAGGACAATACAGATTATATCCCAAAGGATGTGGAGAGGACATTGGTGGTCTATACTCCGGCTGTTCCGAAGGATATGGGAGAACTCGTGTATGTGCAGGAAAAGGGCTACCGTGTGATCAAGCGTTCGAGGATGCTCGGCGAGATAGCACAGGGGCAAAGGTGCATGGCGGTGGCAGGAACCCACGGAAAGACCACGACCAGTACACTTGTAAGCCACATTTTCACTGCGGCGGGCGAAGGCTGTTCGGCTTTTCTCGGAGGAATATCAAAGAATTATGGCAGCAATCTGCTTGTCAGCGGGAATGACGTGATAGTGGCAGAGGCGGACGAATTCGACCGTTCCTTCCTCCAGCTCTTCCCGGAGATTGCGGTGATCACATCCATGGATCCCGACCACCTCGACATATATGGAGATGAGGCACATATCCGCAAGGCGTTCAAGGCATTCGCCTCACAGGTGAGCGGAACGGTAATAGCGAAATATGGCTTAGACATAACTCTGGCCGACACAAAGGCCGACATAATGACCTACGGCTTCAATGAGCCTGAAGCCGATTTCTGGGCGGAACCTCTCGAGAGAGGGCATTTCAACCTCCACTATCCAGGTGGAGTCATGTACGATTGCGTGGTGGGAATCCCCGGCTGGGTGAATGTCGAGAACGGTACTGCGGCCGCTGCGGTCGCACTCACATACGGCCTTGAGCCTTCAAGGGTACGTGAGGCTCTGGCATCGTTCGAGGGCGTGAAGAGAAGGTTCGACATGCAGGTGAAGAACGGCAGGCACGTATATATAGACGATTATGCCCATCATCCTCGCGAGATAGCGGCTGCGCTGAGCTCCATCAGGGAGTCCTACCCGGACATGAAGATGACGGCCGTTTTCCAGCCTCATCTCTACACGAGAACGCGCGACTTCGCTCCTGAGTTCGCCGAATCTCTCAGCAATGTTGACAAGCTGATACTCTTAGACATATATCCGGCTCGGGAGGAGCCTATACCGGGTGTGACTTCGGAAATCATATTCAAGGATGTCACCGCACCGGAGAAGGTGCTGCTCAGAAGGGCGGAGCTGATGGATTATCTCAAGAATGAAGAAGTAGAACTGCTCGTCACTTTGGGAGCCGGAGACATTGACAGATTTGTACCGGAGATAAAGAAGATGTATGAATAGGATAGTGAAATATGTTCTCATAGGGTTGTGCGGAGCTCTTCTTGCATCCGTGCTTCTCGTGGCATGCCTTGCCGGCAGGGAATCGCGCAGGCACCTGATGTGCAGAGGGGTGGACATTGTGATTCTCGACAGCATGGAGAACAGTTTCGTATCCGAGGCCGACATCAAGAAATATCTCGACAGGGAGTACGGCCGTTACATCGGCACACCCCTCGACAGCATCGACCTTGTGAAGGTCGAAAGGATAATAGACGGAAGAAGTGCTGTGAAGAAGAGCCAGGCCTTCGTGACGAAGGACAGCCTCCTGAGGGTGAAGGTGACACAGAGGAAGCCCGTAGTGAGGTTTCAAAAGAGCGACGGAGGATTCTATGCGGATGCGGAAGGCTTCATCTTCCCTCTCCAGTCAAGCTACGCATCTCATGTGCAGGTGATAGACGGGGCCATTCCTCTTGCCGCCAACAGCGGATATAAAGGTGCCGTGACCGATCCGGCTGAAAAGGAGTGGCTGGCAAAGATGATGAGGGTGGTGAACCATATCGAGGGCAGCAGGACATGGAAGGGCAAGATAGTCCAGATCTCAGTGGGCCGGAACGGAGAACTGACCCTCGTTCCTCGGGAAGGAAAACAGCTTTTTCTCTTCGGACAGCCGGTGCAGATCGAAGAAAAGTTCAGGAAGATGGAGATGTACTATACCCACATCGTTCCCGAAAAGGGAGCAGAAAAATACAAGAGTGTGGATCTCCGGTTTGACGGACAGATAGTTTGCAGATAAAGAAGAAAGATATATGGAAATTACAGACAGACACATTGTTGCGATAGACCTCGGAACATACAAGCTGGCTGTCACTGTGGCAAAGGTGACGGGCATGGATGTCCAGATAATCTATTACAAGGAAAGCCCTTCGGCAGGAATACGCTACAGCAGCGTTTTCCATGTGACTCAGGCGGCAGAGGCTCTGAGCAGAGCCGTACGCGAGGCCGAAGAGGCCCTCGGCATAAAGATAAGCCAGGCCGTGGTGGGCATGCCGAAATACCCCGTACGCCAGGAGAGCAACACGGCAAAGGTGGAGGACAGAGGATTTGACGCCGACATCACGGCCGAAGACATCGCTGAGCTGAAGAATTTCGCCCAGAACACCTATCCTCTTCAGAATCCTGAAAAGGAAGCCATCTATGGTGCCGTAGCCCAGTCCTTCTCCGACGGGGAGAATTTCCAGATCATAGAGAACGACATCATCGGCATGACCAGCGACGTCCTCGACGGCAACTTCAAGATATTCATCGGAAAGAAGAGCGACCTCAGCAAGATCGACACAGCCATGAACAAGGCCGGAATAGTGGTATCGAGGAAATTCTTCACGGCTGATTCCACTGCGAAGGCCGTGCTTACAGACTCCGAGATTGAGAACGGAGTGGCCCTGATCGACTTCGGCGCAGGAAGCACATCCGTTTCCATATATCACGGAAACATCATGCGCCACTATGCATCGATTCCTTTCGGAGGCAAGAGCATAACCGACGACATCAAGAGCGAATGCCTTGTGAGCGAAAGACTTGCGGAGAACATCAAGTTAGCGTTCGGTGCATGCATGCCGGAGAAGCTCCAGAACCTGAGCGAAAAGGTAATCCACATAAGGAGCAACAGCACTGAGCCCGACAGCCAGCTCCCGGTGAAATATCTTTCAGAAATCATCACTGCGAGAATCGAAGAAATAATGATGGCAGTCCTCTACGAGATACAGGAAAGCGGATTCGCAGACATGCTCAGAAGCGGAATCGTCGTGACAGGAGGATGCGCACAGACAGCAAACCTCAACAGTTTCCTCTTCGAGCTTTCTGGCTATAAGGTGAGGACAGGCTATCCGAAGATGCTTTTCAGCGGTCAGAACTGCGACGGCATCAATGATACCACCGCCGCACCGAGCATAGGCCTGATATTCGCCTGCATGGATGAGGAGATCAACTGCTGCAGGATCCAGGAAGAGGCCGCAGACGAGAGCGACAGCGGCACCATCTTCAGCGACAAGGAACTGAAGGATATGGAAGTGCCTGAAGAAACGGTTGCCGAGACTGTGGAAGCTCCGAAAAAGACGGAGAACCCGGACAAGAAGAAAAAGAAGGAAAAGGGCGGTAGGCCTAAATGGATCCAAGGTATAATAAAGTGGAGCGAGGATTTGGCTAAGGATATAGAACAAGACAAGGTATAATCATGATGGACAACATAGAAATAACCCCTTCAGACTGGGTCAGCGCCGATTCGATGATAAAGGTCATCGGTGTCGGAGGCGGTGGCTGCAACGCGGTCAACTACATGTACAACCAGAGGATCGAGGGATGTACCTTCATCGTCTGCAACACAGATGCGCAGGTACTCGAGCAATGCAACGTGCCAGTAAAGATACAGCTCGGTGAAGACGGGCTCGGAGCGGGAACCAACCCGACCGAAGGCCGAAATGCAGCCCTCAACTCTCAGGCGGAGATTGCCGAGAAAGTGCTCGGAGACAAGACCGAGATGCTTTTCATCACTGCAGGAATGGGCGGAGGAACAGGTACCGGCGCTGCGCCGGTGATAGCTGCCATGGCAAAGAAGAAGGGCATCCTGACCGTTGGGGTGGTCACTATCCCTTTCAAGAGCCAGGGTCCGGAAATAATGATGAAGGCCATCGACGGAATCAATGAGCTCGAAAAGAATGTTGACAGCCTCCTGATAATCAATAACGAGAAGCTTCTTGAAGTGCATGGCAAGCTCCTGCTTCAGGACATGTTCCCAAAGGCAGACGAAGTACTTGCTACAGCCGTCAGGGGCATCACCGAAATCATCAAGAAGAGGGGCTACATGAATGTTGACTTCAAGGATGTGAGGACGATGATGAAGAACAGCGGATTCGCCCTTATGGGATGCGGCACGGGCACAGGAGAAAACAGGATAGAGGATGCCGTGAAGTATGCTCTCGAATCCCCTCTCCTCAACGACTACGACCTCTCCACAGCACAGAATTTCCTCATCAACATCACCGTAGGCAACAACGAACATGGAATGACGGCAAGCCAATATTCAAAGATCACCGACCTGATAAAGACATATACAGGCAAAGCCAACAACTTCAAGACCGGCCTCGTATTCGATGATGATCCTGAATTCGGCGACAAGGTGAATATCACCGTCATCGTCACAGGCATCAACATGCCTATCATCCAGCCTCAGGTGGAGATGGGAAACATCATCACCATCGACAGCAGTTTCACCTACAGGAAGAATGCTCCTGCAACTGAAGACGGAGGCATAAGTCTGCCGGAGGTAAGAAGCTACAAGATAGGATACAACAATGCCCCCGTACGCAAGAAGATCGTGTTCGAGGACGGCAAGAAGCCAGCCCTTCTCGTAGGCGTAGGCGAGAGCCGCAGCGAACTGGAGAACACGGCGGCGATCAGAAGAAAGGCCATATATACGCCTAAGCGTGACGAATAAGAATTTTCAGAAAATGTTTAAAATTTTATCATTTGAAATATTATGATGAATTTTCGAGTAGATTTTTTCTGTTTTCAGAGGAGGATAGCGGTGCTATCTGACGAGGAAAAGAGGAAAAATATGCCGAAAAGGCGCATAATAGGCAAATAGATTTATTCAGTTTCAACAATTAATGATTTTTCGGAGAAAAATTTAAACAGTTTCTCATTATATTTGCGCCGCAAATGACCGGGACACCCGGAAAGATTTTTAAGAATATGGAAAGAAAGACAAGAGTACGTTTTGCACCGTCCCCTACCGGCCCGCTCCACATGGGCGGTGTGAGGACTGCACTTTACAACTATCTCTTCGCGAAGCAGCGCGGAGGCGACTTCATCATAAGAATCGAGGATACCGACTCGCAGAGGTTCGTACCCGGAGCGGAAAAATATATAATCGAGGCACTGAACTGGTGCGGCATCATACCTGACGAGGGTATTGACGATGCGGGAAACGTGGTCGAGACCCCTTCTGCGCGCCATCCTCATGCTCCTTACAGACAGAGCCAGAGGAAGCCTATCTATCGTCAGTATGCCGAACAGCTCGTTGCCGGAGGATTCGCATACTATGCCTTCGACACCGCCGAGGAACTGGCCGCAAAAAGGGCCGGGACGGAGGCTGCCGGACAGACTTTCATATATAACCATACCACCCGCATGGGTCTGCGCAATTCACTCTCCCTTCCTGAGGCAGAGTGGAAGCAGCTCCTTGAGGAACGTACGGACTGGACCATCAGGTTCAGGATGCCTGACAACAGGGTCGTGAAGATGGATGACCTCATCAGAGGTCACGTGGAGGTCAACACCGACACTCTTGACGACAAGGTGCTCTGGAAGAGGGCCGACGAACTCCCGACATATCATCTTGCGAACATCGTCGATGACCACCTCATGGAAATCACCGAAGTGATCCGCGGTGAGGAATGGCTCCCGTCGCTCCCGCTCCACTATCTGCTTTATGAGGCGTTCGGATGGACCGGCACACAGCCTCGTTTCGCTCATCTTTCCCTCCTTCTGAAGCCGGACGGGAAAGGCAAGCTCAGCAAGCGCGACGGCGACAGGCTCGGATTCCCTGTATTCCCTCTCCAATGGACGAATCCGGAGGGTGAGGTGTCACGAGGATACCGCGAGGACGGATATTTCCCTGAGGCCTTCGTGAATCTTCTCGCCATGCTCGGATGGAATCCGGGCAACGACCAGGAACTTTTCTCGCTCGAAGAGCTTGTGGCTGCCTTCTCGATAGACAGAGTCGTGAAGTCCGGAGCGCGCTTCAATGCCGAAAAGGCCAGATGGTACAATAAGGAATATCTACGAATGAAGTCCGTTGCGGAACTCACAGACCTTTACATTCCGGTACTTGAGTCAAAGGGCATGCAGATAGCTGACTGTCCGGCATGCGCCCTCACGGCCGGCTCGGAAATGACGGTTCAGGGCGCAGACTTCGCGAACAGGATATTCTCACGTCAGTATGTAGAGCGGATTGTGTCTCTGATTCAGGAAAGAGCGACATTCGTGACGGACTTCTGGGACATCGCTTCCTATCTGTTCGTGGCTCCGACATCTTTCGTCGAGAAGGATGCCGCAAAGTTCTGGAAAGAGGAGAACTATACCTTGGCTCTTAAGGCCGCAGACTTCATTCTGGATTTTGAAGGCGAATTTACGAAAGAGGCTCTCGAGGGTCCTCTCGAAGAATATATCAGAGGCAACGGATGGCCAATGGGCAAGGTGATGAACTGCCTGCGTCTCGCACTCGTGGGCGCGTCAAGCGGTCTGGGCATTGCCGACATCGTCACCCTCATCGGCAAGAAGGAATTTGCCGCACGCATCGACTTCATCAAGGAGCAGTCAGGCTGCTGAGAATAAAGCATGTACGAAATTATTATTATTTCTTTTTTTTAATGTTTGCTGACTAAATTTGCAGGCGCATTTAAATTTTGAATCATGAAGATAGGTATCTGCAATGACCACGCAGGCGTGGAGTACAAGAACAGACTTATGGAACACCTCACCGGAAAGGGTTATGAAATGGTGAATTTCGGTACCGACACGACTGCCAGCATGGATTATCCGGATGTGGCCCATCCGCTTGCATCGGCTGTGGAGAATGGTGAAGTTGATCTCGGAATAGCATTCTGCGGCACAGGAAACGGCATAGGAATGACCCTCAACAAGCATCAGGGCATCAGGGCCGGTCTCTGCTGGACTCCGGAAATCGGAAAACTCATCAAGCAGCACAATAATGCCAATGTGCTCGTCATGCCGGCGAGATTCATCCCATACGAGACCGTAGTCGAGATCACAGATGCATGGCTGAACGAAGAATTCGAAGGAGGACGCCATCAGACACGCATTGACAAGATGCCTTGCCGCTGATCAGTCATGAACATTGAAACTTTGATACTTACTCCGGAAAGCGGGCCTCTTTCAAGAGACATCAATGACTATCCGGAGGGAATAATCATCCCCATCGACAAACCATACCGATGGACTTCGGCCGACGTCATCAGGAAGGTCAAATATGCAGCCATCCGCCATTTCGGCAAGAAGAATCTGAAGGTCGGTCACGCCGGGACTCTCGACCCTCTGGCTACGGGAGTACTGCTGGTATGCATAGGCAAAGCGACCAGACTTGCAGAAACACTCCAGTCCCATGACAAGGAATATGTGGCGGGCATCACTTTCGGGGCTACGACGCCATCATACGACTTAGAGAAGGAGATCGACCGATTCTTCCCATACGGACATATCACGGCAGATACGGTATCGGAGGCACTTCCGGCTTTTGTCGGGGAACAGGACCAGGTGGCCCCTCTTTTCAGCGCGAAGTCTGTTGACGGTGTGCGTGCATACGAACTCGCGCGCCGGCTGCATAGAGAGGGAAAGGGATTAGATGAGGCGGCTCAGGAACTCATCAGGGTTTCCCGTATCACCATTTCCGGTCTGGAAATGGTGGGATTTGAAGCGAACGGCCCGCAGAAGCAGGATTGGCTTGAGTCCGCTCCAGATGAAGATGACAAATCGCTTTCGGGGCCAGCATCTGCAGAAACTCCCGGCACGTCAACCGCCTCAAACAGGATAAATGTGACAGACAATTCTGCCTTGGGATTGCCGAGGGCCGTTGTGAGGATCGCATGCAGCAAGGGCACCTATATCCGTGCATTTGCGCGTGACCTCGGGGAGGCTTTGGAGAGCGGAGCCCATTTGGACAGTCTTCGGCGCAGCCGCAGCGGGGAGTTCCGTGTGGAGAAGGCGCTCAGTGTGGAGCAGGTCATGGAGATCCTCCGCTGACGATCCGGATGACATCCGGACGCTCAGGATGATTTCTGGATATTCTCAGAAACTGTTTCTCAGGATTGCAAGAAATTGGTGAAAATGACAAAGGCAGCAGGAACATATTCATACCGCAATATATGGAAGGTGGCATATCCGATCCTCATCAGCCTTGTGATGGAGCAGATGATAGGATTGACCGACACGGCCTTCCTCGGCAGGGTCGGAGAGGTGGAGCTCGGAGCATCCGCCATCGCAATTGTATATTACATGGTCCTGTTCATGATCGGATTCGGATTCAGCATCGGAGCCCAGATCATCATCGGACGCCGTAACGGAGAAGGACAGTACGCCGAAACCGGAAAGGTGTTCTGGAACGGGCTCTATTTCGTGCTCGGACTCTCGGCCGCGATCATCGTGCTCTCGGAACTCTTCTCGCCATGGCTGATGGGCTATATGGTATCCTCGCCGGCCATATATGATGCGGCTCTGAGCTATGTGAGATGGAGGCTGCCGGGCATGGTATTCGCCTTCATCACAGCGATGTTCCGCGCCTTTTACATCGGCACGACCCAGACCAGGACCCTCACCCTCAACTCCGTCGTGATGGTTCTCTCGAATGTGGTGTTCAACTATATACTCATTTTCGGAAAATTCGGTATTCCGGCTCTCGGAATCACAGGTGCAGCCATCGGATCCAGCCTTGCGGAACTCGTATCTCTCATATTCTTCGTGACATATACCCGAGTGAGGTGCGACCGTCGGAAATATGGGCTCGACAAGGCAGTACGGCCGGACAGGAAGGAACTTAAGGAGATGATGCCGGTGTGTTCATGGACGATGATCCAACATACAATATCGGTATCGACATGGTTCATCTTCTTCCTCTATCTCGAACACCTCGGAGAACGTGCACTGGCCATATCTAACATAGTCCGGGGCGTGTCCGGACTCATCTGGGTCGTTCTGCAGGCATTCTCATCTACCTGCAGTACCCTCGTCAGCAACATCATCGGCGAAGGTCACCAGGACAAAGTCATGTCCTTGGTCAAACGCATTCTCAAACTCTCATACGGTATCGTAAGCGTTCTGGTACTCATGGTCTGTCTGTTCCCGGAGGCCATAGGACGCATCTATACCGACATCCCGGATCTCATAACGGCATCGGTTCCCGCCATGCTCGTGATGGCCTCGTCATACTTCGTGAACGTAGGAGGCCAGGTGCTCTTCCTCGCCGTATCGGGCACTGGCAGCACAAAGACAGCCTTCCGCCTCGAACTTGTGGCACTCGTGGTCTATACCGCCTATTGCACGGTGATCGTAGGAATCATGAAGCTTGATGTGGCGATATGCTGGACAGCCGAGCATGTCTATGCCGGCATCCTTCTTCTATGCAGCTGGTGGTATATGCGCTCAGGCCGCTGGAAGAACCGCCGAATCTGACCCTGGCACCTAACTCCCTGACTCACAACACCTCACCACAATTCGCTGCTGCACTCCGACAGCAGCGAATCACAGTAATACGCTGAATATCTGCGGATTAGACGCCAGGCTAAATCAGACGATAGCGACGGATCTCGAGCGTGAAGGTGTGATGAAGGGGGTATTTCGCCTTCGAGGCGGCGGCTTTGCGGGCCAGAACGGCTGCCGATTCATCTGCTTCGGCCTGCTTCAGCAGATTGTCAGTCAGGACATGTTCCAGAAGAAGATGGAAGGCACGACCATGGTCGTGATGACGGAGATGACAGAGTTCGTGCAGAAGGATATAGTCGCGAAGCGGCTGAGGAAGCCTCACGATATTGA
>CAYXMV010000021.1:0-20872 GCA_964466235.1 uncultured Muribaculaceae bacterium | reverse complement strand
TATTAAAAAGTATGATATGTTTCCAGAATGAGTTATCCCCAATGGCCCGCATTAGCACAACTTGAATCCTTAATCCTTTGTGGTTCTGAATGAGGACGTGGGGAAGTATGAAAAAGAGAGGTACAATGGGAAAAGTTTGTTATTTTAACGGATTTGTTGAAAATTTGTTATATTTGAAACTGTTTCTCCCCGTTTTGTGTTATTATGAAAGAGCAGAGCATATTGCCGATTGACAGAGGCCGCCTTTCTGAAGTATTGGAACAGATGGGCATTTCGGACATTTCACAATCAACGATCCGTCAGGCAGGCTTGATTGCCCGGGCGCTTGAAAGTCGGACCGGAGCGGAGTTTCTTCATCTTGAAATGGGTATTCCGGGACTCCCTCCGGCAAGGATCGGAGTTGAAGCTGAGAAGGCTGCTCTGGATGCGGGCGTTGCTTCAATCTATCCTGACATGATGGGTACCCCGGATCTCAAGCGTCAGGCTGCGAGATTCATCAAGGCTTTTCTTGATCTGGACCATGATCCTAAGGGATGTATTCCTACAGTGGGATCCATGCAGGGAAGCTTCACGGCCTTCCTGCTTTGCGGACAGCTGGATCCGGCTAAGGATACCGTTCTTTTCATAGATCCCGGTTTTCCGGTGCAGCGCAGCCAGACACGTATTCTCGGCATCAGGAGCGAGTCTTTCGATGTTTATGAATATAGGGGTGAGGCACTGAGACCGAAGCTGGAAGCATATCTTGCCAAAGGAAACATTGCTGCAGTGATTTATTCAAGTCCGAACAATCCGGCATGGTTCAATCTGACGGAGGATGAACTGAGGACTATCGGCTCTCTTGCGACTGAATATGACACTATCGTCATTGAGGACCTCGCATATATGTGCATGGATTTCCGCAAGCCGCTCGGCAGACCGTATGTCCCTCCTTTCCAACCGACAGTGGCGAAATATACCGATAATTATATACTGCTAATATCGGCTTCGAAGATTTTCAGCTATGCAGGGCAGAGAGTTGCCGTCATAGCTATCTCTGATACCATATTCAACAGGGAATATCCGGCTCTTAAGGAACGTTATAATATGACCCGTTTCGGCGATGCCTATACTCTCGGTGTGCTTTACGGTGCTTCTTCAGGCACGAGCCATTCCGCCCAGTGCGCTTTGGCGGAAATGTTCCGTGCGGCTGTTGACGGAGAGTTTGATTTTGTGTCAGATGCGTCAGAATATGCCCGCAGGGCTGCCGTGACCAAGAAGATGTTTCAGGACAACGGTTTCCATATCGTATATGACAAGGATGGTGACGAGCCTGTGAGCGACGGCTTCTTCTATACTATAGGTTATCGGAGCATGTCGGGCACAGAACTGATGGGTGAGCTCATGCGTTATGGAATCTGTTCCATCGCACTTACGATGACGGGCAGCCGTCAGGATGGGGTACGTATCTGCATCTCCCAGCTTAACCGTCCTGACCAGTTCGATCTCCTCGCCACCCGTCTGGCATCATTTGCTTCAGACCATTGACGAATGCCCGTATCCTTGTGATAAGATGCTCTGGCACTGCCACGGAGGCTAACAACATTAACGGATGATATAATAGATAGGAAATATGAGATACATGAGTGCGGCGGAAGCCGTAAGACTGATAAATTCTGGTGACAGCGTCTATATCCAGGGCAGCACTTCCATCCCGGAAGTCCTGTCTCAGGCTCTTGCTGACCGCGGACATGAACTCCGGGGTGTTAAGGTATATGCAGCCTTTGCCGTCGGAAAGCATGATGCTCCATACTGCAAGCCAGAATACAAGGATTCATTCCTTATCAACAGCCTTTTCGTGGCGAATAACATACGCCGTTGGCTTGCAGATGGTTATGGTAGCACGATCCCGGCCTTTCTCGGTGAGATCCCGGGCCTTTTCCGTGACGGGACCCTGCCTCTTGACGCGGTGTTCCTGAATGTCTCTCCGCCGAACAGAGAAGGCTACTGCTCCTTCGGTGTGTCGGCCGACCTTGCCGTGAGTGCGACGGAATGTGCCCGCAAGGTGATAGTGCAGGTCAACAAGGCAATGCCGTTTTCCTATGGCGATGCCCTGATACATGTGTCGAGGGTTGATGCCGCGGTGGAGGTGGATGAACCTTTGGTGGAGGTGCCTACGGCTACCCCTACGGTCATCGATACTGCGATCGGAAACCATATAGCTGCCATGATACCTGACGGAGCCACCCTTCAGATAGGAGTAGGCGGCATTCCGAATGCGGTGCTGGCGGCTCTGAAGAATCATAAACATCTCGGACTTCACACGGAGGCCATGACGGACGGAATCCTGCCTCTTCTCGAGAGCGGGGTGATAGACAATTCTCGGAAGAAGGTGTATCCCGGAATATCCGTGGCTTCACTCGCCCTCGGTTCGAAGCGGCTGTATGATTATATGGACTATCGTGAAGATCTGATACTCAAGGATGTGGCATGGACCAACAATCCTTTCCGTATTGCTCAGAATCCTAAAGTCATGGCCATAAATTCGGCCGTAGAGGTTGATCTTACGGGTCAGGTCTGCGCCGATTCCGTGGGTACGAGGATTATATCCGGCGTCGGCGGGCAGCATGACTTCATGTACGGCGGCTCACTTTCGGAAGGGGGAAAGACATTTATCGCGATCCCGTCCATGACTGAGAAAGGCCGTTCCAAGATCAATCCTGTCCTCACGGAAGGAGCAGGTGTCGTCACCACACGTCACATGATCCAGAATATAGTTACGGAATACGGTGTGGCCGAACTCAGGGGAAAGTCGTTGGTGCAACGTGCCCGCGCACTCATCAACATAGCCCATCCGTCATTCCGCGAAGAGCTTGAACGCGCGGCCCGCGAACGCTTCGGCTATGCTTTCTGTCATTAATGTGCGGTAGCGAAAAAACAGAAAAATGCTACCGTATCATAAACTTTGTCCGTCAATAAATTCCCGAAGGATGGATGTCGGAGGAATAGAGGCAATCTCAGCCGGGGTGAGTGCAACTATGTAATCCAGGAACTTGAGCATGCGCGAAGCCTCGGTGAATGCTGGCGACGAAGGCGAAATCCTGCGCAGAAGCGGTTCTGCGTAATATTTCAATACGGGCAGTTCAAATATATGCGCTGAATTGAATACTGCATCTGCATTCTCCTGATAAGGGAAGATGTTGCGGTTCTCTCCTCTGCGGACGCTTGCCCATCTCATGATGGTCTCCTCGGGAACCACTCCTCTTGTACGGTTGTCGCGGATCATGCGGCGCAGCATCCTGTTGTCCGATGTGGATATGTTGTTGTTCTCGTCGATGGAGAGGGAAGTGAGGGCTGAAGCATATACACGGAACACCTTCGACGGATCGACTCCCGGAATCATGGCCGGATTCAAGGCATGTATGCCCTCCATTATTAGTATGTCCTTCTCATGCAGCCGCATGAAGTTGCCTGCAAAAATCCTCTTGCCGTCCTTGAAGTCGAAACGCGGAATCTCAACCTCACGTCCTGCCAGAAGTTCATTGAGCTGATGGCCGAGGAAGTCCAGATCCATGGCTCCGAGAGCTTCGAAATCATAGTCGCCGTTCTCGTCACGCGGAGTCCGCGCCCTGTCAACGAAATAGTTATCCAGTTCGATTACCTTGGGATTCATGCCTAATATCCTGCACTGCAGGGCAAGCCTCTTGGATGTGGATGTCTTTCCGCTGCTTGAAGGACCTGCGATAAAGACTATCTTCACCTTGTCCCTGCGTTCGAATATCTGGTCGGCAATGTCTGCATACATCCTTTCGTGCAGAGCCTCCGAGAGATTTATCAGGTCCACGACCTTGCCCGACTTAACGGCTTCATTAAGTTTTCCGACGCCGCGCACTCCCATTATCGAGCACCAGTCGGAATGCTTCTTGAGGGCTGTGGCGACCTTGGACTGCCTTTTCATAGGCAGTACCTTGCCGGGGTCTCCGTACATAGGGTACTGGAGGCAGAAACCGTCATTGAAGCCCATGAGGGCGAATGTAGTAAGGCTTCCTGTAGATGGAGTGAGGGGGCCGTAGAATGTGTCGGCAGTGCCGTCAAGGAAATATACATTATAATTGAATCTTCCGAGCGAGTTCAGGAGCTTTACCTTGTCGTGCTGGTGATTGCGTTCGAACAGTTCCACCGCCTCTGCGGCACTCATCATCCTTTTCACGAAAGGCCTGTCAGCTGCAACTATCTCTCTCATTCTGGTTTCGACAAGTGCAAGTTCTTCGTCAGAAACAGGGCAGGCCACAGGACGGCCGTCATCGTGGGAATGTGTTTCGCGTATCTCGCAATAGAGGCCGCTCGGAAGCGAATAGTCTATAGCGAGCACCTTTTCCGGAAACATTTCTCGCACCACCTTCTGGAGCACGAAGCAGAGAGACCTGATATAGGTCCTGCGTCCGTCAGGGTGACCATAGTCAACGAAACGTACGTTGTGAGGGTTTATTATCCTGTAGTCAAGCGACTTGAGCTTGTTGTCAACAAGGGCGGAAAGGACATTCATGTCGGCCATTAGTTCTGAGGCGAGTTCCTTGAGTGTACTTCCCATTGTCACCTTGCGGTACGACCTTGTGTTTTCACAATAGATTCTTACTTCTTCCATAATAAAATTAAAACTGCTTTATCGGAGAACCTCGGCCAGAAACGGTCCTGTGACGGACGACGGATTTCCGGCGAGCTGCTCCGGTGTGCCCTCCGCAACTATCATTCCACCCTTCCGGCCTCCTTCCGGTCCCATGTCGAACAGATAATCGACAGATTTCAGCACATCGAGATTATGCTCTATGATGATCACTGTGTTGCCCTGTTCCACAAGCTGCTGAAGTACTCCGAGCAGGATCTTTATGTCGTCGAAATGCAGTCCTGTAGTAGGCTCGTCCAATATATATAAGGTATTGCCGGTGCCCTTGCGCGCGAGTTCGGCGGCAAGCTTCATTCTCTGGCTTTCTCCTCCCGAAAGGGTCACGGCAGACTGTCCGAGACGCACATAACCTAATCCTACATCCACTAAAGCCTTCAGTTTCTGCGCTATGGACGGTATGTTCTCAAAAAAATCATAGGCCTCGCTGATCGGCATCTCGAGCACGTCATTGATGTTCTTTCCCTTGTATTTTACGGCGAGGGTGTCGTTCTTGTAGCGTCGGCCGCGGCATTCATTGCAAACGACGTTCACGGACGGCAGGAAGTTCATCTCTATCACCTTGATGCCCGCTCCCTTGCATTCCTCGCAGCGGCCGCCCGGCACATTGAACGAGAATCTTCCTGCCTTGAAGCCTCGAACCTTTGCGTCCGGCGTGGCTTCGAAGAGGTTCCTTATGTCGTTGAACACGCCTGTGAATGTCGCAGGATTGCTTCGCGGTGTGCGCCCTATGGGGCTCTGGTCAATCTCTATCAGTTTGTCTATGTTCCGTATTCCGACCACTTCATCATGCTCCAGAGGCTGCATCTTCGCGTTGTAGAACCTGTTCTTCAGTACGGGCATGAGCGTCTCGTTGATCAATGACGATTTACCGCTTCCGCTGACTCCTGCCACTCCGATGAGCATGCCGAGAGGGAAGTCTATATCGATGTTCTTCAGGTTGTTGCCTCGTGCTCCACGGATTCCGAGGGGCAGTCCGTTGCCTTTCCTGCGCTCTGACGGCACTTCTATGGACTTTTCGCCGCGGAGGTATTCCAATGTTGTGGAATTTCCTGTTATCATCCGTTCAGGGGATTCCTCCATGAACCCCGTTCCGTCGGAACGGCGTTCAAGTGAATCTGAGTCGGATTGGCTGTCAAGAGAATCTTGACGATCAAGCAGCACCGACAAAGGTGCAGAAAGGCATATCCTTCCTCCGTCGTCACCGGCTCCCGGTCCTACGTCCACAAGCCAGTCGGCTGCCATCATTGTCTCTGCGTCATGTTCCACCACCATCACCGAGTTGCCCTCGTCGCGAAGTTTCTTGAGAGAGGCGATAAGCTTGCGGTTGTCCCTCTGATGGAGTCCGATAGAAGGTTCGTCGAGGATGTAGAGTACGTTCACGAGTTTTGAGCCTATCTGAGTCGCCAGCCTGATTCTCTGGCTCTCTCCTCCTGAGAGTGAAGCCGTGGCACGGTCAAGCGAAAGATATTCCAGACCCACATCCAAAAGGAACGACACCCTGTCCTTGAGTTCCTTGAGTATGTCTCTTGCAATCAGGCTCTCACGGCTGCCCAGCGCGGAATCAAGAGAATACAGCCACTCATGAAGCTGGTTTATCTCCATTGCTGCCACTTCGGAAATTGTCTTGCCGTCAATCTTGAAACAGTTGGTGTCCTTGTTGAGACGGCTGCCCCCGCAGACCGGACAGGTGATCTTTTCGTGGATGTCCCCTACAATGCCCGGAAAGCTCACCATCTCCGATGACGTGCCTTCGCCGACCCTGAAAAGTTCATCCGAGCCATAGACTATAAGCGACACCACTTCGTCAGGCAGTTCATTGATAGGGTCGTATAATGAAAAATTGTATTTGCGTGCTATGGAACGTATCACGTCGAACTTCTTTGTCTCCCTTATCTTTCCGAGCGGAACTATTCCTCCTTCGGCTATGGACGCTGAGGCGTCGGGAATAATAGACTCTATATCCACATTGACTACTGTTCCAAGTCCCTTGCAGTGAGGGCAATAGCCCTGAGGGGAGTTGAAGGAGAATGAATGCGGGGCAGGCTCGGCAAGCGATATGCCTGTGTCAGGACACACGAGATGCTTCGAATAGTGACTGATCTCTCCGCTTTCCTGATCCATGACCGCAAGCGAACCCTTTCCGAAGTTCAGAGCCGACATCACGGAGCTCTTTATCCTCTTCTCATCCTTTGCAGCAGGCTTCAGACGGTCGATGACGAGCTCTATGAAATGTGACTTGTATCGGTCTAAAGCCGTGATTTCGTTCAGCTCATAGAGTTCTCCGTCAATGCGTATCTGGGTGTAGCCTCTCTTGCGCATCTGCTCCAGGAGCTCCTTGTAATGACCTTTCCTACCCTTGACGAGAGGGGAGAGGAGGTAGCATTTGCGGTCCTGATAGTTCTCCATGATCAGAGATACGATCTGTTCGTCGGTGTATCTGACCATGGCCTTGCCCGTTTCTGGAGAATATGCGGTTGAGGCCCGGGCATACAGAAGCCTCAGGAAGTCGTAGATCTCCGTGATCGTACCTACTGTCGAGCGGGGATTGTTTCCTGTGGTCTTCTGCTCAATGGCGATGATGGGGCTGAGGCCTGTAATGGATTCTACCTCAGGCTTTTCAAGGATGCCCATGAAATGCTTTGCGTATGTCGAGAGAGTGTCCATGTACCGCCTCTGTCCCTCGGCATATATGGTGTCGAACGCGAGTGACGACTTTCCGCTTCCGCTGAGTCCGGTCACCACTACGAACTGCCCGCGTGGGATCGACAGTGTCGCTCCCTTCAGGTTATGGGCCTTCGCCCCGATTATTTCTATATATTCCTTATTCATCTTCTGTATGATTCGAGGTCAATTCCCGGGTCAATCCTCGAACGGCTCGTTAAATGGAAGGAGAAACGGATTGGTCATACGCTCTTGAGCAATAGACGTCTCAGGCCCATGTCCAGGAATAACCCTGATGTCCCCGTCAAGGGTCATGAGCTTCTCGAAGATTCCCTTCATGAGGGCATCATAATCGCCGCCCGGATGGTCTGTGCGGCCGATGCTGCCGGCGAAAAGCGTGTCTCCGCTGAACATGCATTTCTCCGCCCTTTCAAGAAGGCAGACGCCTCCGGGAGTATGGCCTGGAGTTTCGATCACCTCGAACTTCAGGGAGCCGGCCTCTATGACAGAACCTTCGGTCACATCACACGTTTCGAACGGGGCAGGCATCTCCACGCCGAAGGCCTTCACGAAATACCCGTTGTTTTCGAGGGTAGCCTTGTCGGAAGGATGCATATATACAGGGATCCCGCCGTATGCCCCGGAAAGGGAAGCGACGCCGAGCACATGGTCGAAATGGCCGTGCGTCAGCATGATGCATACCGGTTTGAGCCCCTTCCCGGAAATATAATCTTTCAATGAGCGGGTCTCCGGATCCGATCCGCAGCCGGGGTCAATGATGGCGCAGTTTCCTTTGTCGTCCGAGACTACGCAGCAACGCTCCTGGAAGGCGTTGAAGGTGAAATGTTCAATATGCATAGTTCAATATTTTCGTTAAAACATACAAAAATAAGAAAAGGTTTGCTATTTTTGCTGAATATTGTGGACAAATGTGCCTGAAAAGAAATTAAAAACAAAGATATATGCATATAGCTATTGCAGGTAATATAGGCAGCGGAAAGACAACTTTGACGAAGATGCTCGCTGCCCATTACGGCTGGACTCCGAAATTCGAGTCCGTTGACTACAATCCATATCTTGCCGACTTCTATGACGACATGGAAAGATGGTCGTTCAATCTCCAGGTCTATTTCCTGAACAAGCGTTTCAAGGATGTCGTTGACATCTCGAAGGAGGACGCTGTGATCATCCAGGACCGTACCATTTATGAGGACGCGCGCATCTTTGCTCCGAACCTCCATGGGATGGGTCTCATGAGCACGAGGGATTTCGACAATTATTCCGACCTTTTCGACCTCATGATGTCGCTCGTCAATCCGCCCGACCTCCTGATATATCTCAGGAGCTCGATTCCTAACCTCATCGGTCAGATTCAGAAGCGGGGACGCGAGTACGAGAAAAGCATCCGTATCGACTATATAACAGGTCTGAACGAGCGTTACGAGAACTGGATCAAGGACTATAAGCACAATCTGCTCATCCTTGACGTTGACCGTATCAAGTTCGAGAACCGCCCAGAGGATTTCCAGGAGGTGATCGACAAGATTGACGCCGAACTCTACGGCCTGTTCAAGAACCAATAGAACTCTAAACCTAAAATATTCAAAGTTATGGCAGAAAGATTGACAATTATTGACTTCGTAGAGAAGTATGTTGCCAAGTATTCGAAGAATCCTTTCCTCTGGGAAAAGAATCTTGATACAAATGTGTGGGAGCCTACCACTTACGAAGAGACATTGGCAAAGGCTAAGCGTATTGCTGCCGGTCTTATGGCACTCGGCGTGCAGAAGGGTGAGAAGATCTCATACCTCAGTGAAGGCCGCGACATGTGGGTGATCGGAGAACTCGGAGTCCTCTATGCGGGAGCCGTGAATGTTCCGCTCTCCATCAAGCTCGGCGAGACGAACGACCTCGTGTTCAGGGTGAAGCATTCAGACTCGAAATATGTCATCACATCTAAGTTCCAGCTTGCCAAGATCAGGGCAGTCCTTCCGGAGTGTCCGATGGTCGAGAAGGTCATCATCTTCGATCAGGTCGATGACATGAGGGAGAACGAGATCTATATCGGCGACATCATCGCGATGGGAGACGAATTCCTTGCAAAGAACGAAGATCTCTTCATCCGGAGATACAAGTCTGTCGAGCCTGATGACTATGCCAACATCAGCTATACCTCCGGAACGACTGCAGACCCTAAGGGTATTCTCCTGACGCACAGGAACTATACAGCAAACGTGGAGCAGGCTCACTCGGTGATCGGCGTGACTCCGGAAGACAGGATGCTCATCATCCTTCCGCTCGACCACTGTTTCGCACATGTGGCAGGTTTCTATACAATGATGTCATACGGTGCTTCACTCGGTATGGTGCCTTCAGGAAAGAGCGGAAAGGAAGCACTCCGCAACATACCGGGCAGCATCAAGGAGTTCAAGCCGAGCGTCATGCTTTCAGTGCCTACTCTTGCAAAGAGCTTCAAGAAGAATATCGAGACAACGGTCGCCAAGAAGGGTCCTGCAGTTGAGAAACTCTATAATTTCGCGCTCAGAAATGCAATCGCATATAATAAGGAAGGATACAACAAGGGTACGGAATTCGTGGATATTTTCCGTAAGCCTCTCATGGCTCTTTTCGACAAGATCATCTTCAAGACAGTGCGTGAAGGTCTCGGCGGCAACATGAAGTTCTTCGTAGGCGGCGGTGCCCTCCTCGATATTGACCTCCAGAGGTATTACTATGCGATCGGTATCCCTATGTATCAGGGCTACGGCCTTTCGGAGGCGACGCCAATCATCTCTGCAAACTCTCCTGCAAAGCATATCTTCGGATCGTCAGGAAAGGTGGTTCAGCCTATGGAGATCAAGATTCTTGACGCGGACGGAGTCGAGCAGCCTTTCGGATCCAAGGGTGAGATCTGCATCAAGGGAGAGAATGTGATGGCCGGCTACTGGAAGAATCCTAAGTCAACGGCGGACACAATCGTTGACGGATGGCTCCACACTGGCGACATGGGCTATATGCGTGATGAGGAGATGCTCTACGTGGTGGGACGCTTCAAGTCTCTGCTCATCGCGGCAGACGGTGAGAAATATTCACCTGAGGGAATCGAGGAGAATCTCGTTGAAAGTTCGAAATATATCGACGGAGCCCTTCTCCATAACAGCCAGGATCCTTACACCATCGCCCTGATCACCCCTAACAAGGAGGCCCTCAAGGCTTATGTGAAGGAACTCGGTCTCGATCCAGAGACAAAGGAGGCGAAGGTGAAGATGCTCGAACTGCTTCAGGACGATGTCAACATGTACCGCAAGGGAGGACGTCTCTTCGGTGCCTTCCCTGAAAGATGGCTCCCTGCCGCCGTATGCGTGCTTCCGGAGCCGTGGACAGAGCAGAACCACTTCCTCAACAGCTCTATGAAGGTCGTGCGCGGAAGAGTGGAAGAAGCTTACAAGGCGCACATGGAATATGCCTATACACCGGAAGGCAAGAACATCGTGAATGAGATGAACCTCGCTTCACTGTGACGGCATAAATCTATATCATGCTGAGAGTCATGCCCGGCTTGTCCGGGCATCTCTTTTCAAACCAATACCCCTATGATTATGAACGAACTTTATAATATAAGCCTTGAGCAGTTCCGTGCTTGTTTCCCTGATGCGGAATGTATAAGCATGAACGATGACTTCTTCATCATGGACGTGAAGTTCAAGGAAAGAAACAGTCCTCTGATGCATCCCTGCCGTTTCGACGGTTTCATGATGATATATTGCTTAAGCGGCCATGTGCGCATGAGCATAAATCTTAACGAATTCGATTTCATGGAAGGAGCGCTTTTCCTCAATGTCCCCGGTAATCTTGTAAAGGTCTCGGAATATATCGACAGCAGCAAGGAGGATCAGCGCTATATCGTTGTGGCCATGACGCGCGAGTTCGTTTCCGGGCTCAGAATGGACGTCAACAAGGTGTTCAACGAAGGTCTTGCGATGCTCGGAAATCCGAGTATCATGCTTACGGAACAACAGCGGGGTCTTGTCAGCCACTATATATCGTTGATGTGCGAGATTGTCCGGAACGTGAACATAAACGGTCGTGAGGCAATAAATTCAGTTCTGTTGTCGCTCTTTTATGTGGTCTCGGGAATAGGGTCCGAGCGTATAAGGGAAATGGGTGACGAGGTCAGGAAGTCCTCAAGCCGCAGCAAAGTGATCTTCGAGCAGTTCATAAAGCTTGTATCGGAATATCACATGCTCTATCGCAATGTGGGATTCTATGCTGACAAGCTTTGCCTGACACCGAAATATCTTTCGAAACAGATAAAGGCCGCGACCGGACGTTCTGCGCCAGATTGGATCGATGCCTATGTCGTTCTTGAGGCAAAGAATCTTCTTAAATATTCGAACATAGCGATAAAGGAAGTTGTTTACAGGCTCAATTTTCCGAACCAGTCGGTGTTCTACAAGTTTTTCAAGGCCCGTACCGGCATGACTCCGAGTGAATATCGTAATTCATGATACAGAATCAAAATGGGCGATTAATCGCAAGATTTTATGAATTCGCAGAAAATATTAAAAATTTTTGCGAAAATTTTGCCGATTGATTAGAAATTATTACCTTTGTATCAGACATCAGAAATTTTTTCGTGTCTATTTGTTAAGTTCGTTTTATATACGGCAAGGTTCCTTGGGGAGGGAACCTTGCTAATTTTTTATAAGTTTGTTCAACTTTATGTCAAATCGTTTTCTTTTGGAGTGTCGTGTGGATTTTTTTTGTAACTTAGACGCGATTTTGACCTGACCTATATAATTATTAACATAAAATCTCAAAACATGAACAAGAACAAGATCAATTGGGTAGCGGTACTTACCATGATGTTCCTTTTCGGAATGATTTCATTTGTGACAAACCTTGCTGCCCCAATCGGAGTGATCTGGAAACAGGCTCCGGGCATCGAAGGCTCCAACTTCTGGGGAATGATGGGTAATATGATGAACTTCCTTGCTTATCTCTTCATGGGAATTCCTGCAGGCCGTCTCATCACCAGGTACGGATACAAAAAGACCACTCTCCTCGGTGTGGGAGTCGGATTCTTCGGAGTACTCATCCAGTTCCTTTCAGGTAAGATCGGCGTAGGCGCAACTCTCGCCGGACTTCCTGCCAACTTCTTCGTATATCTTCTCGGAGCATTTGTCTGCGGATTCTCGGTATGTATCCTCAACACAGTCGTCAATCCTATGCTCAACCTCCTCGGCGGCGGTGGAAACAGAGGCAACCAGCTTGTTCAGGTGGGCGGTACGTTCAACTCCCTCATGGGTACTCTTACCCCTATGCTCGTGGGTGCTCTCATCGGTGCAGTGACGGCAGATACTCAGATTGCTGACGTCAACACAGTACTCTTCATCGCAATGGGCGTGTTCGCGGCAACATTCGTGATCCTTACCTTCGTTCCTTTTGTAGAGCCTGCTCAGGAGACCACAGACCTCAAGGTGAAGGATCTCTTCAAGCACAGTCATCTCGTGTTCGGCGTGATCGCCATCTTCCTTTATGTAGGTGTTGAGGTCGGTATCCCTGGTACCCTCAATTTCTATCTTACTGATACACTCGGTGCTGCAAATGCGGCTACAGTTGCCGGATTCGTTGCCGGAACATACTGGTTCCTCATGCTCATCGGCCGTTTTGTATCGAGCTTCATCAGCGGAAAGGTTTCCAGCAGGACTCAGCTTGCTGTGACTTCTGGCGTTGCGATAGCTCTCGTGATCGTGGCCATGTTCACAACAAACGTACAAGCTTCCATGCCGGTATTCACAGGTACTGGCTTCGGTATGGTACAGGTCCCTCTTACAGCGGTACTCCTTGTTCTCTGCGGTCTCTGCACTTCAGTGATGTGGGGCGCGATCTTCAACCTCGCAGTCGAGGGACTCGGTGCGCTTACGGCACTTGCTTCAGGCCTCTTCATGATGATGGTAGTGGGCGGCGGCGTCCTTCCTCTCGTGCAGAATGCAATCGCTGACGCAGCCGGATATATGGTCAGCTACTGGGTACCGGTCGCAGGTCTTGCATACATCTGCTGGTTCGCGGTAATGGGCTCAAAGATAAAGAAGTAGTAAAATATTAACATCTAAATACATACAATAATGAATTCACAGTGCGTAGTAGGAATTGACGTCGGAGGACAGACAACCAAGATCGGCGTGGTTGATTCAATGGGAACAGTACTTTCACAGACTGTCATCCGTACCGATACATACACAGACATCGCTCCTTACATTGCCGAGCTCGCTGAGGCTGTAAACAAGGTAATCAAGGATTCCGGAAAGGAAGGCAAGATCCGTGGCATCGGAGTCGGTGCTCCAAACGGAAACTACTATAACGGAACCATCGAGAATGCTGTAAACTTAGTATGGGGCGGCAATCAGACCATCGAGTTTGCAAAACTTCTTTCCGAGGCCATGGGAGGTCTCCCGGTAGCTCTCACGAATGATGCGAACGCAGCTGCTGTGGGCGAGATGACCTACGGTGCAGCAAAGGGTATGAAGAATTTCATCATGATAACTCTCGGAACAGGTGTCGGCAGCGGTATCGTCATCAACGGCGAGGTGCTTTACGGACATGACGGTTTCGCAGGTGAGCTCGGTCATACCTGTGCCGTACGCAACAACGGACGTACATGCAACTGCGGCAAGACCGGATGTCTCGAGACCTATGCATCGGCTACAGGTGTGGCACGTACTGCACGTGAGTGGCTTGAACTTTCAGATGAGCCTTCTCTGCTCAGAAGTCTTGACAAGATCGCATCTAAGGATGTGTTTGATGCAGCCAAGGAGGGTGACAAGCTTGCCCTTAAGATCTTTGACTTCACCGGCAAGATTCTCGGCCGTTCTTTTGCAGACTTCATAGCTTTCAGTGCTCCGGAAGCCATCGTTCTGTTCGGCGGCCTTGCGCGTGCGAAGGAATTCCTTCTCGCTCCGATGGAAGAGTCTATGAATGCCAATGTACTTCCTTTGTGGAGAAACAAGGTGAAGATCGTGTTCTCTCAGCTCAAGGAATCGGATGCTGCCATCCTCGGCGCTTCCGCACTTGCATGGGAACTCTGACGGATACCTTAATAAATATAATATATACGCCGGTCCACAGGGCCGGCGTATGTTTTCTCTTACATCCTATGTTGCCTCAGACCGGAAATTCTGTAAGGAGTAGAACGTATCCACAGCAGCCATTGACCTATATAATAAGGTATCATTATGAGCCATCGTGCTCCGGGGACAGGTTCCGTAAACATGTTCCAGGCGAGAATGAAGTCTGAAAATACGAAAAGCAGGGCACCAAGGGCATAGAGGGTGCTGCGCTGCAGCATGGCGCTCACAAGCATCACGCAGATCAGGCAGGCATAAATTCCGGTGCCCGTGCGGATGATTCCTGCCGGAGCCTCGGGCACTATCTCAGTAAAGACAAAGCCGAGAAGGGCCAGAGTCCAGATGGCTACCATCAGTACAAATCCTTTCATCTTTGCAGTGAGTCCTCTCTCTGATCTTACCTTTATTATATATCTGCTGACAAAGTATGCGACAAGCCAGATGTGGGCGATGGCAAATGCAGCCATCTGTGCGATGAAGTCGCCTTCGGTTCCGAACCAGTCTCCGAGAGCCGAGAACAGCATAGCCAAAGTCACCTGCCATGGGGTCAGCCATAGTGATGCGATAGTGAGGATGAACAGCGGGAATGCAAGACGGCATGCCGGGCCTATGCCGCTGAAATACATAACGGCAGCGGCTGTGAACGCGCCGGTAGTGATGAGGACAGTGCTCTGCAGCCTCTCTTGTCTTAACTTCAGGATTGCCATTTCTGTATGATTTCCGGCTAAGATACTCAATTTATGTTAAAGTATGGTTGTTGACCAACTAAATTTGGAAATCCGGCAAATAATAATCATCTTCGCGGATTGTATTGTGGACAGGTGCGCCCTGCCGCATGGAAAAAGAATCAATATTTATGTTAAATACCTAATAGAAACTCACATTAAATGAAAAAGATCAAACTGTTTTTCATTGCCGTGACGCTTCTGGTTTCCGTTCTGGCCAATGGCCAGAACATCACTGTGACCGGTAGTGTCAAGGACTCTTCCACAGGAGAGGGCATTCCGTTTGCCTCACTTCAGGTGAAGGGCACGATGATCGGAACGAGCTCGGACATTGATGGTAACTATATCATCGACGTTCCTGCAGACGGCGTCCTCGTTTTCTCTTCTGTAGGATATGTAAACTATGAAGCTCCGGTACAGGGCAAGGCTGTTATCGATGTCCTTCTCGACCCTGATACCGAAATGCTCGAAGAGACTATCGTGGTCGCCTTCGGTACAGCAACCAAGGAATCTTTCACAGGATCTGCGACAGTCGTGAAGTCAGACGACATCGCTAAGGTTCAGGCATCAGACGCGACACGCGCCCTTGAGGGTGTCGTGGCCGGAGTGCAGATGACAACCACTTCGGGTACTCTCGGAAGTTCCCCATCACTCCAGATCCGTGGAGCCAGCTCTATTTCAGCCGGAACACAGCCTCTTTATGTCGTTGACGGTATTCCTTTCGAAGGCGACATGAACAATATCAACCCTGCCGACATCGAGTCTATGACTGTCCTCAAGGATGCGGCTTCAAACGCACTCTACGGTGCCCGTGGTGCAAACGGTGTCATCATGATCACCACCAAGAAGGCAAAGCATGGCGATGCCGTCATCAATGTGGAGGCCAAATGGGGTCTCAACACAAAGGCTTTGAAGAACTATGATTATATCACAGAGCCTGGCCAGTACTATGAGGTATATTATTCAGCACTGCGTAATTACTATAAGAATGCTCAGGGAATGTCTGATTACGATGCACATATCGCAGCCAATCAGAACATCACCGGTTCTTCTGCGGAAGGTGGTCTCGGTTATCAGGTATATACCGTTCCTGAAGGTGAGGCATTCATAGGTATCAACGGAAAGCTCAACCCGAATGCGACCCTCGGCCGCGTGGTTGACTATAACGGACAGTCATATTACCTGACTCCTGACAACTGGATGGATGAGACATACCGCAAGTCTCTCCGTCAGGAATACAATATCAGTGTATCAGGTACCACTGGCAATGCACAGATCCTCGCTTCATTCGGATACCTCAACAACAAGGGTATCGTTGACGGTTCCGACATGTACCGCTACACGGCACGTCTCCGTACCGACTATCAGGCGAAAGACTGGTTCAAGGTCGGTGGAAATTTCTCGTTTACCAACTACAACTACAACAACGGCAACACAGACGAGGGTTCAAGTTCTTCGACAGGAAACATCTTCGCAATCGCAAACCAGATAGCCCCTATCTATCCTCTCTATATAAGGGATGCCATGGGCCGGATCATGGTTGACCGTTACGGATTCAATATGTATGACTACGGTACAGGCGACAACGGTGGAGCCGAGCGTCCGTACCTTCCGAACTCGAATGCCCTCCAGGCAGCCCTTCTCGACAAGAACAATTCTGAAGGCAATGCATTCAACGGCTCGGCATATGCCGAGATAAAGTTCCTCAAGGACTTTACATTCACATTCAATGCGGGTATGGGACTTCAGGAGACAAGGTCATCGTCCGTAATGAACATGTATTACGGTCAGTATGCTCCGATGGGAGGTATGATCGCTAAGTCGCACGGTAGATCGCAGACACTCAATATGCAGCAGCTCCTCAACTGGAACCGTTCGTTCGGTCAGCATAATGTAGGCGCCCTCATCGGACATGAGAACTATGTCGCTAATACATACTCTCTCGGTGCCTCAAAGAGCCAGCTTTTCTCTATGGACAATGACGAGCTCAATGGTGCAGTGGTTGACGGAAAGTCCTCAAGCTCTTCACGCAGCGAGTACAACAACGAAGGTTACTTTGTGCGTGCACAGTATGACTATGCGAACAGGATTTTCTTCAGTGCTTCATACCGTCGTGACGCTTCTTCAAGGTTCCATCCTGACCACAGATGGGGTAACTTCTGGTCTGTCGGCGGCGGTTGGATAATCAACGAGGAAAACTGGTTCCCTCGTGCTCCATGGATCGATATGCTTAAGATCAAGGCTTCGATCGGTTCCCAGGGTAACGACAACATCGGAAACTATCTCTACACAGATACTTCATACCTTTCGAACAACAATGGAACTCCGGCTATCGGTTTCGGTGTGAAGGGTAATCCGGACATCACATGGGAGACCAATACCAACTTCAACGCCGGTGTTGACTTCGATTTCTTCAGAGGACGTATTTCAGGAGGCGTAGAGTACTTCTACCGTAACACTTCTGACATGCTTTTCTGGTTCACAGTTCCTGCATCGCTCGGTTACAGCGGATATTATGACAATATCGGTGACATGAGAAACTCCGGTATCGAGTTGTCAACCAATATCAATATCATGCAGACACGTAACCTCAACTGGAACTTCTATTTCAACTTCACACACTACACCAACAAGATCACAATGCTCCCAGAGGAGAGAAAGACCAGAGTGGTCGAAGGGTATTCCGGTTATGCCAACGGAACATCTTTCATCGGTGAAGGACTGCCTCTCCATACATTCTATATGTACAAGTATGCCGGCGTGGATCCTGCAACAGGTAATCCTCTCTGGTACAAGGATGTGACCGATGAGAACGGAAACGTGACAGGTCGCGAGACCACAGACAAATATGCTTCGGCTACACAGTATCTCTGCGGTGATCCTACACCGGATCTCTATGGTGGTTTCGGAACCTCTCTGGATTTCTACGGTTTTGATGTTGCCGTGGCATTCACTTATTCTATCGGAGGTCTTGCATACGACTCAGGTTATGCGGCATACATGGCATCACCTACGCAGTCAAGTGCAGGAACCAACTTCCATAAGGACATCCTTAAGGCCTGGACTCCTGAGAACACTGACACAGACATCCCTAAGTTCCAGTACAACGAGCAATATACTGCAGCATCATCCGACAGGTTCCTTACAGATGCAAGTTACCTCAATTTCCAGAATGCTCAGATCGGATATACGCTGCCTGAGAGAATCACAAGGAAGATGCATGTCAGCAGGCTCAGAGTATATGTTGCATGTGACAACATCTATTACTGGTCACGCCGAGCAGGTCTTGACCCTCGTCAGAGCTTCTCTGGTGCAACCAGCAACGCGATGAACTCACCTGTAAGGACACTTTCAGGAGGTCTCAACTTCACATTCTAAAACAGGAACAGGAAATGAAAAATATATTTAACAGAATTTTTGCGATACTTCTTGTGGCTGTGATTGCTGCAGGATGTGTCAAGGAGACCTTCCCTAAGGGAAGCACCATCACATCGGAGCAGATAGAGACCTCTCCGAATGCTCTCCAGTACATGGTGAACGGTATCCCATCAGCAATGATGGCTTCGGGAACAGCCGGCTATGCTTCTTCATACGGTTATCATGCAGACTTCGGTATCGCAGGTATCCATCTTATGACAGAGTCCATGCTTGAGGACCTTACAGTGAGCGGTGACCTCGGCTACTGGTGGTTCGGAGCATTCACTCAGAATGTATCAATGGGTGCAGACTATATCTACTGCGCATATTTCTGGGACTGCTACTATGCATGGATCAAGCTTGCCAATGACATCATCATCAAGGCCGGTGAGATCACTGACGATACTGATCAGACAATCAGGAATGCCGTAGGTCAGGCTTACGCATACAGAGCTATGTGTTATCTCGACCTCGCTCGTCTCTATGAGCCTAAACAGAACAGCCTGGCACCGGTCAAGGACGAGATACTCGGTCTGACTGTACCTATCATTGATGAGTTCGCGGACGAGGAGGTCGCAAAGAACAATCCCCGTGCTACAAGGGAAGAACTCTATGAGTTCATCTTCTCAGACCTTGCACTTGCTGAAAAGTATCTCGCCGGTGCAGGTAATGCATATAATCAGCCTACTCTCGGTGCTGTATATGGAATGTATGCAAGGGCTTATCTCGAGCTCGGTGCTGCAGATGACAAGGTGAACAAGGCAGCGTATGCAAAGGCAGCGGAATATGCACGCAAGACCATCACTACCAGCGGTAAGACCCCTCTCACGGCATCACAGTGGCATGACCCTAAGTCGGGATTCAACGACGGAAGTGCAAACAATGCGTGGATCTGGGGACTTTCACTCTCTGTAGAGAATGCGTCAAACATCATCACGAACATCGCGCACATCGCTTCGGAGGCGATCTGGGGATATTCTATCCTCTCTCTCCCAAGCATAAACAAGGCTCTTTACGACCGTATTGACATCAACGACTTCAGAAGAAAGTCCTGGCTTGATCCTGATTATACATGGAATCCTTCGTCAGAGACTTATTCTGCCGACAATGGCTACCAGTTTGCCGGAAACGATGATCCGCTTTCCGGATACGAGTCATACGGCATCACTAACGCGCATCAGTATTTCCTCTACTTCACATCGCCTTATGTGAACCTCAAGTTCCGTCCTGCTGGCGGCCAGTGTGTGGAATACACTGAAGGAAACTGCGCTGACCACCTGCTCATGCGTGTTGAGGAAATGTACTTCATCGAAATCGAGGCCGCTCTCTACAATGAGAGCCTTGATGCAGCGAAGAAGCTTCTCAACAACTTCATGCAGACCTACAGGTACCGCTCATACGACTGCAGCTATATAAATTCTCAGGAGGCGTTCATCCAGGAACTCCTTCTTCAGAAGAGGATCGAGTTCTGGGGAGAGGGTATCCTCATGTATGACTATAAGCGTCTGAATCAGGGCATCACCCGCGGCTACCCGGGAACAAACTTCCCAGCAGTCGCAAGATTCAACACCGAGGGCCGCTCGCCGCAGTGGAACATCGTGATCACGAGGTCTGAGTTCCAGTCCAACACAGCCCTCAATCAGGACAACAACAATCCGGATCCTACTTCTACAATGGTTCCTTGGACTGAATAATCTAAAGGTTTAAATGAATATGAAAAGATATTTAAGATATATCCTCATGGCGGCTGTCACCCTCGGTTCCGCCGCTTGTCAGGAGGAGGAGTGGACACCAGGAGAGAGAGACTACATCGACTGTCAGGGACTCTTCTTCCCGCAGGAGCTGGCACAGGACTATGTGCTTTCGCCATCTGATAAAATGGAACTTACCTTCACTGTAGAGAGGGCTGAGGACGGTGACGAGATCACCGTGCCTTACGAGCTCGTGAGCAGTGTAGAGGGCTTCTTTGAACTCAAGGATGACATCTATTTCGATGAAGGACAGAAAAAGGCTTCATTCACTGTGCTTATGACCGGTGACTATGAACTCGGTGAGAAATACACATGCTCGATCAAGGTCACGGATCCTCTCTATGTCTCTCAGTACGCTCTTTCAAGCAGCGAACTTTCATTCTCCGTTACTGTTGTGGAGTGGACAAGAGTAAAGGGTGCCGACGGTTCGGAGATGGGGCTCTGGAGAGACGATTTCTTTACAAGCTTCGGTCAGCAGCTTGGAGCAACGCTTAAGCAGCCTCATCTTGAGAAGGAAGTCGCAATCTATGA
>CAYXMV010000020.1:0-20974 GCA_964466235.1 uncultured Muribaculaceae bacterium | reverse complement strand
GAGGCGTACCTCAGATCGAAGTGACATTCGACATCGATGCAAACGGTATCCTCACTGTATCTGCAAAGGACAAGGCTACAGGCAAGGAGCAGAACATCCGCATCGAGGCATCTTCAGGACTTTCTGAGGCAGAGATCCAGAGGATGAGGGACGAGGCAAAGGCCAATGAGGCTGCTGACCATGCAGAGAAGGAGCGTATCGACAAGATCAACAACGCTGACGGCATGTGCTTCCAGACAGAGAAGAACCTCAAGGAGTACGGCGACAAGATTCCTGCAGAGAAAAAGACCGCAATCGAGAACGCCATGAACTCGCTCAAGGAGGCTGTCAAGAGTCAGAACATCGCCGACATCGACAAGTACAACGCTGAGCTCGAGGCAGCATGGCATGCAGCCTCAGAGGATATGGCTAAGGCAGCTCAGGCCGGTCCTCAGCCAGACGCACAGGGTCCGTTCCAGGGTGGTCAGGCAGGTCCGCAGAGCGGTGCCGATGACCAGGGCGTTGACGAGCAATAAACCATCAGTCAACATCTGATTGACATTATATACCGGCGTGCCGCACCCGCTTTCGGATGCGGCACGCTTCTTTTTGTGTGGAAAGGCTTACTAAAGCCGGAATCCGGCATCTTTGGTTTGAGTTTTGAATCGTGACGGCAAACGAATTTAACTGATAATGATTATGACGACTGCAATAATCTGCATCTTCATTGCCGGCTACATTATGGTCGCAATCGAAAACATCACGAAAATCAGCAAAGCTGCTGTTGCATTGATCATGGCGGTACTATGCTGGACTTTGTTCTATCTGGGTTTCGGAGCTACTCCTGATCACACCTCTGCCTTCACGAAAGCATTGGGAGAGACATCCGAAATCCTTTTCTTCCTTATGGGTGCGATGGTCATAGTAGAAGTGGTCGATACCAACGGAGGTTTCAATTTCGTCAGGGAAAGACTGATTTCGAAAAGCCGCGCAGGGCTCCTATGGAAAATAAGTCTCATCACATTCTTCCTGTCCGCCGTACTCGACAACATGACCACGGCCATAGTAATGGTGATGGTACTCGACAGACTTGTTTCCGAAAGAAGGGACAAACTGATATACAGTTCAATGGTGATTCTCGCAGCAAACAGCGGAGGGGCCTTCTCCCCTATAGGCGACGTGACGACGATAATGCTCTGGGTCAAGGGCAACATATCCACATTCGGAGTCATCAAAGCACTGTTCATACCGTCTGTCCTTTCTGTAATAATACCAGCCATCATCTTGAGCTTCAGGATGAAAGGTCCGATACATATTGATATTGAGACTGTTCGGGACACAGAACGCTCAGATGTCAGCATAAGTCCGAAAGAGAGGATGACGGTTTTCTGCATAGGTGTCGGAGGTCTGCTGTCTGTTCCCGTATTCAGATTTCTGACAGGTCTGCCTCCGTTCATGGGCATACTGCTTATTCTCGCCCTTCTATGGGTAGTGACGGAATTCATATTCCATCAGAAGAAATTCCGGCATATTCCTCAGGAACATCTGCCGGATGTGGCAGCCCTGCTGCATAAGATAGACCTCAGTACCATTCTTTTCTTCCTCGGCATACTCACGACTGTGGCAGCTCTTTCAGAAACTGGGGCACTCAAGATGCTGGGAGGCTATCTTGACGACAGGTTCAACGGAAACCCATATCTGATCACAGGCCTTACAGGATTTCTGTCGGCAGTTGTGGACAATGTACCGCTCGTAGCAAGCTGCATGGGCATGTATGACGTCGTTACAGACCCGGCCATGACCGCAGAAATGGCTGCATACGGTATGGACGGCACTTTCTGGCAACTTCTTGCCTATTGTGCAGGAACAGGAGGAAGCATGCTGATCATAGGTTCTGCCGCCGGGGTCGTCGTGATGGGCCTGCAGAACATAACCTTCGGGTGGTATCTGAAGAATTTCTCATGGATCGCATGCATAGGATACCTCTCAGGGCTGCTCGCTTTCTGGCTGCAGGATGCACTGCTCTTCTGAAAGATTCCATACGTGCCTCGACTGATATTTTCGATCTGTCCTCAGACATGATCGAGGATAACGACGGTTCCGGGAAATCAATAGCTGAGCTTCACGCCGAGGAACGGGACGTGTTCTCCAGTATTCCTGTCGAGTACATGGCCATGCACGCTTGCCTCCGTTCTTCTTCTGTCATCAGCCGCTATTACGGCAAGCGGCAACATAATGGCCGCAACAAATACTGCCAATAATCTCTTCATTCTGCACATTCAAAATTTTCCGGGTGCAAAGATACACCCGGAATCATTATTCCGCTATCGTCATTAATGGCTATTCTGCTACAGGAATTGACTCAATTCTGTGCCACACCTGTATATACTCGGGATTGTCCTTGGCAGTCCACGTCATCTGACCTTGCGTCAGGTCGGTAATGATGTAACGATGGGCCCAGTCACCTGAGTCATGGTCATAATTGCCACGTATGACAGCTCCAATCTCCGGATCGTTCTCAAGATAATATGAGCCTGTTATCCTGTGAGGCACATCACTGAAGCTGTCTATGTTCTGATACATCGTGTATGTCCTGTCGTTACGCACTATATCTATATAGACATAGGTAGCCTCATTGAGGAACTCGCCATTCCATGTCATCAGCTCCCACTGTCCGGAGATATTGTTGGTATTTACCTCCAGACGCTGCTCAGCGTCACCGCCATCAAGGACAGATTCGCACGACATGGCGGCAAAAGCCGCTGCCACAAGCATGATCAAAGTTCTTGACTTATTCATATTCTGACAATTCTTTATTCAATTATTACTTTTATGGATGCTTTTCCCGGCGATACTCCAACGCCCTGAAGGAAGATGGTCATCTCGTCTCTGGAATCAGGTTTCGATGGATCGTATGTGATTTTCATCACAGCCTCCTTCAATGGCCTTACCGGCTCCGCGTAGAAGTTCAGACATCCGGGAAGCATATTCCTGTCGCAGTCGAACTTCAGCGACCGACCGCTTACATTTATGAACTTCAGGGTCGCGACGGCAGGTTCCCCTTTACGGAAACGCACGACAGAACGCTTGAGCTTTATATCCCCCATGGATATGGGATATGTTCCTGATATATCCATATTGTTATCCACATCTATGGAAAGTCTGAGCACGGCAGCAGGCTCGTTTCCGTCCTTTGTATATACGAAAATTTTCTTTTCTGACTTTCCCGGATGGCCCTGAGGTGTGAACCTGACAGAAATCACAGCCTTTTCACCTGGAGCCACAACCGTCTCGCTGCAATAGGCATGTATGCATGAACATGTCGATACCACCCTCTTTATATTCACCTTCCTGAGTCCAGTGTTCATGAATTCATAAAGAAAGGTTACAGGGCCATCCGACTCACTCATCGGCGCAGCAACTATATGCCGTGTCTTGAAATCGAGCAGGACAGAATCCTTGGCAAACAGCTTCAGCTGTGCCTGCGCCGTAAGCGGCAGCACAGAAAGCAGCCCGGCGAGGAATATGTTTCTCAAGCCCCTCATCCTAAAGCCAGCCGTTTCCTGCCGCACCGTAGCGGACTGTGATAATGAAGTCATTGACAGTACCGGCACTTGTCTTGACAGAGGCGGCGGTCTGCCCTGCCTTGAGTCCCTTTACAATCATCTTACCCTCCTGAGTCATTTCCGCAGAAGCCACAGACGTGTCAGCCACGGTCACAGTATATGTAAGATTCTCTCCATCAAGGAAATACATTGCCGGAAGAACAGTCTGCTGAGCGCCTTCAGCGACAAAAAGATTAGGGAAGGTCATCTGCACTCCTGATCCCTCCACAGCCTTGAGAAGAGCATAGGCATTCACCTGACCGTATCCCATGCCACCCCTGAAGTCATTCATATCGATCTGCATCATCGGGGAGGATTCCACGAGATCGGCAACATACTTCTTATACTGCTTCACGCCCGACATATAGCTGTCTATCGGAGTCGCCGTCCCATAAAGAAGATTCTTGAATTCTTCAGCTGTAAAATGTCTCCTGAGTTCGGCCGCATACGAGAGTCCGAGGGCAGCGACGCCAGAGACATGAGGACATGCCATTGATGTGCCTTCCATGAATGCATATCCGCTTTCGCTGATATGCGCAGGAACCGTAGAAAGAATACATCCGACTTCACCGACCCAGTGGTCCTCATCGGCATATTCCCAATAATAATCCTGATCACCTCCAGGAGCACTTATCGTCGTTCCAGGGCCATAGTTGCTGTAAACCGCAGGAGTGAAGTCTGCTGCCGTAGCCGCAACTGCCACGAAATCAGGATAAGCGCCAGGGTAACTTGCAGCAGGTGCAGCCTCATTACCGCCGGCAAATATGGCAAGACCGCCGTCTATCACGCCGTCAGGTGAACCAGCATTGTGGATGAAATAGTCAAGAGCCTTCCTTTCAAGGAGGTTGTTTGTCTCCCATTCCTCATCAGTCGAGTACTGAGGAGTCCAGTCGTACGGATTGGCTGCTCCTGAGATATATCCCCAGCTGCACTGAAGGATGACTGCTCCGTTGTCGGCAGCATATTTGATGGCACGCACCTCTTCGAGGACCGTGCCGGCATATTGTCCCGAGAATATCTGGCATGACATGATCTTCACGCCGGGAACATCTGGTGTACCTCCGGCTATTGAGCTGATGCCGAGACCGTTATTGTTAGTGGCAGCGATTACACCGGCCACATGGCTGCCGTGTCCAGTGTCATATTTACTGTCAACCGCTATAAGACCGCTTCCCGCCACGAAATTATATCCATGGACGTCACCGGCATACCCGTTCCCGTCATTGTCATCGTGAGAAAGCCAAACCTCGCCCTCATTCACCCACATGCTCGCCTTTAGGTCAGGATGAAAGACATCGACACCCTCGTCAAGTACCGCTACGATTATGGAAGGATGGCCCGAAGCCATCTTCCATGCCTCCTCGACCTGGACATCAGCCCCTTTGACAAACTTTGTCGGACGAAGGTCACCGTTGTTCACAAGATGCCACTGCTCGGAGAGAAGCGGATCATTGTGAACTGCGCCTGATTTCGGGGCGAGCTGACGGAGCTTCTCCATAGTGAGAGGAACAGCCTTTTCTTCTGTAGCCCTCTTGAGGGTACGGTTATACTCGACACGGCTCACTTCTCCGAGCTTTGCGAGGTCCGAGGCCACCTTCTCCACAGAATAATCTTCGCTGAACCTGACGACATACCATAAGTGGAGTCCTTCCTGACGGGCCTTATCTTCTGTACGCATGTCTATAGGAAAGACCCTCTCGATGCTGTAGCCTTCCACAAGATCAAGTATCTCGTCAACGCTCAGGATTCCCGAACGGTTCATAGGTGCCGCCGGGCCGCTCTTGGTGACTCCGGCCTTGTCGAGAACATCGCTCACACGCGCGTCAAAACGGACAAGAAGTTCTCCTTCACGCACGTCCTCAGACATCTGAGGATGGTTTTCCACCTCTGCAATAACATCACCATCCTTGACAGAGCATGACGACAGTCCTGCAAAAAGGATCGCTGCAAAAACATATATATATCTTTTCATCATCATTTACTGCCCGTTTGGGTTATACTTCTTGTTTGCATATACTTCATAATAATAGTCGAGACTCACCGGCTCGTTGTCGAAACCTGCATTCTTTCCGTCCCTGTTCTTTCCCTCCTGAGAAAAGACGAGAGAGTAAGGAGCCCAGAGGTCAAGTTTAGGATGATAGAGAAGCCAGTCAGGCACCTTTCCGGTGAAACGGTTGAAATTTATTGCAAAGAACTTTGTGTCAGGGAGAACCTTCGGCAAGCCGACCAACTTCTCAGGGAGTTCAGTAAGACCTGTCGCAAGAGAGTCCTTCAGTTCTTCAAAAGTCCATTCCGGAAGGCCCTCATACTTCATGTCAGGCAATTCTCCCTGAAGATAGTTCACAGACAGTCTGAGAGTATCGAGATTGCTCCACTTGAGGATCCTCTTGAATGACTTCATGCCTTCTCCCGTCCTGAGGTCGTCACCGATGAATCCTCCTATATTTTCACGTGTATCATTGCTGAGGTCGTAAATCGTATTACGCTGGTTGGCATTCATCACAAGTGAACGGAGGTTAGGGAAATTCTCCGGTGTAAGTATATCCGGAATATTCTCGAAGCAGTTCGAACTGAGGTCAAGGTACTCGAGATTCTTCAGATTCACAAAATCAGGGTGCAGGCTGACAAGGCCGTATGCTCCGATTGTAAGCCTCTTCAGCTGTGTGAGCTTCGTGATATGCCCGCCTGTATCAAGATTACGCAGGAAGTGGTTGGCATTTGAATATATCGCTATTTCATCTGCTGCCGTAAGATACTGTATCTCAAAAGGAATGGCATCCTGAGTCTTGAACATGAAGAACTGCACATACTTTACGCGTCCCTTGTTCGGACCATCCTTCCATATCGCAACATTGTTCCAATGTTCCATCCTCTCGGAAGTGTCCCATTCTGTGAATGAACCGAGGGCACGGCTTACGGCAAGAATAGCGAGAGAGTCTCCGGCTGCAGTACCCACCGGAATAGGAAGAGCAGCCTTCTGCACCACCTTGAGACCGTCATGACGTCCCATGGTGACATCCTTGACTGGTTTGAAGGCAACTTCTGCAACTCTTTTCACATCGCGTGAATTTACCTTCCAGGCAAAGTCGATCGTCACTTCCCGCGGGCGTTCTCCTCTGTCAAGATTCAAGGTACCCTTCTTATAAGAAAGCCATCCCTGTGCATCTTCAGGTATGCTTACCTCGAAATCCACATTTGACATCACCTTCACCTTGAAGCTTCTGGAATCGTAATCAGCAAAGTCCTCCACCTCAACTGAAGGATTCTTGAGAGCAATCTGATATGGGAAACCGTCCTGAAGTATCTCGAAATCATGTTTTTCCTCAGAACTCGAGAGACTCTGGATACGAACTTCTCCCTTACGGGCACTGACAGCAAGAGCTGAGTCTATGCGCACGGTACATTCCGCAGAACCCTTGCCGTTTGCCGGAGAAACTGTAATCCACGGTTCCTCCGTCATTACGACCCACTCACCGGGAGACGATACCTGTATAGTCTTTATGCCTCCTTCCGGTCCGATGGAGATTTTTCCATCCTCGGTACCGACCTCGACACCGAAATCAACCACAGGATTCCGATCGATGCAGGAAACAGCTGCCGCGACCGCAACGGCCGCCATTAATATTCTGTATTTCTTCATAATCGTATCCTCCATTAGTTAATCATATAGTCACAGTTCCTGATGTCCTGAGTCTTGTCATAGATCAAAACGTAGGCACCCACCTGATAAGCGTAGCAGATGTCCGATGCGTCGAAGATGATGTCAGGATTGTCACTGATGTCAAGATAATATATAAGCGTCGATATTGTATCCTCAATCTTCCCGAGATTGTTCGAACCGATGTAGAAGCCCCTGAGTCCCCTGTGATTATATATGCCCGTAGGCCACTCCGAAAGGCAACGCTCTCCGGCCTCATTTCTCTGAGAACGTATAGCCATCACAGTAAGATATTGGCTGTCAAGAGGTTCCCACGGAAATTCCGAAAATCGATTGTGAGAGAGCTCTACACCATAAAGGTAAGGAAGATTTCCCGCATGCATATCCCACGGAATATCGCTCAGGTCATTATATGAAAGATCCAAAGACGAAAGATGGAGTGAATTCTCATACTCGAACGAACCATCCGGAATCTCTTCTATGTTGCATCCGCGGAAATTCACGTATGCCACTCTCGAATTCGACTTGGCGAGTTCTATAGGATATTTGGTCAGCTGAGGGTTGTTTGCCAATGTAAGAGTGTTGACATTGACTCCCTTGAAATTATCTCCGTTCTGGAAACCGCCGATCTGGTTGTATGAGAAATCGATAGAACCTATAGAATAGGCAGACTCGGCATCGAAGATGTCCGGGAACTCAGTGAACTTATTGTTCATTACAGAGAATGTCTCGGCATCCTCAAGGAAGCAGAACACTCCGTTCTCATCCACAGGGAAAGAAGAAAGCTGATTGTTGTCAAGATAAAGCTGGACAGGCTTGATGTCATTGCCCCACGGCTCCTCGATGGTATGTATCTTATTCGACGCGAAGTCGAGCATGCCGAGCTTCTTCATCTTCTTGATTTCTTTCGGGATGACCTCCAGACTGTTCTCATTGAGATACAGAAGCTGTATCTTTTCGGCAGAAGGACCTTCAGCCAGAGCCCTAAGTCCCTTGAGTACCTCATCTGCGCTCCACTGACGGTTGTTCGCAAGATTGAGGGTTATCAGTTCCGGCATCTGAGCCACAGCCATCGGGAACTCCGTCATCTTAGGACAGTTGTATAGCTCCATGTCCGTACATGAAATCAGATTGGCCATCTCGGCCGGAAGAGTCTCAAGTTCACTGTTTGCGATAAAGAGCTGCTCGAGCTTAATGAGATTGCCGATCTCAGCAGGAAGGCTCTTGAGACCGTTGCAGAGCTTGCCGTGTATCATGTCCATCGGCTTGATACGCATCGCACCGGTAGTCCTGTCAATTACTTCCTCTTCCTCGAGTTCCGAATAGAATGCTGTCTCCGGGATAGTGATATTGTTCTCGGCAAGGGCTCTTGCTATAGGCTCGGCCATCTGGGTTGCCGGATGCAGTCTGCTGAGATAATCCCTATGCCTTGCTATACGGTTGGCAGTACCTGCACCGGGAGCCGCATAGGATATGAGATTGCTGTCATTGTGCGAACCGAGATACAGTTCAACAAGTTCGGTAAGCTGGCCGAGAGCAGCAGGCATATGGCCATGGAAGCCGAAACCGCTGAGATTGATAAGTGCCACTCTTCCGTTTGCGTGCAGGGACACGCCAGGCTGATTGCCCCACAGATCCGGATCCTTGTTGAAATTCCAGTTAGACCCTTCAGGATAATCCTCACCCACATAATACCAGTCCTCGCCTCCCAGAGATTTCCATATCTCGTATAGAGCGTAATAGTCCTTTATATATGCATCGCTTTCGTAAAGGGTGATCGGAACATCTATCTCCGAAACTTCATTGTCTGCCACTGAAAACGAGGCATTGACCGAAGTATTAAATTCGAGGAGCTTCTTCTCAGAGCCGAATACCTCATATGCAACTATCTGATACTCACCTGCCTTCAGACTGATAAGAGTATCGCATGAAGCAGAAGATGTCTGAAAACCGTCTTCAACGCCGTCGTCTGCAAAATGAATGGAAAACTCGGCCGGAAGCATCCTGAGAGTATCGGGTCTGACATTTCCCGTCTTAACGACGATCGTAGCATAGCCTATCTCGTCAAATGTATATTGCTTAGAACCGGCCTTTGTCTGAGGTGTGGACTCGAATGCAGACATATCCTTGACCAAAGTGAATCTGACCTTGCCTCTCTGTGTCGTCTTGGCAAGAATGTCATGCACATGAAGTCCGCCCGCAATAATCTTAAAGGAAGCCATTTCAGCAGAAGGTGCTGCTTCGTACAGAGGCTGGTCATTCTTGTCGAAGAGAGTGAAGAGCACAAGTTCATAGTCACCAGCAAGAAGCTTGATCTTGTCGCTCCTGAGGCCATATTCTGCCGATGAAGCATCTCCGGCATTCATCACGAGGGTCTGGGTAAGGAGGTTCTCACCATATCTGAGAGTAACCTTCACCTTGGAAACGTCGTTGAGGTAATCCAGTTCCGAGACCATAGCCTTGGTAGCCTCATACGAAGCCTCTTTGTATAGCTTGAACTGCACATGGCCATAGTCCTGATCACGATAATCAGGCTGCTGGATTTCGGTACAGCTGTTCATGACAGAAGCCGAAGACCAGACAATGACCGTCAAGATTATATATCTCAATAATTTCATATCCTTTTTACTTATTATTCAAGGTTCAGTCTGCAGAATATCACGACAGTAGGATCCTGCGTCATCATATTCTTATGAAAAGTTATCTTCAAACCGCCATGCTTGTTTATAGATGTTTCTTCTATTGCCTCCCTGTCTGTATAAACTTCATCAGTCATCCTGATCCGTATCAAGTCTGTGGCCGTCCTCATAATGCCAGATGTCTCATAAAGAGTTTCATCATTGACAACTATATAATCGCCAAATCCATCATATACATTCCAATACGCAATTTTCGAAGGAAGAACTATCTCCACTTCTGTATCAGAAGAAGAATACTCCAAAAGCAGAATCGGACATTCGAATTCTTTATACTGTTCATAATATCGCCCTGATGTCAATTCATAAATTTCGGCACCTGCTGCAGCTGCAGCTTCAGGATCAGCAAAATAAGTATTATTCCTAAAATAGACATTACCCAGTTCATCGGTCAGATAGTCAATATCTTCCCCTTCATCTGGAGGAGTAACAACCTCCTTGAATGGCGATACACACTCGATGATTCCGAGAACGGAACCAAAGGAATCGTAAAACACGACATAGCCTATTGAAGGAACTGGAGGGAGATTATCTAGACTGGTGTTGAAATACATATCAACAATACCGCTGTCAGAAGCCTCATCGCCCGTATATGAAAGCCAGAAATCCGCAACCTCGGAACAATCCGCCTTATCTGCATCAAATACTTTGACATAAGAAAAAGGCCTTGAGAGGAACAGACGTACCTCTTCCCGAGCGTATATATTATCATAAGTAAGGACATAAACCTGATCTGTTGCTCCAAATGCAGCGGTAAGTTCCTCCCTCTTCTCATCAGAAGCCGTTACAAATGCAGCTCCGGCCTCATTCATGGTTTCCTCGTCAGCAACCATTGTGATGAGGAAATCATTTGACAACTGGCTTACAGGAACAACAAACTGCTTGAATTCGTCCCTGACTTCAGTAAGATCATCGGTGAATGCAAGATTGAATTTGCCCCAGATGTAATGCGGGACAAAGAAAATTACAGCCTCACGCCTGTCTGCGTTATTCTCTGAAACTGAGATGCTGACAGATCTTTCCTGAAGGACATCAGCATTATCTGATGTAACATAGTTGCTCACTGTCACTTCAATCCAATCAGGTTCACTGTCAATGACATACTTCCCGCCCACTTTCTCACATGCAAGCACATTTGAATTCGAGGCTCCGAAAATAGTAGCGGAAACCGAGCCTGCCACATATCCCGTAGCAGTCATAAATTCACCTGCCGCATTGAATGCAAGTTCAGTGAGACTCATTCCAACAGAATATGTAAATATATCCTCACAGCCAGGAATCTTAACAGGAATCTCGTGAAGCACACTGTCACCGAACTTGAACACGATCTTGCCTACTGTGTCCTCAAGCGGATATTTCGAAGGAATGCCCATAAAAGTAAGTTCGAGTTCACCTGCTGTTTCCGCAGGCACTTCTGCAGTAAGCCATTCCGACATTTCCAATGTCCAATCACACTTAGATACAATCTTGACCGGCATACGGAAATCGGTTCCCAGCCATGCAAGGTTTACCGCATCAACCGGTTCTGCCGTCCATACATATCCGTCTGTCCCATATTCGAACTCACCTTCCGACATCGTAGCTTCCCATACGCTTACTCCCTTGCAGGACGGAACTGTAACATCCATTTCCTTGAGGGCTGTCTCGCCTGCCATGAAAGTAACCTTTCCTGAAGCGCCGTCAAGGGCAACACCTTTGAAAACAAGTTCAACTACACCTGAGGTCTTTTCAGGTACCTCTACTTCAAGCCACTCAGGTACAGACACCGTCCATTCGCAGTTGGCGTCAACCTTAACAGGAAGCATGAAATCGGCATCAGCTGCAGACCATACGAGAGCGGCTGAAGAAGCTTCCGTATCACCATATACATACGATGCCCCGTCTGTACCGGTCTGAAGATTACCGTCAGCATCTGTCCGGGCTGCATATACAGCCAAAGTTCTGTTCTTTGCCGGACGCATGTATTTGGCTATGACCTTGGACTCTTCATTCATTCTGAGAGTGACTTCGCACGAACGGTTGTTGTCGAACTCCTCTTCTTCAGATACAACTATCTGCACAGTTACCGGTTCTTCAGAATCACTTCCTGAAAGCTTGTCAACCTTGAACGAACCGTCAAGGATCCAGAAATACTTCAAAGTCTCGGAAGGAACAGATAGCTCCCACTTATAGTTAGGCGTAAATGTAAGCGTCAGAGTGCTTCCTGGGGCTACATCATAATTCTCTACGAGATCAGGGAAGTTTGCCGGCTCACCCGGTACATCCGGTTCATCAGGCTCTTCACAAGAGCTTAAAGCAAGCATAGACACAGCTGTAAGGATCACAGCAGCAAATCTGAATATATTCTTTGTTTTCATAATCATAGTTTTCTATTCGGTTACATTCCTTCTTCAATCTTGAGACGCTCAGCCTCCTCATCGCTTATCCATTCCATAATGTTGTAGAAATGGCCTACAGTGCCGACCGGCGTACCGAGATTCTCCACATACATCTCCGTCCATATATAAAGGTAATCGCCGCATGGATAGAATATCGAATCATAGAGGGCGCTGTCCGTGACAAGGATCTTGTCGTCACCGTGGGTGATGCCGAAAAACGAAGCTTCATCACTCGCAATCTGGCCCGCTTCCATAGTTACGAAAGGCTTCATAGGATCTTCCGGATGGAAGGTCATAGTCACATCATAACCGTCGCGGATCCAGCTGCGGCAGATGATCATGTTCTCTTCCGTCGGATGTTTCTCGGTATAGACAAGCCTCTGGTATGACCCTGTAAGACTGTAGTTGTAGAGGAACATAGAGGTCAGGACCGCATAGCCCGTGAAGTTGTTGATATCGAAAGGACAGCTCTTCATCAGCACCGCCTTGGCCTGCTTTCCGTAGAGCGGCATCTCAAGCCTGTCGTCCATAACGAGCTGGAGGGTGAAACCGAGTGAATCGGTAGCTCCTATGTTGTCATAATAACCGTGTACCATCACATCGGCACGTGTCTCCCCGACCTTGATGGTAATGGTGTTGGACTGGAGTCTGTAGTGATGGTTCTCGATGGCATTGCTGCTCTTGTCGATTATCTCGACTCCGAAGGTGCGGTCATAATCCCGCACTACAGTAGATACCACAGGAATGCTGAACCACTCCACATCCTGCTGCACAGGATATGTTGCGAGAGTATCTGCAAACATGACATATTCGGCATCATCATATGTCACATACCTTTCCTGACAGGCTCCCGCAAGAAGAACCGCCAGAATCAGGGTCATATATTTAAGTGTCTGCTTCATATATCAAGTCTTTATCTGTTGCTTTCATTAGGTTGGATGGACGAGCCCGGAGACTCGATCTCGTGATTAGGTATAGGCCATACGAAGAGAGGATTGTCCTTTTCTATCTTGAGAGAACTGCCCTCTGACTGGGTCTGCGCCTGAGGCGTACGCTCGAAGCCCATTCCCCAACGCTTGAGATCCTGCAGACGGAATCCTTCCATATAAAGTTCACGGACTCTCTCCTCGGAAATCGTATCGAGCCAATTGGATGCGTTCACCGAAATGGCTCCGCCTGAAGTATGGCGTGCCTGACGGAGAGTCGTGAGGTCTGAGGATGCTGCGCCGTAACTGCCTTTCTGACAATAGGCCTCAGCACGTATCAGGTACTGCTCGGCCAGACGTAACGGCTTAGGCATGTTCACATGATAGATGAGATTGGCCATCAGAGCCTCATTGCCGTAATACTTCACGAGAAGAGGCCATGTGAGGCTGTGTGCATATCCCGTCTGGAGATTTGCGAAATATACATCATATCTTGCATCGCCGCTGCCGTAAAGGTCAAGGACCCACTGTGCAGGGACATAGTCAGGATAATAATAGGTATAGTCAGTAGTGATATTGAGGAATATCGAGCCCTGAGGCGCACCATATGATGTAGAAGTATAACCGATTCTCCAGATGTCCTCATACGAAGCATCGTTTGTCCATAGATACTGGAGGAAGGTCTGGCTCGATGTAGCGTATGACTTCGCAGAAGCGAGGGCAAAGGCGTCAGACTCTATGAGCCGTGTGGAGTGCTCGACGGCTGCATCCCAGTCCTGCATGTAAAGGGCTGTCCTCGCATGGATTGCATGAGCTGCAGCCTGCGTGAAGTACGGAGCGTCATAATAGTCGTAATCTTCATCAAGAAGTTCCTCTGCCTTTGCAAGATCATCGAGGACGAGCTGATACGAAGCCTTGAGAGAAGCACGTTCAACTGGCTCATCATTGAAATAACTTGTCCTGAGCACTACTCCGGGATCGCTTTCGGCGGTGGCAGGATCATATGCCTTGCAGAAGCACTTTATGAGCTCCGAATACGCAAGGGCTCTCGCGCAATGAACCTCACCGGTATAATAGTCGAGATTCATGATCGCATCATCATCGGTGAGCGATGCACGGAGTTCCTCCACCTGGTCAAGGTAAAAGTTACAACGTCCGATCACCTTATAGAGCGCGGCATATACGGATTCTATCTCCGCATTGGTCGAGCGGATGTCCCATAGCCAGTGTGTTCCGTATGTGTTGGAATTTCCGAGTACGGCATATACAAGATCTGTCTGTATATCAGGCAGAAGGGTGAGGTAACCGCTATAGAGGGCACCGCTCATGTATGCGCTGTATATACCTGTAAGGATCTGCTCGGCATCAGAAAGTGTGTTCATGGTATCCTCCTCGAGGATATAGTCTCCCGGTATCTTCTCCAGGCATGAATTGAGGCAGAACACCACGGCTATGGCAGCTGCTGCCTTCACAAATATATTATATGTCTTTTTCATCATTGCAATCCTCCTTTAGAACATAAGGTCGAGACCGAAAGTGAACTGACGTGACATCGGATACTGAGCCGCATAGACATTGGCTGTACCCTCAGGATCAAGACCTGAGAAGTTGGTGAATGTCAGCAGGTTCTGTCCCTGAGCATAGATTCTGAGGCCTCTGATGAATCCGGTCTTGCCCAAAAGGCCCGAAGGAAGCGAATAAGAGAGCATCACATTCTTCAGACGGAGGAATGACGCATCTTCAAGAAGGCGGCTGTCAAACTCTGTATATTCTCCGTGACGAGGGATGTCGGTGATGTCACCCGGCTGTTTCCACCTCTTGAGAAGCCTGCTGGACTGGTTGTAGGTCATGAAACGTCCGTTCGACTCATCGAAATAACGGTCGTTGTTGATCATCCATCGGTCGCCGACCCAGCTGAACTGAGCGCTGAGACTGAGGCCTTTCCACGAAAGAGAAGTACCGAATCCACCCTGCCAGGGAGCATAGTAGCTCTTGCCGACCATCACTTTGTCCTCATCCCTGAGTTCGTTGGTTATGTTTCCGTCCTTGTCGTACCAGAGGGCATCACCGTTTGCAGGATTAACTCCTGCATATCGGTTGATATAGAATTCTCCGAGAGGATGTCCCACGACAAGTTTTGTGCTGGTACCGGAATTCTCATATTCTGTAACCCCGTTGTAGAGCTCCACGATGCGGTTGTGATTATAGCCTGCATTGGCATTAACGGACCATGAGAAGTCCTTGTATTCCACGAGCGTAGCATTGATATTGAGCTCGGCACCGAGATTTACCATGGTTCCCACATTGTCCCATACATAGCCGTAGCCGTTCGACTGGGCGTATGAAAGAGGCACGGCCATAAGCATATCCGAAGTCCTTTTGTAATAGAGTTCCAAGTCAGCGTTGAGTCTGTTCCAGAATCCGAAATGGATACCAAGATTGGAAATCCATGTACTTTCCCATGTCAGTTCCTCATTGCCCGGCTGGACAGGGGCCACGCCGGCATCGCCCACGTAGTCAAGACCTCCGCCGACAAGTGCAAGATGCTCGTAATTAGGAATGTCCGAATTGCCTGAAGTTCCTGAACTGAGTGAAATCTGGGCATTGTTGAGCCAATCGCGCGAATCCGCCATGAAGTCCTCGTTCCTCAGGTTCCACATAAGTCCGACCGAACCGAACCATCCCCATCGGTTGCTTTTTCCGAACCTGGACGACCCGTCCGTACGCACCGAAGCATCCATATAATAACGGTTGCCGAGGCTGTACTCGGCCCTCGAGAAGAATGAGGTGCGGGAGTAGTCCGAAGTGGATGTGCTGTTCCACGATGTAATCCTTGTCGCGGAATTGATGTCGGTGAGAAGATCATTTGTCTGACCCGCAGACGAAAGTCCGAAGGCCTCTGCATGATAGTTCTGCCATTCGTGGCCGAGGAGGAAATTGAAGTCGTGCAGGTTGTCGATGTCGAACCTGTAGGTCAAGGTATTGGACATCTGGAGATTGAGGCCGTCGCTCGAATTCCTTGATGCACTTCCCTCTCCCTGATTGGGAAGATAGCTTGCAAACGACTGACTGAATCCTGTAGTATGCGAAAAATCTGCGCCGAACTGACTGCGTAGCACAAGATTCCTGTATAGGGTGAGTTCCGCAAATACAGTAGATATGACCTTGTATTTCTTATAGGACACAGGATTGTTCGCCAGCCACTCGAGAGGGTTCTGACCCTGGCCGAGCCATGTACCGTCATTCAATGATGCGAGCGTCCCGTCAGCCTTGTGAGGATTCCAGTACGGCAGCATGAAACGGGCGGCGGAAATCGGAGTCACAAGTGTATATTCCCCCTCGTCTGCCTGCTCTATGTCCTGATAGTTGAACATCGTATTCGTTCCCATCTTGAGCCAGTCAGCCATCACCTGCTCGAAGTTGAAACGCATCGAGTAGCGGGTAAAGTTAGAGCCGGGCGCAATACCTTCCTGATCGTAGTAACCTCCTGAGAAATAATAGTTTGTCTTATCAGTGGCACCCGAAACGGCAACTTCGTGGCTCTGGAGCATGGCCCTGTCATTGAATACTACATCCATCCAGTTGACATCCGTCTGGCCCAGCCATTCATAGTTCTGTCCGTCGGTCATTCCCACTTCCTTCTCATACTGGATACGCTCCGGTGTAGTCATAAGGTCCCAGTTGCCGTGAGCTATCGACGACACACCCATCTGCATCCTGTAGTTTATGGTCGGACGGTCCATATTGCGTCCACGTTTCGTGGTGATCACAATTACACCGTTTGCGGCACGTGCGCCATAGATGGATGTCGAGGAAGCATCCTTGAGCACTGACATGCTCTCTATGTCGGCAGGGTTGATAGTATTGAAGTCGGAAGCCGAAATCGCCACTCCGTCAAGGATATAGAGAGGCGCCGTACCCGAATTGATGGAGTTAGTTCCTCGGATCGTCATTGTCGCAGAAGCACTCGGTTCACCAGTGCTTGAGAGAACGGTAAGTCCGGCCACCTGTCCCTGCAGGGCCTGATCAAAGGCAGCCGCCGGGGTATTTTCCAGTTTCTCAGACTTCACGGTAGAAACCGAACCGGCCACAGTACCTTTTTTCCTGACACCGTATGCAATGACCACTACATCGTCGAGCGTCATGCTCTCCGGCTGCATCACCACATTGTGGCTGAAGGTCTCGGCCTGAGGCACGACCACTTTCTCCTCGTTGAATCCGATGCTTGAGAAAGTCAGTTCCGTTCCCGGAGCCACATCAATCTCATACTCGCCGTCCAACGATGTTATGACACCCGTTCCGGGCCCGGCCATGACACCGACACCTATCATCGGCAGCCCGTCCTCGGCAGATGTCACCACTCCGGACACCTTCACCAGGCCCTGCGCACCGGCTGAGACCATCATGGAAAGGATTCCGAGAACCGTAAGAAACAGTCTTAAATGTTTTTTCATCTGTATGTTATAAGTATATTAATCCAAAATCCTGCAAATATACTCATTTTTAGCGGATTCCCTTATCATTTCAATCGAAATCGGCATATTATGATGGGCGGCAACCGTCGCGGCCCGCCCATCGCAGATAAAAATGAAAAAACGATCAAAGCAGATTTATCCATCCGCCGGTATCCGGATAAATATCTTCCAGAAAATGTATGACATGATACCCCTTGCCTTCCGCATCCACTTTGGATGGATGGTCGGAAGGAGCGAAATAATATGGTTCATTACGTTCTACTATGTTAAGACTCATATCACTTCCCTTCATCATATCGTGTATATTGTAGCAAGGGGCGAATATGCTGCTGGCCACATTATTGACAGAAAGTCCTAAGAACCATCTGTTGAAATCAGTATCAGTATGGTCATGATCATAAGCCTGAAGCCTCAAGGCCCTGTAAAGCATTACTCCGATGCCTTTTCTTGTACCGTAATCTTCACCGGCCACGGTGATTCTGTGGCCACCGGTTCCACTCACCGAGTACATCATACCGGTATTCGCATCCGCCTCTCCATCAGCCACGCCAGGCTGCAGAACAGATATTGCATCAAAGATATTGCTGCCTGATCCGGCATAGACCGAAAGACGTTCAAATACAAAGACCCGGTTCACATCGGTCATGAACTCCGCATTCACATCCATATAATAAATCTTCTTTCCCGACTCGGCAGAAAACTGCGTCCTTCCTATCACCTCATTATATACATCAGCGAAACATGGGACATCGGCACCAGATCCCTCCGGCTTATAATTACATACCTGGCTGCCGAACTCAGCCCTCGCTCCCAATGCAGTGTGGACATATATACCGATATGACCGCACACATGGCCGATCTCGTCCTGAGAATGCCTGTTCACGACATAAAGCATCACATCATGCCTTCCTGCACTATGCCTTGTCGCTGTCGTGACTGAATTCTGGGTTATTTTGAATGAGGCCCCTGTCGAATAGGAATCATCCGCACCATCATACGCAATCGCATATACTTCATTCGGGTTGCTGAAATTAAGGCTCCATTCCGGCACAAGCCCTGCCTTTATGCAGGATCGGTCGGCATCAGGAAGAGGGGCTTCATATTCAAAAGACTCATTGGAAAGCCGGTCCGCGGAAAAATACTTCTTCAGGTTGGAATCCGTATTGCCCGTCATGAATAAAGTATAATCATCTATTCTCCCGAAATCAGCCGGTACAATATCATCAAAAGGATCTACTACATAGGCCCGGATGTCCTGGGAACCCGAGGCTTCACAATCCGCAGCCTTCAATTTGAGGTCATAGGGTGCCCCAATGTCAATAACCGCTCCTACGTCATCATAAAGCCGGCCTATCATCAGGGTAACCTTATCAGAAGTCACACCGGTTGTAAAATAGTCATTATCATCCACCACCGGCAGAAGATATGTCCTGAATGCGTCTTCATCGAAACCAGACAGTCTTTCCCCTCGGGCATCAACATAATTATAGTCAAGCTGCACCTGGGCCCCGTCAGGATTCAATGCTACCGCCTCAGTAGTTATATCAAGGACCGGAGCAGAAACTTTCAGATGCACGGTACAGCTTTGAGTTCCACCGTTTCCAGTGAAAGTAATATCACTTTCTCCCGGCCTCAACGCAACTACACGGAACGACTCGTCATCTATCGCAGTACAAGACAGTACAGATGGATCTGACACGGCGGCTGAGAGAGGAAGAGCAACACCTCCATCCACTTTAACGACACCATATTGTGCTACATATAGAGGCATTCCATTCCAGTTCGGCGTAAGGTCTCCCGATTCCGCAATATATATCATGGAATGATCTTCTATTGAGCCATCCTTCAAGGCAACCTTCAGAGGGAAACCCGTTCCAGTCACTGCTGAGGCCGAAGCCGTGAACGTGAAGCATATATCATTTGCTGAAGCTGGAGATGCCGTGAGGACGCCAGGGTCATGGACATAGCTTATGCCGGCCGCAGCCATACCTTCCTCATCAAAAGAGTATATCCACTCCCCCGGCCTTATCTGGGAATCGGACCCCACACCACTCTGGGTATTGTAATGTACGAACACATTCTTCGAAGTTCCAGGATATATTATATATGAATCACTGAGAAACTCGATGGAGCGCGTATCTGACCAGTCATCTCCTTTGACCACTTTCCAATTGTCAAGACCGAAACTCTCCTGAGTAAGATCAAGAGTCACATCATAACGTCCGTTTCTTTCCACATTGAAATCAGTCACATTATCGGCTCCGAGGTAACACCTGTAGGTCACTCCTCCCGACAGGCCGGTTCCGATTCCCTCCTTCCTCGTATTGAGTTCCACATATGTACAAAGTCCGGAATAATCAAGGCCGTTTATTGAACTGATCTTGTCTCCCGACTTAGCATAAGGGTCGGTATTGGCAGGAAGAAGAACCCCCTGCATATTTTCCGGTACATACATGACGATTGTCGTATCCTGCCAATAGCCGGGCCCCGGACCCAGTACAGCCTGATTCACATGTACGGTCCTGTCGTTCATATCGGCATTGTAGTCAGATTCCGACATTATATCATCTTCGGTCAGTGCACGGCTCCCAGATGCCGCAAACGGAAAAAGTCTCTTGTTCGCCTGCCTTATATAGACACTTTTATTACACAGATTATATGCATAAGGATATAATGAATTCGAATTGTCGAGAGAAGTATGAAGTATCCTTAGATTAACCTTTGCAAAAAGTCTCACAAGCTTTATTTCCGGACTCTGCATCGAAAGGGTCACCTTCATCGAAGCACACATTGGTATTCCGCATTTCTCCACATCCGAATATGAAGTCAACACATAGCTCACACCTCCCACTTCCGACACGTCTGACGGCATGGCATCCGTCATATCACCCATATTGGCCATGGCAAAGATATTATTCTCCCCATTCTTGCTAATATACAACTTAATATCCGACAGATCAGTATAGTACTGAGCATCCACCAGCACACCGTTTTCGTCATAAGAGGCCACTGTCAAGTCCGTGACCTTATCCTCTATAACCCCTTCCGTAAGAATACTCTTCGCTGAGACATGACCATCCGCACCATCAACCGCCGCCTTCAGGCTCATCATCACTTTACCCTCGTCCGGATACACGAGACCCTCATGAACACATGCCACAATGCCGAGGGCCGAAATAATCGACATTATCCTCCTCATATCTTTAGAAACTGTTTAAATTTTTCTCCGAAAAGTCATTAATTGTTGAAACTGAATA
>CAYXMV010000019.1:0-21996 GCA_964466235.1 uncultured Muribaculaceae bacterium | reverse complement strand
GACCACTTTTAACAAATGGGAGTGCAAAGGTATAAAATATTTTTAATCTGACAAAATATTTTCACCTTTTCTTTATATAAGTGTGTTACTCTTTTTCTGGTTCTGCCCATTCGAACGAATAGATGATGGATTCTACCTGCCTGAGATACTGCCTTTTGTCGTATTTAGGAGCATATACGAAGCCCTGGAGCACTATCATGTCCTGTCCGTCCTGGCTGTAGAACACATGAGATACGAAAGGTCCTCCCATATAGTCGTTATAGACTTCCCAGAATCCTCTGATCTCGGCAAAGTCGAGCCCCTTGTACTTCATGTACTTTATTGAAGGCCTTGCGAACTCGCTTGTTGTCATGTAGGTGTTCTCGAACATGCCCGGAACATTGTTCTTGAGCATCTCGTTGGTATTTGCGAGGATGTTGTCCAGGTCCATCATGTTTTCGCCTTCGACAACAGGATATTTGTACGCGAGGATGCTCTGCTGCACATACTGGGTGTCGTATGTGATCCAGATGAAGTCATTTGTCCTTTTCTTGAGCTTGTATCCTGAAGGGAAGTGAGGCGAACCGCCGGCAAGCTGGGTCACTACAGGAGCAAGTCCGCGTTCCTCGTATTTCTTCGAGTTCGAGATGATACGGTCTCTTTCAGCCTGCTCGAGAGTCGTCTCTATCTTTCTGAAATTGTCCTGTATGAGCTGGATTGCCGATTCGCTGTCGATGGCGTTGATGCGTATCACTGTCTGTGGTGCCGCCCAGAGGTCTTTCTGGAACACGACGCCCGGCTCCGTCACGGCGCTGCTGATGTTCACCATAAGGATGTTCCTGTGAACCTGGAACATGCTGGTTTTGTTGAATGCGGCTGGGGCCACATCCACGAGGTTGAACATCGGTTCCTTCTGAGGGAGGAAATCGCAGTCGCGCGCAAGGGTATCTCGGAGCAGCATGCCCACAGAGCCTTCCCAGTAGCTCTTCTCTATTACAACAATGACTTCTCCTGCCTTGCCGCTGATGTTCGGAAGAAGTGCCTTTCTTGTCTTGGCCTGATTGCATGAGACCATGGTCAATGCCGCTGCAGCGAATGCGAGATATGTAAGTATGCGTTTCATATTGTGTTGTGTTTATTGTTATCTGAAGAATCTTGCTATGTCGTTGCCGAAAGCGAGGAACATGAGCCCGAAGATGAGCAGCATTCCCACTATCTGAGCCGCGTAGAGGAATCTGTCGCTCGGCTTGCGTCCCGTGATCATCTCGTACACTGTGAAGAGGATGTGCCCTCCGTCCAATGCCGGCACGGGGATGAGGTTCATCACTCCGAGCATTATTGACAGCAGGGCAATGATGCTGATGAAGCTGTACCAGTCCCATGATGCAGGGAATATCTGTCCGATGGCTATGAAGCTGCCGACAGACTTGTATGCTTCGGTGCTCGGCGTCACCACTAACCTGAGGTCCTGAAGATAGCCTCCGATGGTGGAGAATGTCTTTCTGAATCCTGCAGGGACAGCCTCCGCCAGCGTATATTCCTTAGTGGTGATCTCCGGCTGGGCTATATATACTCCGAGCCGTCCTGTCGAGTCCACCTGAAGGTCGAGCTTCAGAGTGTCCGTCGCGCGCACTGCCGTCGTCTGAACGGTTTCCATCTTGTGCTCTTCGAGTACAGGCCATGCATCCTGTATGTATGTTATATCTTTGCCTGCGATGTTTATTATCCGGTCTCCTTTCCTTATTTCAGACCCGAGGTTCGGCGAATTGTCGGCTATGCTTTCCACTACAAATTCCCTCGCGAGGTCGAACATCCCCGGACTCTGGAGCACATCGCCGATCATGCTGTGGTCTATATATATATTAAGGGTGTCACCGTCCCTGAGCACAGTAGCCTTCCTTGCAGTCTGCCTTGCGAGATCGGCCTGGAGCATCGCGAAGTTTTCCGGCACGTAGTCGTCGAAGCTGAGGATGCGGTCACCGTTTCGGAACCCCATCTCGTATGCCAGCCCGTTCACATAGATGCTGTTGCCTTCATTCTTTATATAGGACTCGCCCCATCCTGCCATCAGACATATATACATCATTATGGCGAAGATGAAGTTGAAGAGTACGCCTCCCGCCATCACACAGAGCCTCTGCCATGCCGGCTTCGACCTGAATTCCCACGGCTTGGCCTCGGTCTTGAGGTGTTCCGTGTCCATGGATTCGTCGATCATTCCGGCAATCTTGCAATAGCCTCCGAGAGGCAGCCAGCCTATTCCGTATTCTGTCTCCCACTGCTTTGCCTTCGGAAACAGCTTCGCAAACCATCCGCTCTTTGTGCTGAACAGCTTGACGCCACCTGCGTCAAAGAAGAGGAAAAATTTGTCAACCCTGATGCCGAACATCTTCGCAAAGGCGAAGTGTCCGAATTCATGGACTATGATGAGAATGCCGAGGGCAAGGATTACCTGTAGAGTCTTTATTAATGCAACCATTTGTTCGTCAGTCTGTTAAAGGGAACTCTTCCCGGAGATTGCGGCAATCTTTTCGACCGCCTTTGCGTATGCCGTCTCATTGGTCCGGAAAATCGTGTCAAGATCGGGCTTGGCTACAAATTCCGCACCAGCCATGCAGTCGGCCACCACGGCCGTGATGTCATAGAACCCGATTCTTTCCTGAAGGAATGCGGCCACGGCGGCTTCATTGGCGGCATTCATGATGCAGGCCATGTTTCCGCCTTTCGCCAAAGCCTCGTACGCGAGGTCGAGGGCCGGGAATCTTTCCGGATCCGGGGCGAAGAAGGACATGCTTCCTAATTCTGCAAAATTGAGCTTGCGGTTGTTCAGCGGCAGACGGAACGGATAGCTGAAGGCAAACTGGATGGCTTCCCTCATGTCCGGATGTCCCATCTGTGCAATCACCGAGCCGTCTGCGTATTCCACCATGGAATGGATTATGGACTCGGGATGTATCACTACATCTATCTTTCCGCCCGGTGTGCCGAAAAGCCACCTTGCCTCGATGATTTCAAGTCCCTTGTTCATCATCGTGGCCGAGTCTATGGTGATTTTGCTTCCCATGCTCCAGTTCGGATGATTCAGGGCCTGAGCCCTTGTGGCCTTGGCTATCTGTTCGCGGCTCCATGTACGGAAAGGTCCGCCGGATGCCGTGAGGTGTATCTTCTCGATTGCCGCACCGGCAGACCCCATGAGGCACTGGAATATGGCCGAGTGTTCGGAATCGACCGGAAGGATGCGGGCTCCGTGCTTCTGTGCAAGGTCCATCACTATCTCGCCGGCCGCAACAAGTGTCTCTTTGTTTGCAAGGGCTATGGTCTTGCCGGCCTTTACCGCCGCAACGGTTGACTCAAGTCCGCTGAAGCCGACCATCGAGGTGAGAACGATGTCGATGTTGTCCCCGGTCACGAGGTCACACACCGACTGCATTCCTGCGAATACCTTTATATAATGGGGCTGCAGCGCGTCGGCCACTTCCCTGTATTTGTCCTCGTTGCATATCACGACGGCATTGGCGTCGAATTCAATGGCCTGGCTTATAAGCAGATCGGTGCTGTTGTTCGCTGTCAGAAGCTCTACCTGAAACAGATCCCTATGCTGGCTTATGACATCTAAGGCCTGGCGTCCTATCGATCCGGTGGAACCGAGGATCGCGATTTTTCTCTTTTCCATCGCTCAGTCTTTAGAAGTTGATGTAAAGTGCGGGATCGACAGTCTCTCCCTTGTGCCAGAGTTCGAAATGCAGGTGGGCTCCTGTGGTGAGGCTGCCGGAATTGCCTACAAGGGCTATCGGTGTGCCGGCGCTGACCTTGTCACCAACCTTTTTCGAAAGTTTCTCATTGTGTTTGTATATCGAGATTATGTCGCCTTCATGCTGGATCTGTATCGTATAGCCTGCATCCTCGCTCCATCCGGCAAAGATCACCGTGCCGTCAAGGACGGCCTTTACCACCGATCCGGCGGCTGCGGTAATGTCTATATAAGGATGGACTGCCGCATCAAAGCCCTGGGATACAGCGCCTTTGAGAGGTGTGAAGAAGTGGACTCCCTCGATAGGAAGCTCCCTTTTGCCTCTGTCGGAAGAAATGTCGAACTGTTCCTCCTTCTTCACCTGCTCCCTGAGGATGGAGTCCTGCTTCTGGAGAGCAGCTGCCTCTTCTGCGGACACCTCCTCCGGCTGCGTGGCCCTTATGAGGCTGTCGATCTTGAGGGGTTCCCTTCCTTCAACGACCCTCTTGAGGTTTTCCGAGTAAAGTTCCCACCTGTATATCACGCTTTCGAGGGAGTCTATGGTTATGGCGTTCTGGATTGCCGCCCTCTTGGAATGTGCGTCAGGATAGCCGGGTATGAATGTCCTTATGGGTGTGTATGCCGTTATTGAGAAAACTATTGCGCTCAGCATTACGATGATGCTTATGACCATAACGAAGAATGTCGTCCTCGTGAAATGTATCGTGAAGAGCTGCTTGTGCGACCTGTCGTCGATGAGAGTCAGGCGGAAGTTTTCCGTTTTCTTTTCTTTGTTGTGTTGTGCCATAAAAAAATGTCGTAACTTTGTATCCTGATGGACAGAATTGTTGGCATAGACTATGGAAGGAAACGGGTCGGCGTCGCCGTGAGTGACCCGCTCGGAATCTTTGCATCTGCATTGGATACGGTCCAATCTGCAAAGATAATAGATTATCTTAAAAAATATGCGGAAAATGAGAATGTCGTTCGCTTTGTCGTCGGCTATCCGATCAATATGGACGGCAGGCCTTCGGAGGCGGCAAAGGATATAGACATCTTCCTGAAGCATCTTGCAAAGGCTTTTCCGGATATTCCAGTGACGCTTGAGGATGAGAGGTTTACGTCTGTCCTGGCTCATCGGGCAATGATAGACGGAGGCATGAAGAAACAGGACCGAATGAAAAAGGAGTCCGTTGACAAGATCAGCGCCGCCATCATTCTTCAGTCATATATCGACCGTCAGAAATGATCCGTTTGTCATCCTGAGCGGCCGCGCTGTCATCCTGAGCGAAGCGAAGGACCAATATAAAAGAAATAAAACATAACGATATGATACTACCTATATATTTATACGGCTCCGACGTCCTCCGCAGAGAGAATACCGACGTCGATCTCACCGACAAGGAAGGCATAGCAAAGCTGATAGCCGACATGGAAGAGACCCTCAAGGTCGCGGACGGCTGCGGACTTGCCGCCCCTCAGGTGGGTGTCAACAAGAATATTGTAATCGTTGACGGTTCAGATCTCAGCGACACATACGACTACCTCAAGGACTTCAAGAGGACAATGATCAATCCTGTGATACTTGAAGAGAGCGAGGAGACATGTGAATATTCGGAAGGCTGCCTCAGTGTACCGGGAATCTATGCGGAAGTGCGCCGTCCTTCGAAGATAAAGGTCGAATATTACAACGAGAAGCTTGAGAAGGTCGTCGAGGAATTCGACAGATTCGGCTGCCGCATGGTCCAGCATGAACTTTCGCATCTGGACGGCAACCTTTTTGTTGACAATGTCACGCCTATACGGCGCAAGATGATAGCCCGCAAGCTGCAGGCCATCGCCAAAGGCTCGGTACAGACACGCTACAAGTCTAAACGATAATATTATGGGAGCATTTCATGCATACGACATCAGGGGAATCTATAATGTGGATTTCGATAAGGACGTAGCCTACAAGGTGGGTTATTTCCTTCCTGAACTTCTTTCCGCTGATAAGGTACTCGTGGGAAGAGACGCCAGAGTCTCATCACCGGAAATACATGAATACCTTATTAAAGGAATCACAGATGCCGGCGCAGATGTATATGACATCGGCCTCAGCACCACCCCGATGGTTTATTTCGGCACGGCGAACTATGGCTTCAAGGCCTCTGTTCAGATAACGGCATCCCACAACCCTGCAGAGTACAACGGTCTCAAGGTGTCCCGCGAGAACGCCCTTCCGGTAGGTCTCGACACAGGACTCGGACAGATCCGCGACTGGATCGACGAGGGACGTCCATGTACTCCGGCTGCAGTCAAGGGACAGGTTCATCCTATGGACATCCGTCAGGACTACCTCGCCTTCCTTCTCAAATATAAAGGCGACTGGTCTGACCTCAAGATCGCGATGGACGTCTCGAACGGAATGGCCTCGCTCTTCGTGCGCGACATCTTCGGCGACCAGCCTGCATATATCTATGAGCAGATGGACGGAAGTTTCCCTAACCATGAGCCAAACCCTCTCATTCCTGCAAATGTGGAGGATCTCAAGAGGCTTGTTGCGGAAACGAAGGCGGACATCGGAGTCATCTTCGACGGTGATGCCGACCGCGTGATGTTCGTTGACGAGAACAGCCGTTTCATCTCTCCTGACCTCATGATTGCCGTTCTCGGACATTACTTCCTTGAGGAAAGAGGCGAAAAGGGCTACATCCATCAGGATATCAGAAGTTCAAAGGCGGTAGGGGAGTATCTCTCGCCAATGGGTGGTGTGATGAACACATGGCGTGTAGGCCGTGCTTATGCCGCCCTGAAGCTCCGCGAACTTGACGGAGTGTTCGGAGGGGAGCTCGCCGGCCATTATTATTTCCGTGACTTCTTCTATTCGGACAGCGGCCTTCTCGCTTCCATCCTGATACTCAATGTGGTGGCCGGGATGAAGGCCCGGGGCATTTCTCTGAGCCAGCTCATCGCACGTATCGAGAAATATCAGAACTCAGGCGAGATCAACTTCAAGCTGGAGCGCAAGAAAGAGGCTATGGATGCCGTACGTGACTATTTCATGTCTCAGGAAAAGGCCACAGCCTATATGGATTTCGACGGCTACCGTGTCGAGTTCCCTGACTGGTGGTTCAACATCCGCCCATCCAACACCGAGCCATACCTCCGTTTCCTATGCGAAGCCACCTCAAAAGAGCTTCTCGACGAGAAAGTCGCCAAGACCCGCGAAATCATAGGAAAATTCATGTAGCCCAGAAGAACCGGCCTAATGCAATTTTGTGTAGTGGGATTTATTCCCACTCGATGGTAGCAGATGGCTTCGGTGAGAGGTCGTAGCATACGCGGTTTACGTTCGGAACCTCTGCGAGGATGCGGTCGGTGATCTTCATCAGGACTGGCCACTCGATCTGCTCGATGGATGCCGTCATCGCGTCGATGGTGTTCACGGCACGGATGATCACAGGCCAGTCGTATGAGCGGGCATTGTTGCGCACGCCTACGGACTTGAAGTCCGGAACGACTGTGAAATACTGCCATACCTTCTTGTCGAGGCCGGCGAGTGCGAACTCTTCACGGAGGATCGCATCTGCTTCGCGGAGGGCCTCAAGACGGTCGCGTGTGATTGCTCCGAGACAGCGGACTCCGAGACCCGGGCCCGGAAACGGCTGACGATATACCATCTCGTATGGAAGGCCGAGTTCAACTCCGCAGGCACGTACCTCGTCCTTGAAGAGCTGCTTGATAGGCTCCACGAGCTCGAACTTCATGTCCTCAGGCAGACCGCCTACGTTGTGGTGCGACTTCACCATCTTTGCTGTCTTTGTGCCGCTCTCCACGATGTCTGGGTAAATCGTTCCCTGGCCGAGGAAATCGATGCCGTCGAGCTTGCGGGCTTCCTCTTCGAATACGCGGATGAATTCTCCGCCTATGATCTTTCTCTTCTGCTCAGGGTCAGCGACTCCTTCGAGGAGACCGAGGAAACGGTCTGTGGCATCGACATATATGAGGTTGGCACAGAGCTGGTTTCTGAACACTTCCACTACATTTTCAGACTCGCCTTTGCGCATGAGACCGTGGTTTACATGTACGCAAACGAGGTTGTCGCCGATGGCCTTCAGAAGGAGGGCGGCTACCACGGAACTGTCAACTCCGCCAGAGAGGGCAAGGAGAACCTTGCGGTCACCCACCTGTCTGCGTACGAGCTCTACCTGGTCTGCGACGAAATTCTTCATGTTCCAGTTCGCTTCTGCCTTGCATGTGTCGAATACGAATCCCTTTACGGCTTCCTTTACTGTGGCTTCGTCATTCCCGAACTGAGGGAGTTTAACTTCACAGAGAGCCTTGTCATGGCCTGCCGCCATCACAGGATAGCCTGCTTCATATATTTCCGGGAGGACATCGATCTCCACACCGTCGATCACGTTGTTCGGGCCACCGTTGATGATGACTCCTTTTACATTAGGCAGGGCCTTGAGTTCTGCTGCCGTAATGTCATGCGGGTAAATCTCGCTGTAAACTCCTAATGCGCGGACAGCTCTGGCTACTACGGTGTTTTCGTGGCTGCCGAGGTCCAAGATTACGATCATGTCCTGTTTCATATTTTCTAACCTTATTACGTTAATTCATTATTCCTGTCACGATTTCAGAAAGGGAATTACCCTCGATTCGCTCTGATGAGCCAATTGCCAAATTAGGCGCAAAAATATAAAAAGATTGGAAAATATTTTACAAAAATATCTAATTTTGCAAATCTTTTTCGGACGGGTTTTCCGGACGGGTGGCATTATGCTGCCAAATGGTTAATTATCAGTATTATGCAGGAAATTAGGAATATAGCAATCATCGCTCATGTCGATCACGGAAAGACAACTCTGGTTGACAGGATGATCTATCAGGCGCGTCAGGCGCGCGAACAGGAGAAGCTGGGAGAGCTTATCCTCGACAACAATGACCTCGAAAGGGAAAGAGGCATAACGATACTTGCAAAGAATGTTTCGGTAGTATATAAAGGTGTAAAGATAAATGTCATCGATACCCCGGGCCATAGCGACTTCGGCGGCGAGGTGGAGAGAGTGCTCAATATGGCCGACGGCGTCATCCTCCTCGTGGATGCCTTCGAGGGCTGTATGCCTCAGACGAGATTCGTCCTCCAGAAGGCTATAGAGATGGGTAAGAAGCCTGTCCTCGTCATCAATAAGGTTGACAAGCTCAACTGCCGTCCCGATGAGGTGCAGGAAGAGGTGTTCGACCTTATGTTCAGCCTCGGCGCGACAGAGGACCAGCTCGATTTCAAGACTGTATATGGAAGTGCAAAGCAGGGATGGATGTCACACGACTGGAGGCAGCCTGCAAATGACATAACCGCCCTTCTCGACACTATCCTCGAGCAGATTCCTGCCCCTGAATATAATGAGGGGACGCCTCAGATGCTCATATCTTCACTTGAGTACTCGCCTTATGTAGGCCGTATCGCTGTGGGAAGGGTCACAAGAGGCGCGCTTACAGGCGGAATGAACATCACGCTCTGCAAGAGGTACGACATTCAGCAGAAGCAGAAGATAAAGGAACTGATGATATTCGACGGTCTCGGAAAGATGAAGGTGGACGAGGTGCAGTGCGGCGACATCTGTGCTGTGGTAGGCCTCGATGGTTTCGAGATAGGCGACACCGTTGCAGACTTCGAGAATCCTGAGGCCCTTCCTCCTATAGAGGTGGATGAGCCTACGATGAGCATGCTCTTCTGCATAAACAACTCACCGTTCTTCGGCCGCGAAGGAAAGTTCGTGACATCAAGGCATCTTAAGGAACGCCTTGAGAAGGAACTCGAAAAGAATCTTGCGTTGAGAGTGAAGCCGGGCCCTAATGCTGATTCATTCATAGTGTATGGCCGTGGCGTCCTTCATCTCTCCGTGCTTATCGAGACCATGCGCCGTGAGGGCTTCGAACTTCAGGTCGGCCAGCCTAAGGTACTCGACAAGACGATCGGAGGTCAGAGGTGCGAACCTATCGAGAATCTTACGATCGACCTTCCGGAGGAATTTGTAGGAAGGGCCATCGAGATGGTTACCCGCAGAAAAGGTGCCCTCATACAGATGGAAGGCAGGGGAGACAGGACACACCTTGAGTTCGACATCCCTTCACGCGGACTGATGGGACTCCGAAGCAACCTTCTCACCGCTACCCAGGGAGAGGCTGTCGTGGCTCACCGTTTCAAGGATTATGAACCTTACAAGGGCGACATAGAACGCCGTACCAACGGATCTCTCGTTTCCCTCGAGACGGGGCTTTCTGTGGCATATTCGATGGACAAGCTTCAGGACAGGGGACGTTTCTTCATCGAGCCGGGCGTGGATATATATGAAGGTCAGGTAGTGGGTGAGCATACACGCGAACGCGACCTCAATATAAACATCTGCAAGACTAAGAAACTTACGAATATGCGTGCGTCGGGAAGTGACGACAAGGTGATGCTTCCGCCTCCTGTTGTGTTCTCGCTCGAAGAGGCTCTCGAGTATATTCAGGAGGACGAACTTGTGGAGGTTACCCCTAAATCCATGAGGTTGAGAAAGATAATCCTGAACGAAATCGAGCGCAAGAGAAAAAGTTCGGAGATAAATTGCTAATAATAAAAGTTTTTGTTATCTTTGCGGGCTCAAAATCTATTTATGGGGTCAGATGGAAGATAAATTTATAATACCTTTAAATGGATTGGCAGCCGGGGAAAGCCGATTTTCCTGGCATGCCGGCAAGAAGTTCTTCGACAGTTATGGCAATCCCGATATTCTTGATGCGGGGGTTGATATAGAGGTTGTCGTGGAGAAATCAGGGCGCTATCTTGGCGTTGACTGCTCTCTCGAAGGAAGCGTGACGGTGGAGTGTGACAGGTGTCTCGACGAACTGGATCTGCCGGTGGAGACGCAGGTGATGCTCAGTGTGAAGTACGGCAGTGAAGAGAATTCGGATGCTCATCAGGAGGGGGAGCGGGAAGTGATTTTCATCCCTCAGGACGAGGCGGAGCTTGACCTCAGCCAGATAATCTACGATTATGTGTGCTTGTCGTTGCCGATGCAGCGTACGCACGGGCCTGGCGGATGCAATCCGGAAGCGATGAAGTATTATAGTGCTCCGCAAGGATATGACATCTTCGGTGAGGAAAAGGAAATGAATCCTTTCGCCGCCCTGAAAGACATGTTTAAATGACGGTTGTCATTCCGGGTGAAGTCGAGGAATCAATTGATTATTAATAATTAAAAAATATAGAAAATGGCACATCCAAAACACAAGGTCTCTAAGCAGAGACGTGACAAGAGAAGAACACACGACGTGGCTGTAGTGCCTACGCTCGCTACATGTTCAAACTGCGGTGCAACAATCATGTACCACAGAGTATGCCCAGAGTGCGGCTACTACAGAGGTCGTCAGATCATCGAGAAGAAGGCTGAGTAGTATCAATGGCCCTGTAGTTCAACGGATAGAATGGAGGTTTCCTAAACCTTAGATAGCAGTTCGATTCTGCTCGGGGCTACAAAAGCCGGATCTTGCGATCCGGCTTTTTGTATATTGTGCGGTTATTGGATATTTGGCTGATTATTACTAAATTTGCATGATAATGCGCTTGTGGGACAGGCGCTGTACAAAAGAAAACAAATTAAAACAGAAATCATGAAAAGAATAATCGCAACCCAGGATGCACCGAAGGCGGTGGGCCCGTATTCACAGGCTGTTGAAGTGAATGGAACACTCTACATTTCAGGTCAGATTCCTGTAACCCCTGCCGACGGCAATGTGCAGGAGGATATTGTTGCCGCCGCACATCAGTCTCTCAAGAACATCGGAGCTATCCTCAAGGAAGCGGGCATGACATACGACAATGTGGTAAAGACCACTGTCCTTCTCGCCGACATCGCCGACTTCAAGGCTGTCAATGAGGTATATGCAGAGTATTTTACCGGTGATAAGCCTGCGAGAGCATGCTATCAGGCAGCAGCCCTTCCTCTTGGTGTAAAGGTCGAGATTGAGGCAATTGCAGTGAAATAATGAGCAGAAAGTCGATAATACTTTCTCTCATCGCCGTGGCGGTGATGCTCGTGGGTATAGGTGTGGCAGTGCTGTTCCTATATTCCGATGTAGAGATGCCGTCAGGTTCAAGGAAATCGCATGTCGCCGATGATGAGCGGCATGCACTTCTTTCTGCTGTGCCTTCGGATGCCGTTCTTGCCTCTTGTTTCTCAGATGTGCGCAAGGCTGCTCCCGAGATCATTCCAGGTCTGGAGCTGCCGGAGGCCATGAGGAAGTCTGAAATGGCGGTTTCGCTTCATTATGCAGGCAAACTGCAGCCTTTGTTTGTGTTCAAAGCTCCTGCAGATGAGGCGGTTGCATCTGATTTTGCAGGCAGGCTCCGTGCAAAGGGAATGACGGTTGAGCAGACGGAATACGGAATGCTCATCGCTTCCGGATCAGAGGGCCTTGTCAAGTCATCCCTCAGGCATATCGGCAAAAAGGTGTCAGTGCTGGACGCATCGGGCTTCGAGGAAGCCCTCGCCTCCGTACCCGGCGATGACTTTGCCATCATATCCAACGCACACATCAACAGGCTCGTTCCGGCGGTGATGACGCGGAAATTCTCGAAGTATTCGGATTTCCTGACCCGCCTTGCCGACTGGACGGCATTCGGAATAAGCACCTCGGACACAGGGCTCTCACTTCAGGGATCGGCTGTCTTTGACGATGACGCAACCGATTTCATGACGGTTCTTCAGAAATCAGCCCCGTCATCTTCTTCCGTCTCTTCCGTGTTGCCGTCACACACTCTTTTCGCCCTCACTCTCCCTATGAGGGATATAGAGCCCTATATATCTGCCTATCAAGGATATATGGATACGCGACAGAGGCTTCAGGCCAATGTTTCGGCCCGTGATGCCCTCAAAAGGAAATATAAGGCCGATCCTCAGGAAATCATGACACGTCTCGATGTCCGCGAAGTTGCGACGGCAAGACTCATGACCGGCCGACGTCTGGATACCATAACCCTTGTAAAGGTCGGCAGCAGGGATGCGCATGTCGTTGATACTGTGGCTTATCCGGAAATCATTCCGGCCCTTTTCGGTAATTTCTTCACCTGTGCCTCAGATGCGGAATCGGTATTTATGAACGGATGGATCATTTCCGGAAGGAAGGAGGTCATTGACGGATACCGGAGCGGAAAGGCATTGGAGTATCCGCTGAAGAACTATATGAGTGACGCCGGTCTGTCCGATATTTCCCCTTCCAAGGCTGCGGCGGCCGTGGCGTATTTCTCGTTCACTGAGGAACCTGCCGTACTGAGTGATATTTTCACATCTTCATTCCTGCGTGGATTCAGGCGGTTCCATGAAGGTGCTGACACGTCCCCTGCAGTGCTTTCAGTCGTTCATGGCAAGGAAGGGATGATGCTTGACTTCAGTCTCCGCAGGCTCTCTCTCAAAAAGACCGAAACAGCTCTCTTCGAACGTGACACGACTGTCATCATCCCTAAGGGACCGTTCAGGGTCAAGAACTCGGGCACAGGAAAGATGAATGAGTTCTATCAGAATTCACATCTCTCGCTATGTCTGCGTGAAGAAGGCAAGGATCTCTGGGGCGTGACCTTCGACAGACCTATATGCGGTACGGCTCAGACCGTAGATTTCTTCGCCAACGGAAAGCTTCAGATCCTTTTCGGGGCAGGAAGCAGGCTCTATCTCATAGACAGGCTCGGACGCTATGTCAGCGGATTCCCTGTCGATCTGAAGAAGGATATACTTCTCGGACCGGATGTCTATGACTTCAACGGGAAGCGGAAATATAATGTCATGGTTCTGCATAAGGACAATACCATAGAGATGTACAACCTTCAGGGCGTGAAGCCGGCTTCGTGGAAAGGCATCGGCGTCAGCGGAGAGACAATCAAGTCCCTGCCTGAGCGTATAGACTTGAGCGGCAGCACATTCTGGGTGGTCAGGACATCGGTGCAGACCCTTATATTCCCGTTCTATGGAGGCGGACCTCTTACGGTATATGAGGGCAATCAGAGAATCAGGCCGGACAGCCCTGTCAAGGTGCTTGACGGCAATACAGTGGAGTTCACCTGCTATGATGGCAAGGTCAGGACTCAGACATTGAAATAGTGTACTTTAAAATACTTTAACTTAGAAATCATGGAATTCACATCAGTAAACAAAATTTTTGAAGCTTCCTTCAAAAAGAATTGGGAGCGCCCGGCGATTTCCAACTATCAGGGAGTGACTCTGAAATTCGGCGATGTCGCACGACGTATGGAAAAGCTCCACATCATGTTTGAGGAGTGCGGTCTCGCTAAAGGAGACAAGGTTGCCATCTGCTCGAGAAACCAGGCCAACTGGGCCGTGGCTTTCCTTGCTACGATGACATACGGCGCCGTTCCGGTCCCTCTCCTTCACGAGTTCAAGTCAGCTAACATCCATCATTTGGTGAACCATTCGGAAGCGAAGATCCTCTTCGTGGATGACGTGATCTGGGAAGGTCTCAGCGAGACTGAGATGCCTGACCTCCATGCCATAATCCAGGTCAACACATTCAAGCTCCTCTATGCCGGCGACGAGAAGATCGTCCAGGCACGCGAACATCTCAACGAGCTTTTCGGAAGGAAATATCCTAACTCGTTCACATCCGATGCCCTCAACTATTATGAGGACCAGCCGGAAGAACTTGCGGTAATCAATTATACATCAGGAACTTCAGGCTTCTCTAAGGGCGTGATGATTCCATATCGTGCAATCTTCTCAAACATCGAGTTCGGAAGAAAGGTGCTCCCTCAGCTCAACCATACTTCAAGGGTGGTTTCGATGCTTCCTTGCGCTCACATGTACGGCCTGATGTTCGAGGTTCTGTACGAACTTTCTGTCGGTTGCCATGTCCACTTCCTTTCAAGGCTCCCGAGTCCTAAGATCATCATGCAGGCGCTTGCCGAGGTGAAGCCGAGCGTAGTCATCGCGGTGCCTCTCGTCATAGAGAAGATATATAAGAGCAAGGTGAGGCCGGTACTCGAGAAAGACGGTATCAAGTTCCTCATGAAGATGCCCGGCTTGAATCAGGTAGTGCTCAACAAGGTGAAGGCAGAGCTTACAAATGCATTCGGAGGCGAATTCTATGAGGTCATCATCGGCGGTGCAGCCTTCAATACTGAGGTTGAGGCTTTCTTCAAGAAGATGGGCTTCCCGTTCACTGTGGGCTACGGCATGACGGAGTGCGCCCCTATCATCACTTACGACGACTGGAAGGAGGAGAAGCTCTATTCATGCGGAAAGGCTGCGCCTAACATGGAGATCAGGATCAACTCTAATGACCCTGTAAACGTGCCGGGCGAAATCCTTGTCAAGGGTGCCAATGTATTTCTCGGATATTACAAGAACGATGAGGCTACGGCCGAGGTATTCACGGAGGACGGATGGTTCCGTACAGGTGACATGGGTGTGATCGATGCGGACGGCTCACTCTTCATCAAGGGTCGTGCGAAGTGTATGATTCTCGGTCCGAGCGGCCAGAACATCTATCCTGAGGAGGTCGAGACTGTGATCAACAGTCAGCCGTATGTGGTTGATTCGCTCGTGATCGAGGACAACGGAGGCCTCACGGCGCTCATCTACCCTGATTTTTCGCAGGGTGAGAAGGACGGAATGCCTCAGGACGCTTTCGTAAAGTATATGGAAGGCACGCTTGCAGAACTTAACAAGGAACTTCCTAACTATGCTAAGCTCAAGAAGATAGAGGTGATGTCCGAAGATTTTGAACGAACCCCTAAGAAGAGCATAAAGAGGTATCTTTATCAGCGATAATATATATGGAGAAATTTGACCAGAGCTATATTGAAATGGCAGGCATCTGGGCGCGCAATTCCTATTGCAGGCGTCGTCAGGTCGGTGCCCTGCTTGTAAAGGACAGGATGATAATCTCCGACGGCTACAACGGTACGCCGTCGGGGTTTGAAAATATCTGCGAGGATGAAAACGGCGTCACGAAACCATATGTCCTTCATGCCGAGGCCAATGCAATCTCCAAAGTGGCACAGTCCGGCAACAGCAGCAAGGGTGCGACCCTCTATGTCACAGCCTCGCCCTGCATGGAATGTGCGAAACTCATAATACAGGCCGGAATCAGGAGAGTGGTCTATCGTGATGCCTACCGTCTCACCGACGGTATAGACCTTCTCGTGAGAGCCGGTATAGAGGTGGAACAGGTATGAAGAGACCAGACAACAATGTGATTGTAGCACTTCTCGGCGTGACCGTGGGAGTGCTTCTGACTTTAGTGGCCCACAGGGCCCTTCCGGACAGGAAATTTGACGGTGACTACAACAGATGGCGCAAGCTGAACCTCATACTTCAGGAGGTTCAGAAGCATTATGTCGATACCATTGATATGGAGGGTATGACAGATGCTGCCGTTGTGGCCGCACTTGCCGAACTGGATCCTCATTCCGTTTATCTGCCTCCGGTGGAGCTGACCGAGTCCGAGACCGAACTCGCCGGCAATTTCGACGGCATCGGTATCCAGTTCAATGTCCCTAACGACACAGCCATCGTCCTGAGTGTCATCCCGGGAGGTCCTTCCGAGAAGGCCGGCCTCATGCAGGGTGACAGAATAATCAAGGTGGGTGAAAAGACAATCGCCGGCACCAAGACCCCGCAGGACAGCATGGTACGTCTGATGAAGGGTCCGTCCGGCTCCAAGGTCCGGATTGTCGTTAACCGCGACGGCAATTTCATCCCTTTCGACCTGACCCGAGACAAGATTCCTGTACATTGCGTCGATGCAGCCTTCATGCTTGACGATACTACAGGCTATATAAAGCTCTCCAAGTTCTCGCGTACTACCTATAAGGAATTCAGTGATGCCACCGACAAGCTTCTCGCTCAAGGAATGACACGCCTGATCTTTGACCTGCGCGACAATACCGGAGGCTATCTTGACCAGGCCCTACGCCTCTCCAATGAATTTCTCGAAAAAGGTGACGGAATCGTCTATATGGAAGGCCGTGAACGTCCTCGTCAGGATTTCGATGCTGACGGAAGAGGGCGGCTCAAGGATGTGGAACTGTCCGTCCTGCTCAATGACGGATCGGCATCTTCGAGCGAAATCTTTGCGGGAGCCATCCAGGACAACGACAGGGGAGTGATAGTAGGCCGCCGTTCATTCGGCAAGGGCCTGGTTCAGGAACCGATAAACTTCACCGACGGCTCAGGAATCAGACTCACTGTAGCAAGGTTCTATACGCCTTCCGGCCGCTGCATCCAGAAGCCGTACGACAAGGATTACGCATACGACATATATGAAAGGTATGCCCATGGCGAGATGACCTCGGCGGACAGCATCAAGGTGGACACCTCGTCGGTATATTATACGGTGAAAGGCCGCAGGGTATATGGCGGCGGCGGAATCATCCCGGATGTATTCGTCCCTATAGATACGACCAAGGCGACAAGATTCTATATCAGCTGCAACCGCAAGACCACTCATGTGCGCTTTGCATCCTCGATCTTCGACAGATACCGCGGTGAACTCTCAAGAATCGATGATTTTTCAGCCCTCGAATCATACCTGCAATCCCTCGACCTCGAGTCTCAGTTCCTTGACTATGCAGCCCGCGTCGATGGCCTGAAGCCGGCAAAAGGCGAATGGGAAGAGTCCAGGACATACATGATGCCTCAGATCAATGCCCTCGTAGGCCGCTACTCGAAACTGGACGATGAAGCATTTTACCGTTTCTATCTCCCGATAGACGACATTCTGCTGAAAGCCCTCGAGAGTCCTTCGGTAGTCCGATAGATTCACACGCATTCACGGACAATTTAGCGTGAGACCAGACAAATGATCGAAGGTCTCACGCTTTTTTGTTTAGCTTCTGCGTGAGATTTATTGTGCTATGAAGCGGTAGAGGATCTCTCCGGTCTGGCGTGCCGGGGCGTCGGGGGCAGCATTGAAGCGGGATAGACGCGCGGCACGGATTGCGAAGTTACGGAGACATTGGTCACGTGAGGATATTTCATCCATCACTTTTGCGTTCACTACCTGGCCCTGAGGGTTTACTGTTATTATTACGGTGACATCTCCACCTCCATTACAGCGGTATGCGGGAATGTTGAGGTGGCTGGCCTTTCGTCCGTCGAGGGTGTATGAGAGCACTGACGGGCCGGAATACTCCTTCTTTTCTTTCTCATCCTTCTTCTGCTGCGAAGGCAGTTCCACTGTCTCCTCCCGGGCATCTTCCTCTATCTCGTGTCCGTTCTTGAGTTCCTGCGCGAGTCTTTCCGCATCTTTATACAGTTCCTCCACGTCAGTATTCCTGTCGTCCTTCAGATTGGAGCCTGCGTCAACGGCGATGTTCCTTACCGGATCCGCGGAATGGCGGGACATCTCGATAAGTTCGTCTATGCGCCTGCTTATATCTTCTCTGAAAGCTTCTTCTTCCAGTTTGCGCTCGACTTCTTCCTGCTTTGAAAAGTCGAGAACGAAACTCTCCTCACGGCGTATGTTGTTGTCTATCTGGTAGGCAAGCAGAACAATAATCACCGTGAGATGAAAAATCACGGTGACATATAATCCTGCCCTATCCTCCGACTTAGGTTTCCGTCGGAAGAAAACCTTGATCTTTCGGAGCTGGCGCTTTATGAAGCTGTCTATATCCACTTCTATTTGCCTATTTCCTGAAGGTCTTTTTCAATTCGTGCCGAAATCATGTCTATCGCCACTCTGTTATGGCCTCCCTGCGGGATGATGATGTCCGCATAGCGCTTGCTCGGCTCGATGAACTGGAGATACATAGGCTTCACCGTCTTGGTGTAGCGCTCGATGACCCATTCTACGGTCTTGCCTCGCTCCACGATGTCCCTTGACATCACCCTCATCAGGCGGTCGTCATCGTCTGCATCCACGAAGAGCTTGATGTCCATCTGCTTACGGAGCTTAGGGCACGTATATATCAGGATGCCCTCCACGATGATCACGTCTGCCGGCTTTACAGTGACAGTCTCGTCTTTCGAGCGGCCGCATGTGATGTAGGAATACACCGGCTGTTCGATGGTCTTGCCCTCCTTCAGTTCCTTGAGTTGATGACAGAGCAGGTCGAAGTCTATCGAATCCGGGTGGTCGAAGTTATGATCCCTCTTCTCCTGCTCTGTGAGATGGCTGAGATCCTTGTAATATGAGTCCTGCGGTATCACTACGACCCTTTCCTTGAGCTGGTCTGTGATGGCCTTAACTACTGTGGTCTTGCCTGATCCGGATCCTCCGGCTATTCCTATTATCAGCATAATTGTCTGGTATCGGATCCCTCGTCAAGCTCGGGATGACATTTTACATTCAGATTCCTCGCCGAGCTCGGTAGTGTCATTTCGACCGGTCTCGGCGAGTGAAGAAATCTTAATATTCAGCGTTCTTCGGTGTACGAGGGAATGGTATCACGTCACGGATGTTGGCCATACCGGTCACGAAGAGGAGAAGTCTCTCGAAACCGAGACCGAATCCGCTGTGAGGAGCCGAACCGAAACGGCGTGTGTCGAGATACCACTCGAGACCCTTGCGGCTCATGCATGTCTCCTCGATGCGCGCTTCGAGCTTGGCAAGCGAGGCCTCACGCTCGGATCCTCCGATGATCTCTCCGATCTTAGGGAAGAGCACATCCATCGCACGGACTGTCTTGCCGTCATCGTTCTGCTTCATGTAGAATGCCTTGATGTCCTTAGGATAGTCGGTGAGTATCACCGGCTTCTGGAAATGCTTCTCCACGAGATACCTCTCATGTTCGCTCTGAAGGTCTGTACCCCAGCTGACCGGATACTCCCATTCTACGCCTGCAGCCTCAAGGATCTTGATGCCTTCAGTGTATGTAAGACGCACGAATTCTGTGTCCGCAACACTTTCAAGACGTGTTATGAGTTCGTTGTCATACCTGTCGTTAAGGAACTGGATGTCCTCGCGGCAGTTGTCAAGAGCCCACTTCACAAGATATTTGATGAAGTCCTCTGCGAGATCCATATTGTCGTTGATGTCATAGAATGCCATCTCAGGCTCGATCATCCAGAACTCCGCAAGGTGGCGTGGAGTGTTTGAATTCTCGGCGCGGAAAGTAGGTCCGAAGGTATAGATTTCGCCGAGGGCAAGAGCTCCGAGCTCACCTTCAAGCTGACCGCTCACGGTAAGGCTGGTCTCCTTTCCGAAGAAATCCTTGGTGTAGTCGATGCCTCCCTTCTTGTTGTAAGGGAGATTTTCCATGTCGAGGGTAGTGACACGGAACATCTGTCCTGCGCCCTCGCAGTCGGAAGCTGTGATGAGCGGGGTATTCAGATATACGAATCCCTTCTCATGGAAATAGTTATGGATAGCGAAGGCCATCTGATGCCTGATGCGGAGAATCGCTCCGAAGGTGTTTGTCCTCGGGCGGAGGTGAGCCACGCTTCTGAGGAACTCGAACGAGGTATCCTTCTTCTGAAGAGGGTAGCGCACAGGGTCACACTCTCCATAGACCTCTATCCCGGTGGCCTGAATCTCAGTAGCCTGTCCGCCACCGACCGACTCCACAAGTCTGCCCCAGACCGCTATGCAGGCTCCTGTAGTGACCTTTGCGAGTACAGCCTCGTTCTCAGGGGTCTTGTCAACCACTATCTGAATATTATTTATGGTCGAACCGTCGTTGAGGGCGATAAACGCCACATTCTTGTTTCCTCTCTTTGTCCTTACCCATCCTTTGGCAAGCACATCCTTGCCCGGCCCGCTCTTGAGCAGGTCCTTCACTTTGGTTCTGATAACTGTTTCCATGTTCTATTTAAATGATTTAATGCAGGACTTATTCGCAAAGAATCCTGCCCTTGATGTCTGTATTGTCTATTCGTCCGGCAAACCTCTCAGCTCCCTTGCCTATGGCATATACCGGTACAGCGCCACCTGTGTGGTCAGTGGTAGTCCATCCGATATGAGCCTCATCGTTGAGGGCCTTGTTCTCGTCGAACCTGAGGTTGTTGCTCTGTCCGCTTTCGTTCCATGCGTTCTCGATGACTTCCCAGTTCACGTTTCCGTGATGGTTGCCGGCTCCGAGAGCCACACCGCCTGTCTCATGGTCTGCAGTGACCACGATGAGCGTCTCGTCCGGATGCTTGAGATAGAAGTCGTATGCCGCCTTGATCGCTTCATCGAAACCTATTGTGGTCATGATCATCGGCATTGTCTTGTCGGAATGGCTTGCCCAGTCGATTTCTCCGCCTTCGCACATGATGAAGAATGGCTCTTCATCTCCGAGGAAATCTATACCAGCCTGCACCATCTCTGCAAGAGTGGTCTCAGTCTCGGGCTTGTTGCCGGTGGAATCATAGTTCTTAGGCTCCATATCCCTGTTGTATTCCTGACAGAACACGATGCGGTCGCTGTTCTGCATTGCTTCTGCGAGTTCAGCCTTTCCGAAACATACGTCATATCCGTTTGCCTCAAGATATTCGGCGGCTGTAGGCACTTCCGCATCTTTCGGACCGTGATACTGAAGGATGCCCGCAGACGCGAAATACTCGAAACCGCTCTCCGGAATCTCCTTCATGAGCTCATAATAAGCGCCTCTGCTTATGTTGTGACCATAGAATGAGGCAGGGGTAGCATGGTTGATAGGTACAGATGATATGATACCGATCCTGTAGCCGTCCTCCTGAAGGCAGAAGCTCATGCTTTCGAGCTCGTTTCCTTCCGGATCCACGCCAAGATATGAATTGTTGGTCTTGCTTCCCGTTGCAATGGCTGTACCGGCTGCAGAAGAATCCGTGATCCTCTTGTCTGCAGAATGGGTCGTGCATGTACCGAATACCGGGAATGTGGTCATGAGAAGCTGCTCACCTCCGAGCTTCCCTGCCTTATATGAAAGGTAGGATTCCGTTACGGCAACATGTGAATTACCCATGCCGTCACCGATGAAGAGGAAGATATACTTAGCCTTTTCGTCGTTATTCGAGGTATTTGTACAGCTTGCTGCTGTTACGATGAGGGCTATCGTCATGATAGCTGAAGCAAAACGTGTGATTTTCATGGCTCTTGAATTTAAAACTTACAAATATACCTCTTTTTTATTTAAACAATCAGAAAGTGTTTGATTTTTCCGCGAAAATCCCAGCTCTTTCTGAATAACATCGTATAAAAAAAGCAGCCCCATGTGGAACTGCTCTTTTTTGATATGTGAAAGTATCTGATTATTCATCAGTACCCTTTCTTGCTGTGTACATGATCTTAAGCGCAGAGCACTTGCGGAGCTCCTGCTTAACGTCGGTCACGATACC